>NZ_VISL01000001.1:1102500-1442500 GCF_007827465.1 Dokdonia sp. Hel_I_53
ATATCGGAGTCGAACCGATGACCTCCTGCGTGCAAGGCAGGCGCTCTAGCCAGCTGAGCTAATCCCCCATTTCTATGAAATTCCGATGATGACATCAGTGTTTCGAATGACGAAGTAATGATTCTCAACTTCTAAAATTTCCTTCAAAATGTAATACTTATGAACATTGCGATTTATAAGCTTTCGCGAAAGCGGTATTCAATAATCAAACATACTTTTAAAATATGTCTGGTCATTGACCAGTAGTCTCAGGCAGACTCGAACTGCCGACCTCTACATTATCAGTGTAGCGCTCTAACCAGCTGAGCTATGAGACTGTTTATAAGTCTATAGTCAATAAACAATAGTTACTAGTAAAAACTAATTACTAAAGTAAAACTACTATGTACTTATTAAATTAAAATTAAATCGACAGCTATTGAAAACTAAAACCTATTACTGACCTTTCAGTATCGTAAGTCGCTTTGCTGTATACTCTTGATGTTTTACTAATAAATTAGTAAGCACAAGTGCAGGGACAAGCTCTAGAAAGGAGGTGTTCCAGCCGCACCTTCCGGTACGGCTACCTTGTTACGACTTAGCCCCAGTTACCAGTTTTACCCTAGGCCGCTCCTTGCGGTAACGGACTTCAGGTACCCCCAGCTTCCATGGCTTGACGGGCGGTGTGTACAAGGCCCGGGAACGTATTCACCGGATCATGGCTGATATCCGATTACTAGCGATTCCAGCTTCATGGAGTCGAGTTGCAGACTCCAATCCGAACTGAGATAGGGTTTATAGATTCGCTCCTGGTCGCCCAGTGGCTGCTCTCTGTCCCTACCATTGTAGCACGTGTGTGGCCCAGGACGTAAGGGCCGTGATGATTTGACGTCATCCCCACCTTCCTCACGGTTTGCACCGGCAGTCTGGCTAGAGTTCCCGACATTACTCGCTGGCAACTAACCACAGGGGTTGCGCTCGTTATAGGACTTAACCTGACACCTCACGGCACGAGCTGACGACAACCATGCAGCACCTTGTAATCTGTCCGAAGAAAAAGCCATCTCTGGCCCTGTCAGACTACATTTAAGCCCTGGTAAGGTTCCTCGCGTATCATCGAATTAAACCACATGCTCCACCGCTTGTGCGGGCCCCCGTCAATTCCTTTGAGTTTCATTCTTGCGAACGTACTCCCCAGGTGGGATACTTATCACTTTCGCTTAGTCACTCAGCCCGAAAGCCAAACAACTAGTATCCATCGTTTACGGCGTAGACTACCAGGGTATCTAATCCTGTTCGCTACCTACGCTTTCGTCCATCAGCGTCAATATATTGTTAGTGATCTGCCTTCGCAATCGGTATTCTATGTAATCTCTAAGCATTTCACCGCTACACTACATATTCTAACCACTTCACAATAATTCAAGACCTGCAGTATCAATGGCAATTCTATGGTTGAGCCACAGACTTTCACCACTGACTTACAAGCCCGCCTACGGACCCTTTAAACCCAATGATTCCGGATAACGCTTGCACCCTCCGTATTACCGCGGCTGCTGGCACGGAGTTAGCCGGTGCTTATTCTTATGGTACCGTCATCAGTATATACATATACCTTATTCTTCCCATATAAAAGTAGTTTACAACCCATAGGGCAGTCTTCCTACACGCGGCATGGCTGGATCAGAGTTGCCTCCATTGTCCAATATTCCTCACTGCTGCCTCCCGTAGGAGTCTGGTCCGTGTCTCAGTACCAGTGTGGGGGATCTCCCTCTCAGGACCCCTATCTATCGTAGTCTTGGTAAGCCGTTACCTTACCAACAAACTAATAGAACGCATAGTCATCTTATACCGCCGAAACTTTAAAGTATAAATGATGCCATAAATACTTACTATGGGGTATTAATCTTCGTTTCCAAAGGCTATTCCCCAGTATAAGGTAGATTCTATACGCGTTACGCACCCGTGCGCCGGTCGTCATCAAAGTGCAAGCACTTTATGTTACCCCTCGACTTGCATGTGTTAAGCCTGCCGCTAGCGTTCATCCTGAGCCAGGATCAAACTCTTCATCGTGTGTTTTTAATAATATTAAACTACTCACAATACAGAAATATCCGGTCAATAATAAACTTCTAGTTTTCAAATTCTTTGTAATAATACCCGAAAGTATTAATACGCGCTGTCAATTCAATAAATCAATGAACTTTTTTTAATCCTATTTCTATTCAAAACAAAACCAAAAAACTCTTTGTTAAATGCAAAGGAATCGAACCTTTCTTTTATACCATAACATTCTCTAAAAATACTCCTGAACTTCGCCTAGCTAACTACTGTTTTTCTAAGCGGGTGCAAATATACAACTTAAATTTATCCTGACAACTTTTTTAGAAAAAAAATTAAAGAAAATTTAAACCTCAACTCGCAAATCTTTTACTGAACTTATCTCCGAATATCTTACCCCTCAAAGCGGGCGCAAAACTACAACCCTTTTTTATATTCTAAAGCACTTTTTTAAAAAATATTTTAAAATAATTTATTCCAGTAAAAAACTCTCAATGAACTACCCGCTCTCGTTTAAACGGACGGCAAAGATACACACTTCTTTGTCCTAAACAAGAAAAATATTAAGAAAATTTAAGGATTTATTTTAGACGCTCTTAAATACACTTAAAATACAATACCACTACCCTATTATTGAGCAGATTATAGGTGGTGAAAATTTTCGCGGAAGCGGAGGAAAGCTCTCTTATATATAGTAACACATTTTAGAAACGCTGTATCATTGTACACCTACCTTTAACTCCCTATCTTTGCCTGCTATAAAAATAGACTTATGATTAATATCACTTTACCAGATGGTAATGTAAAACAAATGGAAAGCGGCGCAACACCAATGGATGTTGCAAAGAGCATTAGTGAAGGACTTGCGCGCAATGTAATTTCGGCAAAATTTAACGGGGAGATTGTTGAAACCTCTACCCCACTTACCACCGATGGCTCTATCACGCTTTTTACTTGGAATGATGATGAGGGAAAAACGGCTTTTCGCCATTCTTCTTCTCACGTCTTAGCACAAGCTATTCTTAAGCTTTACCCAGAAGCTAAGCTTACCATAGGACCTGCCATAGAGAATGGTTTTTATTATGATGTAGATCTGGGCGATCAGACAATTTCTGATAAAGACTTTAAAAAGATAGAAGATAAAATGCTTGAAATCGCTCGTGGGAAGCATGATTTCTCAATGAGAGCTGTTACAAAGCAAGAAGCACTTGATAAATATAAGACCGAAGGAAATGAGTTTAAAGTAGAACTTATTGAAAACTTAGAAGACGGAACTATTACTTTTTGTGATCACGATGATTTTACAGACTTATGTCGTGGTGGCCACATTCCCAATACCGGGATTATTAAAGCCGTAAAAGTAATGAGTGTTGCTGGTGCATACTGGCGTGGTGACGAAAATAAACCACAACTTACTCGTATTTATGGAACTTCATTTCCAAAGCAAAAAGAACTTAAAGAATATTTAGAGCTTTTAGAAGAGGCAAAGAAACGTGATCATAGAAAATTAGGTAAAGAGCTTGAGCTTTTTACATTCTCACAACGTGTAGGACAAGGTCTTCCTTTATGGCTTCCTAAAGGTGCTGCTTTAAGAGAGCGACTAGAGAATTTCTTGAAAGATGCTCAGAAAAAGCAAGGATACGAGATGGTTGTATCTCCTCATATTGGACAAAAAGAGCTTTATGAAACTTCTGGACATTATGCTAAATATGGTGCAGATAGTTTTCAACCCATACATACCCCGAATGAAGGTGAAGAGTTCTTACTTAAACCTATGAACTGTCCTCACCACTGTGAAATTTACAATAGCAGACCTTGGAGTTACAAAGAGCTTCCTAAACGTTTTGCTGAATTTGGAACCGTTTATCGCTACGAACAATCTGGAGAGTTACATGGTTTAACTCGTGTTCGTGGTTTTACACAAGATGATGCTCATATTTTCTGTACTCCAGATCAGCTGGATGAAGAATTCATGAAGGTGATAGATCTTGTCCTTTATGTTTTTGGGTCTTTAGGATTTGAAAACTTCACCGCACAAGTATCACTTCGCGATCCAGAAAATCCAGATAAATACATAGGTGCAGATGAAAATTGGGTAAAAGCTGAAAATGCAATACTCAATGCCGCAAAGACTAAAGGATTAAATTATGTTGTAGAAACTGGCGAAGCTGCTTTTTACGGACCTAAGTTAGACTTTATGGTAAAAGATGCACTAGGACGCAGCTGGCAACTAGGTACCATTCAAGTAGATTATAACCTACCAGAACGATTTGAATTACAGTACAAAGGAAGTGACAACGAGATGCACCGCCCGGTGATGATACACCGTGCGCCTTTTGGGAGTATGGAACGATTTGTTGCTATTTTATTAGAACATACTGGCGGTAATTTCCCGCTTTGGCTCATGCCACAACAGGCTACAATTCTGACTTTGAGTGAGAAATATGAAAAATATGCTCAGAATGTTTTAAATTTGGTGGAAAATCACGAAATTCGCGCTCTTATAGATAACCGTAGTGAAACTATGGGTAAAAAAATAAGAGAGGCTGAGATGCAAAAGCTTCCGTTCATGATTATTATAGGTGAACAGGAAGAAAAAGACGGCACGATATCTGTAAGAAGACATGGTGGAGAAGACTTAGGTAGCATGACTATAGACGCTTTCGCGAAAATTGTAACGACCGAAATTGATGCCACAATGAAAAAATTTGAATAAAGTTTAATTTAAAATAGAAACGCCATAGCAATACGTAGAAAAAGATCGAGAGGTCCTGCAAGGATCATTAAGGAAGACCAACACAAAATCAACCAAAAAATTCGCGCTAAAGAAGTGCGTCTTGTAGGTGACAACGTGGAAGTAGGAATTTATCCTATCCAAAAAGCACAAGCACTAGCTAATGAACAAGAGCTAGACTTAGTAGAGATATCACCTAACGCTGCCCCGCCAGTTTGTAAAATTATAGACTATAAAAAGTTTGTTTACGAGCAGAAGAAGCGTGAGAAAGTAATGAAGGCAAAAGCCTCCAAGGTGGTAATTAAAGAGATACGTTTTGGTCCTAATACAGACGATCACGATTACGAATTTAAAAAGAAACATGCTGAGAAGTTCTTGAAAGAAGGAGCAAAATTAAAAGCATATGTTTTCTTTAAAGGTCGTTCTATCATCTATAAAGATCAAGGAGAAATTCTTTTACTTAGACTAGCTCAAGAGCTAGAAGAATTAGGTAAAGTAGAACAACTTCCTAGATTAGAAGGAAAGCGAATGACAATGTTTATCGCACCTAAGAAAAAATAGAACTTCAGGATTTAAGAAAATTCTCACTGTCTAAAAATCCAAGTTAAGAATAAAGCCCTTCTACTCTTTTTGAGTTAGAAGGGTTTAATGAGAAAAGCTTTCGCGAAAGCGGAACTTAAAAATAAAGTGAGATTAATTAAAAAATAGGAACAAATGCCTAAAATGAAAACAAAATCCAGTGCTAAGAAGCGTTTCAAGCTTACAGGAACTGGTAAAATCAAAAGAAAGCACGCTTTTAAGAGTCACATTTTGACAAAAAAATCTAAAAAACGTAAGCTTGCTCTAACGCATGACGGTCTTGTACACGAAGCTGATGAGAACAATGTTAAATTGATGCTTAACCTTAAGTAATCACTTTAACCGGTTAAAACAAATTATTTAAACCCTGGAGTGGAGCAACGAGCTAGCCTTAGTGCTGAGTAAGTTAAAAGTCGCGATTTTCGTGCGCACACTACAAAAACACATTAAATTATGCCTAGATCAGTAAATTCAGTTGCTAAAAGAGCCCGAAGAAAAAAGGTGATGAAGCAAGCCAAAGGTTACTTTGGAAGACGTAAAAACGTTTGGACAGTTGCAAAAAATGCGGTAGACAAAGCGATGCAATATGCATACAGAGACCGCCGTCAGAATAAAAGAAATTTCCGCTCATTATGGATTACTCGTATTAATGCGGGTGCTCGTATGCACGGGATGTCTTATTCTCAGTTTATGGGAGGAGTTAAAGCAAATGGAATCGAGCTTAACCGTAAGGTGCTTGCAGACCTTGCTATGAATCACCCAGATGCTTTTGAAGCAATTATCAATAAAGTAAAATAAGGCGTAAGCCTCATTTAATAATACAATCTCACTTTTGAACCCGCTCTATGAGCGGGTTTTTTTATACACAACATCGATATATGTAATTATATCTCTTTCCCGATTATATTCAATTAATCTATGATTTATGAGTATTTTTAAAGCTCTATTGCCTATAAATGAAGGCCTATGCTTTTTAAACAGTACGCTACTCTCTTTATATTTCTACTGCTTTCCTTGTCTACTATGGCACAGTTAGGTAAAACACACTACTTACCTCCTCTACATTCCCGGGTTGGAATTTCTAATGCAACATTATACTTATCAACCCCACAAGGGGATGTCTCAAATCCTATAAGTGTTACGATTAGAACAGGAGATGGAGCATTACTAGCGACTCGCAGCGTATGGAGTGGATCACCAGCAAGTTTTGAAATTAATGTACGTGATAACTCTCCCCTATTAATTAATAGAGATGATCTAAATACTAATTTGCTTGGAAAAGGGTTAATAATTAGCGCTAATGAAGTCATTTATTTGAGCTTGCGTACATATATTACCAATCACGCAGGTTATTTAACGACTAAAGGGGAAGATGCTTTAGGCACGCGATTTCGACTAGGAAGCGCACGACTTTTTGACGATAATCCTTCTCATAGCTTTTTTGCTAGTGTGATGGCTACAGAGGATAGCACAACGATAAATTTTTCTGATTATAATGCTTTGGATATGGTTTTTGAAAATGACTTAAACCCAACTACCATACTTGATGCAGGAGAGACTTTTGTCGTCTCAGGCTACAGCGGCACCTCTCTAAACAGTGAAGGTTTTATAGGCGCACTATTAGAATCAAATAAGCCAATTGTAGTAAATACTGGTAATTTAAATGGAAACTTTTATCAAGGTGAATTTGCAGAAGATTTATCGGATATGCTAATCGATCAAATTGTTGATGAAAGTAAAACAGGTTTTGAATATATGATTATTCGTGGGGGTGGTAACGACTCTTCTGAGGTTCCTGTTGTAATAGCAAACAAAGATAACACGGATATATATGTTAATGGTGAATTCTTTACGAACATTCCAAATGCTGGTGATTTTCTTTATATAGAAGATCCATCTTTATACCTTCCTGTATCAAATGTAAAACATAGAAATATGTACATCAGTACAAATGATCCCTCAAAAACACTCTATGTTTACCAAATGCTTGCAGGGCGGTCTGGAACTAATACTGCTTCAAATTTTCCCAGTGCAACACCGGGAATGAATTTTATCCCACCTTTGAGCTGTTTTTTTCAAAATACAGTAGACTTAATACCTGAAATAACCGAAGTTTATCCAGGTAATCCTCAACGATTCACAGGAGATATTTTAATTACTTCTAAAGTTGGCACAAATGTTTCTATAAATGGAACTGAACTAGATTCTAGCAGTGCACTTGGAAATCCTGGTACTATCGAGTGGGAAACATATTATGTAAGTGGATTATCTGGTAATGCAATTATTGAGGCAGATGGTCCAATTGCAGCCGGTCTTTTTGGTGCATTTGAAAATGCTGGGTTTGCGGTTTGCTGGCTATTATTCTGGATTTGCAGTTAATCCTGAAGATACATCTACAGTAGTTTGTGTAGATGACGGTCCAATAGACCTTTTAGATAGATTTACAGGGAATCCTCCAGAAGGAGGAACTTGGACTCCTCCCCTAGCAAGTGGCACAAATTTATTTGATCCCAATGTTGATACATTTTCAGAATATCTTTACGAAGTATCTGGGATCTGTGCTGACGTAAGTGTTACTATAAATGTCACATTACAAAGTAGTCCTAATGCTTTTGATGCTCACAATATAGAAACCTGTCCTGATCTATTGGAAGCTAACATGAGACCAGATCAAAATGTGGCCACCGTTAACCTCAGCGATAGAGACTTAGAGGTTTCAGGAGGTGCCACTGGTGTTCGTGTTGTATATTACCAATCCTTTGAAGATGCATCTGCTAATGAAAATGCTATTGAAAGCCCCAACGCTTATAGCACTATGAATGGTTCTGAGAACATATATGCACGGGTATTTGATACCACTGCAGGTTGCGGCAGCAATAATATAACAGCTTTTTCTATTGAAATATTTCCATCTCCTTATACGACTCTATCTAAAGAAAATGATCTATTATGTATTGATACTACTACAGGTATCGCAAATACCTCTATAAATATAGATGCAACCGTAGAAAATTCTTACCCTGATACAGTTTACAATTACCATTGGAGTAAAGATGGACTGTTCTTTTCTGAACAACCTATGATTGAAGTAATAAATGGTGGGCTATATGAATTAGAAATTAATGCTCTATATCCAAATGGGGTGATGTGTGAATTTTCTGCTAAAACTATTTTTGTAGAGACCAGCAGCCCTGTATTTGAAATACGTACAATTGAAGAGTCGTTCACACTTGAAGGCACTTATACCTTAGAGGTTTTCAATATAAGCGGTGTCAATCCAGATACTATCTATGAGTGGAGTTTAGATAATGGTCCGTTTCAACTAGATACCTTATTTTATAATATAGCACCAGGGGATCATACCATTGTAGGTCGTGCTATTACACAAGCTTGTGGCGAGTATTCTCAAGTGATAGAAATTATTGATTACCCTAGGTTTTTTACGCCTAACTCTGATGGAATAAATGATACATGGAATATTATCAATCTTGATAACGCACCTAATTTAGATGCTAAAATTTACATATTTGATCGTTATGGGAAGCTTTTAAAGCAAATCAAATCTACAAGTGCAGGTTGGGACGGGACATTTAATAAACAGTCCATGCCATCAAGTGACTACTGGTTTAGGGTTGAATTTACTGAGCCTAATGATCTTGGAATGAAGCGTATTGTAAATGGCCATTTTACATTGAAGAAATAGTAAATATCTATCAAAGAATATTTAGGTTACTTTCCAGTTGATAATTAGTTTGAAAATCTGTAACAAAAACAAGGCTCACGACCACTAATAGGAAAATTATATTCTTGATAAAAACAGAAAAGCTCACTAGACTCTTAGTATGTTACTTCTTACTTTGGGGAGCGTACATACTTTTCCTTATTCTTCATACTGTTCTAAAATACTATTATCCTCAGCTATTTGAAGAAGAGTATGAGCAACATTTCCTGAAAGCTATGTTGACAAAAAATCCATTACGTCTTTTTATTTTAGCTGTCATTTTTGCACCTATAATTGAAGAAATGATGTTCCGAACATTAATAAAACCTTCTCATGACAATCTTATCTTATTAATCTGCTCTTGGCCCGTATTTTTTTTAAATAAAATGATACCTAGTGATGTTAACTGGATTGTACAGCTAGTATTTATAGCTGTTTTAATTTTTGTGTCATTTTATGTATTGCGCCAACTTATACCTCAATCCCGTACACTAAGAATTCGACGCTATTTAGATAAGTATGTAATTGTGGTATTACTTATCAGCTCTTTAATCTTTGGAATTGTTCATATTAACAACTATGTTAAAGATTTTACACTTAATATAGCACTTATCACACTTATATTTCCTCGCATCATGGCAGGTATAATGATGGGATATGTAAAAATTAAAAACGATCACATAGGATGGTCTATGGCGTTACATTCTATAAATAATGGCTTTGTAATTTTAATTTTGATTATTTCAAAATCTTTAATGAATTAGAGGCTTTTATCTAAACATTCATTAAATTTTTCAATTATTGCAGATAAATTCTTGAGAATCTAATTGTTTGATTTCATCCAAATTAATTAATAACAATTACGCTTTCGCGAAAGCATATATTAAATATTGTTTATTGAAGTTTAGGATTACATTTGTGATTTGAAACCCTAGAATTCAGTTCATTTTCATTAGTGAAAAGTAAAATTTACTGACTTACTTCTTTAAAAGCCGTACAATAAAAGAAGGGAATTATTATGACTATATTTTCCTATAATGCACGGTCCATCACGGTTAAAAAAAGTAAATTTGAATCCCTAATAATAAGCGCTTTTGTGACTTAGATATACAATCATATGCAACTAAAATATTTTATAACCCTAAAATAGGTATGACAAAATATATAGAGATTATTTCTATTTTTGATATGCTAAAAATAGGCGTAGGCCCTTCAAGCTCACACACATTAGGACCATGGAGAGCCGCTGGAAGGTTTATAAAAAAATTAAAAGACACAAAAAGATTTGAGCTTATAGACTCTATAACTGTAGACCTTTATGGTTCCCTTTCATTAACAGGTGTAGGTCATGCTACGGATGTAGCAGTAATAATGGGCTTGACAGGTGCAGATCCAGAAACTTGCACCATTGAAAATATCCCAAAAATTATAGAAGATATCACACTTTTCAATAGAATTTCTATCAATGGTGAAAGAACAATTACGTTTTCACCAAAACAAGAAATCATATTTAATAAAAAATTTCTCCCTTTTCACCCCAACGGAATGCGATTTACGGCTACCCTTGAGAATCAAAAAAAAGTAAGAGAAACGTATTATTCTATAGGAGGAGGATTTGTAGTTCAAAAAGAGCGCAAACGTGCAAAGGCAAAAAGAATGCATTTTGAGTGTTTTCCAAGACCTATCGAAAAAGCTACAGATTTGTTGAAATTTTGTAAGCAAGAAAACAAACCCATTTCTCAAATTGTTTTAGAAAACGAGCAATACCTCCATACAGATGAAGAAATTGATAAACGTCTAAAAGAGATCTGGGATGTCATGCTCGATTCTATGTACGTAGGTTGTCACACACAAGGAGTCTTACCTGGCGGCCTCAATGTGCGCAGACGTGCTTATGATACTCATTTAAAATTACAAAAGGGGGAAGATTACACAGATAAGTATGAGTGGATTAAAGCGATTAGAGGAACAGAAGTACGCTTTCGCGAAATATTGAAATGGGTCTCCTGTTTTGCTCTTGCTGTAAATGAAGTAAATGCTTCTCTAGGTCGAGTTGTAACAGCACCTACAAATGGAAGTGCTGGCGTAATCCCTGCAGTATTAATGTATTATTTAGTGATTGAAAATCATGATGCAAATTTTGAGGACATTAAGAAATATCTCCTAGTAGCAGGTGAAATAGGTAGTTTATTTAAAAAAGGTGCTACCATCTCTGCAGCAATGGGTGGCTGTCAGGCAGAAATAGGAGTCTCTAGTGCAATGGCTGCTGGCGCCCTTACAGAACTGATGGGAGGTACTCCAGAACAGGTGCTCATGGCCAGTGAAATTGCGATGGAACATCATCTTGGTCTTACCTGTGATCCTATAGGAGGTCTAGTGCAGATACCATGTATAGAGAGAAACGCAATGGGAGCGATTAAAGCGATAAACGCCTGTGAAATGGCTCTAGACGGTGATGCTGCAAATGCTAAAGTTCCATTAGATAAAGTAATTAATACTATGTGGCAAACTGCTCAAGATATGAATACTAAATATAAAGAAACCTCAGAAGGAGGACTTGCAATTAATGTTGCATTATCTGATTGTTAGTGCTTATTTTTTTTCTAGCGCAACCTAATTGAATTGTATGCATCTTCGTAAAGAACCCAGTTAATATCCTATAATAGATGAAAACTAATTTCCGCTTATTTATTATTTTATTTTTTATTGTTCAAGCATTGCAGGCACAAACTACTCGTGAGGAAAAAAGGGCTTCTCGCCTAGAAGAACGTGCTCATAGGATAGAACGTAGAGATAGTATTTCAAGAATACCTGTAGGATCTTACATGAGCCTTAGTATTGTAAGTCCCATCACGCCATTCCCTAGAATAAATATGGGGTATACACAGGGTATAAATAGTCACTGGTCTGCTGGAGGAAGTATAGGGGTGGGATTTCAAGGTTTACCTTTTACAAACTCAGATATTGAGGATTATAGTCTTTATGAAATACGGCCAGAAGTTCTTTACTTTATAGGAAAGGGTGAAAAATTTACTAATTATATAGGTTTAGAATTATTTTACATAAATAGCAAAGAAACTCACCTTAATAATAGTTTTAAACCAATAAATGATGCAAATGGTACAGTAGAGCTTATACGTTATGATAGTGCTTCATATCAACGCATAAAAAGCGGATTCTTATTTAACTTCGGTGAATATACCAGATTGTCAGACAAGCTCATGTTGCGTTTAAATTTTGGTTTGGGAATGCGTTTTAAAGATAATAGTTATAGCGATGTTGAAAACCCTAGCTTCTCAGAATTTAGATCTGATGCGTGGTCAATAATAGGAAATCCAAATCCACGACGTAATGAAGGTTTAAGTAAAGGTTTTGAGTTTAATATGGACTTTAGACTAGTTTACAAACTAAACTAATAATTCATAAGTAGCAATCTACCCTCTTTGCTCCCCACACCCCTCTATGCTTCGAGTATCTACTATATAAAAAATCTTCCATATACCATTGCGCTTAAACAATTGAAAGCTATTTGTGCCACAATGACTTAAATTACCATTAATTAGAAAGGAGTATGGTGTCCACACATTTGCCATTTTTCCATCCATTTTTATTTCATAACCATGAATTACTTCACTAAAACTTGTCGTGTCAGGTATCGAGCAAATTGATTTTAAAAACTCATTAAAGTTTTGATTACTCAATTCTATATCTCCAGACTTACTTTTACCTATAGATTGCATCATAACACCTTGGTGTACTACTTTTTTAATTAATAGTGAGTCTTGTGAGTGAAAACCTTCAAAGAAAATTTCTACAGCTTTTTGTACTTCGACCTCGTCTACTTGTTCTTGTTCGGAAGTCAAATTATTGTTTCTATTTGCTTTCGCGAAAGCGAATAGAAAGAACACGCAAATCATGGGTATAAAAAGATAAGTAAGCTTCATAGATTGTAAGATAACAAAGGATTCTAAATTTAGTATTTTTGCATCACAAAAACTAGCTAAAATGTCTACAGCCAAAAAAGAATACAAACGTATTACTGTAAAATCTCTTACTGAAATGAAAGCCCGAGGTGAGAAAATATCAATGCTCACAGCATATGATTATACGATGGCTGGAATTGTAGATGGCGCTGGCATAGATGTCATCTTAGTGGGAGATAGTGCGTCAAATGTTATGGCTGGTCACGAGACAACATTGCCTATCACGCTTGATCAGATGATTTATCATGCCTCATCTGTTGTACGTGCAATTACGAGATCTCTGGTTGTTGTTGATTTACCTTTTGGAAGTTATCAAAGTGATCCTAAAGAGGCTTTACGGTCTGCTATACGCATCATGAAAGAGTCTGGAGGTCACTCCATCAAGCTTGAAGGAGGTAAGGAAGTGAAAGAAAGTATCAAGCGCATTCTTAATGCAGGAATACCTGTTATGGGTCATCTTGGGCTTACACCACAAAGTATTTATAAGTTTGGTACTTACACGGTAAGAGCTAAAGAAGAAGAAGAAGCTGCAAAGCTTAAAGAGGACGCTTTGATGCTACAAAAAGCAGGTTGCTTT
Organism: Dokdonia sp. Hel_I_53; assembly: GCF_007827465.1. Lineage (NCBI taxonomy): Bacteria > Pseudomonadati > Bacteroidota > Flavobacteriia > Flavobacteriales > Flavobacteriaceae > Dokdonia > Dokdonia sp. Hel_I_53. The sequence continues at coordinate 1,116,135 of NZ_VISL01000001.1, forward strand.
GCACTAGTATTGGAAAAAGTCCCTGCTCAACTTGCTAAGGAAGTTGCAGAAAGTCTTACGATACCAGTAATAGGGATTGGCGCCGGTGCAGGTGTAGATGGACAGGTATTAGTGACACATGATATGCTAGGTATGACGCACGAGTTTAATCCTAGATTCTTACGCCGTTATCTGGATATGCATACGGAGATGACTAAAGCGTTTGAGAATTATAGTAAGGATGTTAAGTCTCAAGATTTTCCGAACGATAGTGAACAATACTAAGCTCGCTTCAAAAATCTACTAATGAATAACACCTTATCCACGCCTGATAATCTTCAAGTTATTTATGAAGACAATCACATTATTGTAGTGAATAAAAGGAGTGGTGATATAGTTCAAGGCGATAAGACCGGGGACACCCCGTTAAGTGAAGTGGTTAAAAAATATATAGCCGTAAAATATGAAAAGCCTGGCGCTGTATACTTAGGAGTTGTACATAGGCTTGACAGACCTACATCTGGAATTGTTATTTTTGCACGTACCAGCAAAGCTTTACCTCGCTTAAACAAAATGTTCTCTACTAGAGAAACGAGCAAAACATACTGGGCACTCGTAAAAAATCCTCCTCCATTGAATAGTGATACACTCACCCATTATTTAAAACGGAATCCTAAGCAAAACAAAAGTTATGCGCACAAGCATGAGATACCAGACTCAAAGAAAGCGATACTCGATTATAAGATTATAAAGAAGTTAAAGACTTTTTATCTTCTTGAAATCAATTTACATACAGGTAGGCATCATCAGATAAGAGCACAACTTTCGGCTATAGGTTGTCCTATAAAGGGGGATTTAAAATACGGCTTTGACAGAAGTAATAAGGATGGTAGCATTAGTTTGCTTTCGCGAAAGCTTACTCTTACCCACCCTGTAAAAAAAGAGGAAATGACTTTTATTGCAGCTGTTCCAACAGATGACCCAGTATGGAAAGCCTGCGTGAGCTAGTGAGTAGATTTTCCTGCACGTATACTTTCTACCGCCACACTCACTAATATCAAAGCACCACCTACAACAGTTCTCCATCCAGGTACTTCTGATAGGAAAATGATTCCTAAAATAATACCATATATAGGCTGCATACTACTCATCAAACTAGCAGTGGTCACTGAAAAATGTTTTAAACTAAATAAAAACAACGTATGTCCCAGCGCTGTAGTTACTAGTGCCAGTATCCCTATATATGGTAATTGAGAAACAATATTCTCAGTTTCAAAAATAAAATAAGCAGGTATCAGCATTATGGCAATGGTTAGTACTTGATACCACATGATAACAGATCCATTATAGGTTTTAATTTTTTTCTTTACCAACAGATTACGAACTGCAAAAAACAATGCCGATAATAAGCCTATAAGTATAGCGAGGAAGTTATCATTTTCAAGCGTTAATTCTGGGGCTAAAAAATAAATACCAATCAACACAAGTAACCCTAAAAGCATGTGCATTTTTGAAAACCTGGTCTTAAAAAAGATTGGTTCTAATAAACTGGTCATCACTGGATATGTAAATAATGATAACATCCCTATAGCAACATTGGATAGCTGTAATGAGTAAAAATAAGTGATCCAGTGACTACCCATCAAAACTCCTGATAGCAAAATAATTGGTGCATCCTTTCGCGAAAGCGAAAACGATAACTTTTTCCATTTAATAAATACTGCAAGTAAAAGAGCTGCTCCAAAAGCTCTAATACCAATGGTTACCGCAGGTGGTAAATCAATATATCTACCTAGCACACCAGACGTGCTTATTAATAACATTGCTAGATTAATCTCTAGAATGTGTTTTGTATTGTTTTTCATTAACTAGCTGTAGTTCAAATAAGTTGGGTAAAAAATTAGAACTCTTGCTTAATCTCTCATTAAAAAATTCTCAATCGCTAGGTCGTAACCTTTTAACCCAAAACCTATTATGATCCCTTTTACATATTTTGATAGATACGAATGGTGTCGAAATTCTTCTCGTGCAAAAGTATTTGAAATATGTACCTCAATCACTGGTGTATTAATAGACGCTACAGCATCACCTAATCCTACAGATGTGTGAGTATAAGCAGCTCCATTTAAAATAATACCATCAAATCCTTCATCTCCTTCATGTAATTTAGAAATTAGATCTCCTTCTATATTACTTTGGTAGTAACTGAGCTCTGTCTCAGTAAATTTAAATTGTAGTTTACTAAAATAATCTTCAAAAGTTTGACTTCCATAAATTTCTGGTTCACGCTTACCTAGCATGTTGAGATTAGGACCATTTACTATAAGTAGCTTCATAAGTGAATTTCAAAATTTGAAAAAAGCTAAAAGTACTGCTTTTAAAAACATAAAAAAAAGCGCTTTGATAAAGCGCTTTTTAATAGAATCTTTTCTATAGTCTTAAAATTTAAAACCAACTGAAAATTGTAGGTTTGAATTCGTCAAGTCGTCCTCAAATAGACCACCTTCATCACTATCATCTACATTAGATAATCCTATCACATATCTAGCTTGGAAAAATAAGCCTGTGTTAAGTTCATAGCCAGCTCCTATTGCAGCGCCCATATCGAATCCAGCTATAGAATCTTCAATGTTTTCTGTCCCTTCTGATTCTACAGTCACACCACCACTTGTTGTTGATGATTCAAATTCTTGTTCTGCTTTTGCACGAAAACCAAATTGTGGCCCAGCCTCTAAACTTAAACCTTCTGCCACATAATACTTCCCTAAAATAGGTACGTTAATGTAATCTAACTTTAATTTTGATTCAGAAGTAGTATTTCCATCTTCAAATTCAGATTGTAACCCTTGCTGTGAGTACATTACCTCTGGCTGTACTGAGAACTTCTCTGTTACTGGGATCTCAACTATAGCTCCTAAGTGAAAACCTGTTCTTCCATCTGCATCCTCTACATCATCACCTTGTAGTTTTGCAAAATTCACACCTCCTTTTACTCCGAATGAAACCTCATCTTGAGCTTGTACTGTTACCACTCCTAAGAGTGCTACAACTGCTAATACTATTTTTTTCATTTTTTGATATTTTAATTATTAAGTCGCAAATGTATTCTTAGGCTTGTTAAAGTCTCGTTACGTAAGTAATAACTTGTTGTTAATTGTATAATGATAATAAGTTGTAATTTCACTTTCGTGAAATGGGAGCATGCTTTAAAAGACTATAAAAATTATCTACGTATAGAACGTGGACTGTCTGAGAATACCATTGTCAATTATTCTAGGGATTTAAAAAGATTAGTACAGCATCTTGAGCAAATGGACATTAGCCGCAGCCCATTACAAATCAACAAAGAAGATATTCAAGAATTTGTTTATCATATTGCAAAGGAACTGCAACCCAGATCACAAGCTAGAATTATTTCTGGCCTTAAAGGATTTTTTACATACCTAGTTTTTGAAGATTACAGAGATGATAACCCTTTAGATCTCATCGAGTCCCCTAAAACAGGAAGAAAACTACCAGACACTCTTGCAGAAGAAGAAATTGACCAACTTATCAACGCCATTAATTTAGGGTCTCCTCAAGGCGAGCGTAATCGTGCGATACTAGAAACGTTATATTCTTGTGGACTTAGAGTAACAGAGTTAATAACCTTAAAACTATCAGATTTATATTTTGAAGAAGGATTTATTAATGTTTTCGGCAAAGGAGATAAACAGCGCTTTGTACCCATAAGTGAGCATACACAGAATTATATCAATATATATATACATAAAATAAGATCTCATATTGATATCAAGCAAGAAAGTGTAGATATTGTATTTCTTAATAGAAGAGGAAGTGGCTTGACAAGGGCGATGATTTTTACAATTATTAAAAACCTAGCAATAAAAGCAGGTATCAAGAAGACTATCAGTCCACATACCTTTAGACACAGCTTTGCAACTCATTTATTACAAAATGGCGCAGATTTAAGAAGTATACAACAAATGTTAGGTCATGAAAGTATTACCACAACAGAAGTTTACATGCACTTAGATCGCAATGATCTCGCCAAAGCCATGCAGGATTTCCACCCTCGCGGTAAGCAACACCTTTCATAATTATTAAATTAATTATTAAAAAAATAGCATTATAAGTGTAACAAAACGGTTTGCTTTTCTTCTAATAGCAAACTACCTTCATATATGGGCAACCTCATTGAGATTAGAAATATTATACGTGACTTCCCACTAGGACAAGAAGTAGTACACGTGCTTAAAGGCATCGACCTTGATATAGATAAAGGAGAATATGTAGCGTTTATGGGTCCTTCTGGCTCTGGCAAATCTACACTTATGAATCTCCTAGGGTGTCTAGATACTCCTACCGCAGGGTCTTACATACTCAACGGAAGGGATGTGAGTCAAATGTCTGATGACGAGCTTGCAGAAGTACGCAACACAGAGATCGGTTTTGTTTTTCAAACATTTAACCTCTTACCTAGAACCACAGCATTAGACAATGTCGCTTTACCTATGGTATATGCAGGAATGTCAAAGTCAAAACGTAATATGAGGGCAGAAGAAGTGCTTACAGATGTAGGCCTTGCAGACCGCATGGATCACAAACCTAATCAACTTTCTGGTGGACAGCGCCAGCGTGTTGCAGTAGGGCGAGCTTTGGTAAACAAGCCTTCTATAATATTGGCAGATGAGCCTACAGGAAACCTAGACTCCAAAACTGGAGTAGAAATCATGGCTCTTTTTGATGCAATTCATGCCGCTGGAAATACGGTAATCCTAGTTACTCACGAAGAAGACATTGCAGAGCATGCACATAGAGTCATTAGATTACGTGATGGAATCATTGAGAGTGACGAGAGGAGACCAAAGTAATCAAACCCTGTATTTTTTATAAAATCTCCTTTTAAAGAGTTTATCTTTTTAGTACGCTTTCGCGAAAGCGTACCCCTAGCCTTGTAATCGTTTCGTATATTGAATAACGCTTCTTATCTTCACAGAAGTAAAAAATAATTATGGATTTTTTTGAAAACTTATCCCCAACCATGCAAATTATAGTAAGCATATTGGGAGTGGCTATTTTATTTTTTTTGGTATTTGCAAACACCAAAAAAAATAATGCAAAACAACGTGGTAGACGACGGCGTAAATTTGGTGAAGGATTAAAAGATCGAGAAAAGAATGTATAACAAACTTCTTTATCAACTTGCATAATGAATTAAGAAATGAAAGTATATACAAAAACTGGAGATAAAGGGACCACCGCTTTGTTTGGAGGAACACGAGTTCCGAAACATCATATAAGAATTGATAGTTATGGTACCGTAGATGAACTCAACTCATTTATAGGATTAATACGTGATCAACAAATTGACAATCAAAGTAAAAACACACTTATTACTGTACAAAACAAACTATTTACAGTAGGAGCAGTACTTGCAACAGATCCACAAAAAGTGTTATTAAAGAACGGAAAAGAACGGCTTAATATCCCAAAAATAAGTCAAGCTGATATCAATTTACTAGAAACAGAAATTGATAGCATGGAGGAGTCTTTACCGCAGATGACACATTTTATATTACCAGGAGGCCACACTACCGTGTCACATTGTCACGTAGCACGAACAGTTTGTAGACGTGCAGAACGCCTAGCAACAGCTCTTTATGAAATAGAACCTTTTCAAGAGGAAACCCTACAATACCTCAACCGTCTATCTGACTATCTATTTGTGCTGGCACGGAAGTTGTCTAAAGACTTACAAGCAGATGAGGTCCAGTGGATCCCAGATAAGCTAGATTAAAAGTACTGATAACAAAGACAAGGTAAGGTGTTCACTTATTTCGCGAAAGCATAATTAACACTACACAAAGTCTGAAAACCAAGTTCTTACATTTATTTTGAAATAATTGACAATTTACTTGCATTTCTGCTTTAAAAATATATTTTTGCACCAAATTAAAAAACACAAATGCTATGTACTGGACACTTGAACTAGCTTCCTATCTAAGTGATGCGCCTTGGCCAGCCACAAAAGATGAATTGATCGATTATGCGATTAGAACAGGAGCTCCTCTGGAGGTTGTAGAAAATCTACAAGCTATAGAAGATGAAGGAGACTCTTATGATTCTATCGAAGAGATCTGGCCAGATTATCCTTCAGATGAGGATTATCTTTGGAATGAAGACGAATATTAAATATATACCCGTTAAAACACCTAAAAAGTCTCACTATGAGGCTTTTTTTTTGATTAAATTTACGGGTTCAAACTCGACATATAACAACACCATATTATGGGATTTTTAGATAATGTATTAAAGATTTTTGTAGGCGATAAGTCTAAACAAGATGTAGGCAGTATAATGCCTATTGTTGAAGAAATTAAATCACACGAAGCTGCTTTGGAAAAATTATCCTTAGACAGCTTACGCGAAAAAACAGCAGAATTTAAATCCCGTCTCTCAACGTCACTTAAGGACAATACTGACAAGGTGAAAGCTCTTCAAGAAAAAGCAGAGGCTACAGAAGATATTGACGAGCGTGAGGATGTGTACACAGAAATAGATAAGCTCAAAGAAGAAGCTTATGAAATCTCTGAAAAGACACTTAACGAAATTTTACCCGAAGCATTTGCTGTTGTAAAAGAAACAGCAAAACGCTTTGCAAATAACACTTCTTTAGAGGTTACAGCCTCAGAATACGACAGGCTGTTAAGTGGTCAAAAAGATTATGTTACACTATCTGGTGACAAAGCAGTTTGGTCTAATAGCTGGGATGCTGCAGGAAAAGAAGTAACTTGGGATATGGTACACTATGATGTACAGCTCATAGGTGGTGTAGCAATGCACCAAGGTAAAATTGCAGAGATGCAAACTGGAGAAGGTAAAACATTAGTAGCTACGCTTCCTGTTTATCTTAATGCGCTTACTGGGAATGGGGTTCACCTCGTTACTGTAAATGATTACCTAGCAAAGCGTGATAGTGCATGGATGGCACCTATCTTTCAGTTCCATGGTCTAACAATAGACTGTATCGATTATCATAGACCAAATAGTCCTGAAAGACGTGAAGCTTATAAAGCAGATATCACATACGGTACCAATAATGAATTTGGTTTTGATTACTTGAGAGACAATATGTCTCACAAACCAGAAGACCTTGTACAGCGCCCACATAACTATGCAATTGTAGATGAGGTAGATTCTGTCCTGGTAGATGATGCACGTACACCTCTCATTATTTCTGGCCCGGTACCTAAGGGAGATGTACATGAGTTTGATGTATTAAAACCTCAGATTGAAAAAATTGTCAATATTCAGCGTCAGGAATTAGTAAAAGTATTACCTGAAGCAAAAAAATTAATAGCAGAAGGAAATACAAAAGAAGGAGCAATACAATTGCTGCGTGTGTATCGTGGTCTTCCAAAAAATAAAGCACTCATTAAATATCTGAGTGAAGAAGGAATCCGTCAACTATTACAAAAGACAGAAAACTTCTATATGCAGGACAACAATCGTGAAATGCCAAAAATTGATGAGGCATTATATTTCACGATTGATGAAAAAAATAATCAAATTGAGCTTACAGATAAAGGAATTGAAGCTCTATCTGGAAAAGAAAATCCAGATTTCTTTGTAATGCCAGAAATTGGTATGGAAATCGGAAAGATTGAGGCAAAAGGTCTAACTCCTGAGGAAGAGGCGGCAGAGAAGGAAGAACTTTTCCGTGAATTTGGGATCAAGTCTGAACGTATTCATACTATGAACCAATTGTTAAAAGCATACACGCTCTTTGAAAAAGATACAGAGTATGTTGTGATGGACAATAAGGTGATGATTGTAGATGAGCAAACGGGTCGTATTATGGATGGCCGTCGTTATAGTGATGGATTACACCAAGCAATCGAGGCAAAGGAAAATGTTAAGATTGAAGATGCAACACAAACATTTGCTACGGTAACATTACAGAATTACTTCCGTATGTATCGTAAACTCTCTGGTATGACAGGTACAGCGGTAACAGAAGCTGGAGAACTATGGGAAATCTATAAACTCGACGTCGTAGAAATCCCAACAAATCGCCCTATCGCTCGAAAAGATAAAGATGATCTTGTTTATAAAACAAAACGCGAGAAATATAATGCTGTTATTGATGAAGTAACGGCACTTTCTAAAGCTGGTCGTCCAGTTCTAATTGGTACCACTTCAGTAGAAATTTCCGAATTATTAGGTAAAATGCTGACGTTACGTAAAATTCCTCATAATGTACTGAATGCGAAGCTTCATAAAAAAGAAGCAGATATTGTTGCAGAGGCAGGTAATGCAGGTGTGGTAACTATTGCAACAAACATGGCAGGACGTGGTACAGACATTAAACTCTCAGACAAAGTAAAAGCAGCTGGTGGACTTGCGATTGTAGGTACAGAGCGCCACGATTCCCGTCGTGTTGATAGACAGTTACGTGGTCGTTCTGGACGTCAAGGAGATCCAGGAAGCTCTCAGTTTTATGTTTCACTAGAAGATAATCTAATGAGACTCTTTGGTTCTGAGCGTATTGCAAAAATGATGGATAGAATGGGACTTAAAGAAGGAGAGGTTATACAGCATGGGATGATCTCAAAATCTATTGAGCGTGCTCAGAAAAAGGTAGAAGAAAATAACTTTGGTGTAAGAAAGCGCTTATTAGAATATGACGACGTAATGAACGCACAACGTGAAGTTGTTTACAAACGTAGACGCCACGCTTTACACGGAGAGCGTTTAAGAGTAGATCTTGCAAACATGATCTATGATACTTCTGAAGTTATTGTAGAGAGTAATAAACAAGCACAAGATTATAAGAACTTTGAATTTGAGTTGATACGCTACTTCTCAATGGCAAGTCCTGTAGATGAAAATGAGTTTAACTCAATTGCCGTCAAAGAGCTTACAGATAAAATTTATCATGCTGCATTTGAACACTATCGTGAGAAAATGACAAAGAATGCAGATCTTGCCTTCCCTATCATTAAACGTGTTTACGAAGATCCTGCAAGCAAATTTGAACGCATCGTGGTTCCATTTACGGACGGTACTAAAGAATTGCGTGTAGTGACAAACCTGAAAGAGGCGTATGAATCTGATGGGAAACAGCTCGTAAATGATTTTGAAAAAAATATCACGCTTGCCATCATAGATGATGCTTGGAAAACTCATCTGCGTAAGATGGATGAACTAAAGCAATCTGTACAGCTAGCTGTGCACGAGCAGAAAGATCCTCTATTAATTTATAAGTTTGAAGCGTTTGAACTTTTCAAAGTAATGATTGATAAGGTAAATAAAGAAGTAATTTCATTTTTGTTTAAAGGGGAAATTTCTCAAGGTAACCAGCAGCAAGTATCTGACGCTTCGCAAATACGCGAACGCAGAGAAAAACTAGAGACTCAAAAGGAAGAGATTCCTAATATGGATGAGCGCTCAGCACAATCTCGTGCTGCCGGAAACACTCAACCTCAACAGCAGCAGGTTACCGAAACCATAGTAAGATCACAGCCTAAAATAGGTCGTAATGATCGTGTTACTATCAAAAATGTAATAAGTGGTGAAACGAAGGAAGTTAAATATAAACAAGCAGAGCCACTAATGGCAAAAGGTCAGTGGGTACTAATTGAAAATTAGAAACTTCTCAAATTATTTTTAATTTTAAAAAGGCACCTTCTAATAACATAGAAGGTGCCTTTTTTGGGCCTACTCAAATTAAAATATATTTTCGTCTATTAAAAAGGAATATTGAGACCTACGATCGTATTTGTATAATTTCCTTTAAATGTCTTATCACCACCAGGCCCATTTTCATCACTATTAAGAAAACCGTAACCAATACCCACATGAAAAATTTCAAATAACCTCAATGTTACTGCACCTCCATATAATATTCCATCTTCAATAACAACATCTGACCGTTCATCTTCTATTGACTCAGTATTTGCAAAAGCAAACTCTCCCTCTACTCCAAGTGTAAGAAAATACCTCCCAGCCTTATTTCCAGTTGCGAGAACAGATAATACATCAAACCCTAATCCTACTTTAAAAAGAGATCCCTCTCTATAATCTGATTCTGGAGTCCCATATCCGACACTAAAAAAACCACTCCTACCAACGCCTATACCAAGATCATAACTCACCATATCTATAAATGAATATTCTTCATTCCCGTCCTCATCTTTTATATTTTCAGACAATCTGAAATTTGCTGCTAATCTTAAATCTGTAAACACACCTTCACTAAAACCTTCAGCAATCCCAGATATTGATTCTGTAATTTTTTCGGCTGCAATTTCTCGTTCTCTTTCCAAGGCTGCAGCCCTTTTTCTATCTGCTTTAAGACGCTCCTCTATAGCTGTTGCATCGTCCTCGCGTCGCTTTCTCTCCTCTTCAGCTTTTTCAGCTTGACTCTTTTCAGTATCATCAGAATCATTTGTATATACTTCTTCAGTATCCGTACTATCACCTTCGTTATTTCTATTCTCTTCCTCCTCTCGTGCTAACCTCTCCTTTTCTTCCACTTGCTGAGCTTCCTCTGCTGCTTTTTTCTGTGATGCTTCTTCTCTAATGACTCGATCCATATCATTTATAATATCTCTAACTTTAGAAGCTATAATATCTGATAATGATACTGCTGGCATTTCGGGTGTGACATCATTGTAGGTGACGTCTTCTCCAAATATGGAAAAAATCTCGTTTCTATGTGAAGAAGAAAAATCAATGTTATCTAAACCACCCGCTCTTACATCATCTATATTAAAACGAGAGGACCAGGTTGCATTGCCTCTTCTCATAATAATTGTTCCAGAAACATCTGCTTGGGCTTGAGAAACAACAATAGGGTACGAAATATCATTGAGTAAGGTAGCCGCATCTCTTCCTTTATAGGTAATTTTATCAATATAAAAATCTGTAATACCTACTTTCATTGCAGTTGGCTTATCACTATAACCAGCACTTTGAAAACGAAATTTCACATTACAGGAATAATTATAAGAACCATTAATTATTGTTTCAGAACTTGAAATTGAAGTCTGTCTAGTAGGCCCTGCATTTTGCGCATTTGCCATCACTGTAAATAAGAGTATTCCTAATAGTAGTTTATAATTCATATGATTGAGATTTTTAATTTTCTCAAAAATATATCTCCAATACACTCAATAAAATACCTATTAATGGGTATTTTGAAACTGTAAATTGAGGCATTAGGAATCTATAAACATGATTGTCATAAACTTTAATAAATGAGAGAAAGAATAAAACTTATTTGCACAGATATTGATGGAACTTTATTAAATGAAGCGCGTTGGCTTAGTGAACGTACAATTATCGCTTTCGCGAAAGCGAACTTACCAATAATACTAGCTTCTTCTAGACCCCCACAGGCTATGCGTTATTTACAACAAGGATTAGGAATTGAAAGTGAATCTCTCATTGCATTTAATGGAGGTCTTATTATAAACAAGAATGGGAATGTTTTGGAAGACAATTCTTTCTCTTCCAAAATTTTAAAAACTCTTTTAGACCATCATTCCAAGCATACTTATAACTTAAGCATTTATAGCCATGAACACTGGTTTACATGTAAAAATGATAGCTATACAAAACATGAAATATTCACAACAAGAGATACACCTATCATACAACCAGCCAGAAACACACTGGATTTTCTTGAAACCCATAAGCTTGGTATTCATAAATTAATGTGTATGGGGACTAGCGTTGAACTTGACAGCTTAGTACAGTATTTACAACCTTTATATGGTCAAACTATCCATTTATACAGATCAAAAGATACGTATCTAGAGATAACGCTTAAGAACATAGATAAGGCAAAAGCATTACAAAAACTTCTCGCTGCTGAGTATACGTTTGGGATGGAAGCTATAATGTCTTTTGGGGATAATCACAATGATGAGGAGCTACTTCGCTTATCTGGTTATGGAGTTGCTGTCGCAAATGCTACTGAAAGTGTTAAGTGTATTTCAGATTTTGTAAGTGAATTCACTAATAAGGAAGATGCAATTGCTCGCGTTCTTGAACAACATATACCATATTAGTACATAATATTTAACCTTTCTATTGCAATATTACGTCACTATACTTTGCTGTGATCGTTATTAAATTACCTGTGCTTCGTGTTTTATGAAATCCATTTACCATCTCTGTCTTTCCATTTTTAAGAGACTTTGTTTGCAATTTATTTGGTAAAATAAAATCATTATGATCCCCACTATAACTAAAATTGAAAGCCTCTTCAGGCAACTTAAGGGCTAGGTCGCTATTTTCAAGTATGATTGTTAATGAGCCAAACGAATCCGTGACTCTTGGGATAGACAATTTACCGAAAGATCCTGAAATCATACCCGATCCATTAAGAGTGTTTACAGTTACATTACTACTATTAGAGTTAATAGAGATGTTATTTGCCTCTCTAATAGTACATTCTGAAACATGGCTTGTTTTAAGACTTCCTCCTTTCCAGTTTTCGATACGTACGGGACTATAAGAGATATCGAGGGTGGTATTTTCCCCCTCGATATTTATTGCAGCTAAGCTGCCATGTGATATAGTTGCCTTTGCATTATATGCATCTGCTATTTTTACTTTACCGTAACGCACATTAAGATCAAGCTCTGTGTCCTTGGGCATCTTTATTTTTATAATACGTTTGACACTTCTATGAGATTTTTTTGACGCTTCCTGTTTATCAGAGTCCCAACTCATGCTAAAACCAGAACTTTTATTTCCGTGTTCATCTTCAGAGTGGTGTTCTTCCCAGTTTCCTTCATTTTCTTTAGCCCACTTTTCCATAGACTTACCGAAATTTTCTCCCCATGCTTCCATATTTTTTCCAAAACTTTCTCCCCATTTTTCCATAGATTCCCCAAAGTTTTCTCCAAATTCTTCACCCCATTTCTCCATAGATTTTCCAAAATTCTCTCCCCATGCTTCCATCTTATGTTCAAACTCTTCTCCCCATTCCTCTACTTCTTCTAGCCATTGCTCTACCTCTCTTACACTCACGTTTGTGTTATATCTTTTATTGAGTTTACTGACATATGCTTGTTTATTTCTTTCATACTCATCACTATCAAAAGTGATGTTACCGCCACTATTAAAAGGCCATCTAGGAATTCCAGACTTTTCAATGAGACGCTCACTCCAGTCTTCAGACTTCCGCTCTACTTCATTTTCCCATTTCTCCATTTTTTTATCAAACTCAGGGCCAAAGCTTTTATCCATCTCCTTTTCCCAGCGCTTTAAGTAAGCTTTACCTTCCCTTTCATATGCCTCATGATCAAATTTCATTTTACTCATTTCCTCATAGAAATCATCTGGTAGTTTTGTTCCAGATATACCCTCTAAAAGAGGTCCTACTAAGCCACTCATAATAGGCTCCACAATAGTAAGTGATTGCCCTATAATCTCTTCTAAATCTAAATTTATATTTAAATCACCTATATCTTCAAGGTCATAGACCTTTGATTTACTATAGCCATCTTTGCTAGAGATCTGGATTCTGTTTGTGTTTCCAGAAATTCCAAGATCCCAATTATTAACAGCATCATTAGCATTTTCAGCTTCTACAAAAGCTTCAATTTGAATTTTATTTTTATTCCAAGTTTCAAATATTACATCTACATAACGTGTATCTACATCAAGAACTACATCTTTAGTTACGTTATAACTTTTGGTTAATTTTTCTTTTCTATTTTGCGCTAAAGCACTCCCAGATAGCAGACTTACTGCAATCAAGGTAGTCCATATATAAATATATTTTTTCATCATTATACGATTTGTTGAGAAGCCTCTTGTTGTTCGGCATCTCTGATTTCTTTTAATTTTGCCTTAAGTTTTATCATTAATTGCACACGCAATTTTAGATTCTCAATCATTGCATTTACCATTTCCTCACTTACGCCACTCTCTGTAATTTCTTTATTGAGGCGTTTATACTCTGCATCGAGTTCTGAGAGTTGTTGCATAAATGCATCTATAAGCTCTTTATTGTCATCTGTTATTTCAAGTCTAGCCAATTCAAGATTTACGCTTGCTAGGTAAAAATCTTCTATTCTCTTAAACTCTGGCGAGATGGCACTGAGCAAGACTTCTGGCTCATCATTAGACTTCTTTATATCTGAGACTGTGTTTACAAACTCAGTTGAGTTTAAGTTCGCTTTCGCGGAAGCGTTATTAAATACCCATACCGCAGTAAGACCTGCCACGAGTATGACCGCTGCTGCTTTTATCCATAAAACGACACCTTTTTTAGGTGCTCTATCAATAGAGTTTTGTGGTATTTTTTTATCCAACAATTGCTCAAAGCGCGCTTTGTGACCTTTAGGAATTTTGCCTTCTACCAGCTGTTCCCTTTTCATCATTTTTCTAATATCCTGTGCCATAGTTTAAGGGTTTAAGTTGATCTTTAAGTTTCTTCTTTCCGCGGTGCACCAGCGTTCTTGAAGCTACTTCTGTAATCTCTAATATTTTTGAAATTTCTTGATGATCATAACCTTCAATTAAAAAAAGCAATAATGGGTATTCATACTTTGTAGGTAAGTCGTGAATCGCTTTTTTTACTTGATCAATTGTTATTTCATCTGCTACATTCCAATCTGTTTCATCATCTACTTTGTGCATCACTTCTTCATTAATAGGTATTAATGTGGCTTTTTTTGCTTTAATCATATCTAAACTTTTGTTTATAACGATACGTTTAAGCCAAGCGCCAAAGGTGACCTCTCCAGTAAATTGATGCAGCTTTCCAAAAGCACTTATAAAACCTTCTTGCATGGCTTCTTCTGCTTCAAATGTATTTTTCAAAAATCGTAAAGCGACATAATACATACCTTCACAGTATTTATTATAGAGCTGCAGCTGTGCCTTGCGGTCGTTGTTTCTACATTTTTCTATGATATGATTACTTAGCAAAATGATTGGAATTGGTTGATGGTTATTGTTAGTTATCTTAAAGACGACATCTTATTCTTAATGTTGCAAAAAAATAGAAGAAATTCTAAAAAACAGGATATTAACATTGTTTTAAGGAAAAAATCTTAAATCAAATAAACTATTCATAAAACTACAACCTATTAACAAACCCTTGTGAATTTTACACTGTTTGCTGAATTATCTTTACTAATATTATTTTTAAAGATTTTATGAAGCACCTCGACATATCGTACGAAAAACTAAATGACCTGCTAGATGAATGTTTCTGGGCAGAGCGTCGTTATTTTAATGCTGCAGAAGATATTCAAATTACAGAATATAAGCGATTTTTAAGTCACGAGAGTGTCAATAGAAATCGATACTGTCACCATATTGTTGAACGTATGTCCCAAGAAGGACATACACCTAGTAGACTCGACGTTGTAAAAGGACACGCAAATAGAGACTGGCTTGAAGTTAAGGCTGCCCTTGAAAATAGTAAGCCTAAGCTTTTAATTAATGAATGTGTAGTTCAAGATGAAGTTGTTCTTAACCTTTTAAAAGAGATTATCGATGATGGGTGGCTACCTGTAAATATTCTTGAAGTTCTTGTACCAATGGAATTTCAAATGAAGCAATCACATATAGATCTTGCTAGTTTAATGAAGAAAATGAAAAAGAAAAAACGCAAGGAAAAAAAGAAAAAAGAAAAAGAAGAAAAAAAAACTGAAATTATAGAGCTTAAGAAAAGAAGTATCTAAATTGAGTCTGAAAATAACATTAAAACCACCAAAAGGTGGTTTTTTTATGAAATAAAAACAGGAATGTAGTAATTTGGCACCAATTCTTACGCATGGGAAATTCTGAAAATTCTATAAAAAAGAGCATTAACCCTAAAATTCTTAGGGCTCATAAATTATCTATTAAATATGATATTACCCTACTTACTCAAAAGATAATCTCTGGAGATATTACTGCGCTCTCTCAAGGTATCACCTTAATAGAAAGTACTGCCTCAAAAGATAAAACTCTCGCTGATGATCTAATAGTAAAATGTTTACCCCATTCTTCAAGATCAACCCGCATAGGTATTACTGGAGTTCCTGGAGTAGGAAAAAGTACATTTATAGAAGTTTTTGGGTTACATCTTATTGACAAAGGAAAAAAAGTTGCAGTGCTAGCCGTAGATCCCACAAGCTCACTTTCAAAAGGTAGTATCTTAGGAGACAAAACAAGAATGTATCATCTCTCTCAAAACACCAATGCATTTATACGTCCTAGTGCATCTGGTGATTCTCTAGGTGGAGTCGCACGTAAAACAAGAGAGGCAATTATTCTTTGTGAAGCAGCAGGATTTGATACCATTATCGTTGAAACCGTTGGCGTAGGTCAAAGTGAGACAGTTGTACATTCTATGGTAGACTTTTTCTTACTCTTAAAACTATCTGGTGCTGGAGATGAACTCCAAGGTATTAAACGGGGTATTATCGAGATGGCAGATGCTATTGTTATTAATAAAGCAGATGGTGAGAATGAAAAAGCAGCTAGATTGGCAAAGTCCGCTTTCGCGAAAGCGCTACACCTCTTCCCTCCTAAAGAAAGTAATTGGTCTCCAAAGGTTGCTACCTGCAGTGCACTAGAAAACAACGGCATAAAAGAAATATACGACACCATTGATGAGTATCTTTCTATAACGAAGCCATCTGGATATTTCGACAAAAAGAGGGCTAATCAAAATGAGTTTTGGCTGTTGCAAACAATAGAAAACAAGCTGAAAGATGATTTTTATAATCACCCCAACATCGTAGAAAAACTTCCAGAGATTTTAAAAAAAGTCGCAAATAATGAGCTCTCTCCTTTTATCGCCGCACAGCAATTATTAAAGTTTACCACTCACTAAAATAATTCTCACAAAGATTTTAAATCTACTAAGAAACTAGTAGCTATATTTCCTTATAAAATACTGTTGTATAATGTAGAAAGTATAACCTAGTATAGCTCCTACGACCCAACCTGAAAGTACATCTCCTGGGTAATGAACCCCTACATATATACGACTATATCCCACTAATACTGCCCAAAACAGAAGAACAAAAAGTAGATGTTTTTTAGTTGATCTTAAGACCATACCTGTAAATACTGCGACAGCCATGCTGTTTCCAGCATGAGCAGAGTAATAGCCATATCTCCCACAACGTACTGCTACATAACGTATAACTTCTTTAAACTCCTCTACTCTACAAGGACGTGGTCTCATAAACCCGTGTTTAAAAATATTTGCTAGTTGGTCTACACATGTAATTAATAAGGCTACAGAAATCACTGTAATTATAGTTCCTTTAAAACCATATGATTTATAAATAAAAATCAATAGCAATGCATAAAGTGGGATAGAACTAAGCTTATTTGTAACGATAAGCCAGAATTGATCCCAAGTTGAGTTTCCTAAGCCATTGAGGAAAAGAAATAATTCTTGATCATATGAAATAAGTTGATCCATTACTTAATCTACGTCATATTTTTTTATTTCCTCATCATACCATGCAGTTGCCTCTTTGATGGCATTTTCAGTTTCTGTAGCGAGCTCGTCTTCATCCTGACGGTCAAATTCTTCTAGCCATTCTATTTCATCAATAGTAAGGTCTATAATAAATCGTGGAAATTCTGTGTGAACTACAAAAATATGATCTTGAAATTCAGAATTGTCTCCTAGTAAAAACTTTGGTACTTTCATTATCTATTATTTCGATTTGTAATTAGTTAAAGCGGCTAGATATTTTTTTGCCCCATCAGCTGTTTGGTCAATAATAAAACCATCTAGCTCTGGATGATTTTCCTTTATATAGGATGTGAGCATTGTTCTTTTTGCAATCCACAAAGAGTCATTAAAAACTTGATAGTCTTGTAATTCAATACGTGATAATTTTTGATTTTCAAAAGTGTGGATTTCTGTATAAACGACGGGTTCTTCATTTAAAAAACCAATACGCTTATCGTTCTTCTCTATTTTAATCTTTACACGATGATCATCGATATTTACAGAAGATATCACCTTATATGTAGGCTCAAACAAGCGGTCCCAAGCTATCCAATCTTTATAGGTTTCTTGAGTGTATCGTGCGGTATCTGCTCCTTGTATATTGATAAGGGTCGTACTCAGTAAGGATGCTACTTCTTCTTTTGTCTCTCCTTCATTCAACGCCATATAATAGTGCTTTGAAATAGCAGAATGATCAGTCAGTTCAGTTTTGTGTTTACAGCTAAAGCACAGAATGATAAAAGTAATGAATCCAACTAGTTTCATAAATTTTAAATTTTACTTTTATTGATTAACTGATTGCTAAGATAATTAAATCGAAAATACAACATTAGTGCAGATGCTGTGAGTCCAGCTAATAGACCTATCCAAATTCCTTGACTTCCCATTTGAGATGATTTACCCAGATACCAACTAACAGGAAATCCGATAATCCAATAAGCTACAAAGCAGATCACTGTAGGAATATTTACGTCTTGTAAACCTCTTAACGCACCTAAAATTGTTACTTGCACTCCATCACTTAACTGAAATAGAGCTGCTATTACCAGAAGCTGAGATGCCAGAAAAATTACCTCTGGATTATCTATATAAAATGGAGGAAGCCAATCTTTCAATAGGATAAATCCTATAGCAAATACAGCTTCGATAAGAAAAGTTTGTAAAAATATTGAGAATGCAATTCTTCTCAAATTAGGAAAGTCAGATTTCCCTTTTTGATTCCCTACTCGTATCGTAGCCGTTACTCCTAGCCCCACAGCAATCATAAAAGTCATACTAGCCAGATTAAGGGCGATTTGATTTGCCGCTTGTGCATTTGTTCCTAAAATTCCTGAAAGAAAAATGGCAGCCGTAAATATTCCTACCTCAAATAACATTTGTAAAGCTGTTGGAAAGCCTAGTTTAAATAGAATTTTAAATTCTGACCATTGTATATGTTCACTACTACCCCACTCAAAATAAGGTTTGAATTTACGCTTTCGCGAAAGCATAAAAACTAAAAAACCTAGCATAAAGAATCGAGAGATTAATGTTCCCCAAGCAGCACCTACTACTTCCAATCGAGGAAATATCCAAATACCATAAATCAACACGTAATTGAAAACTACATTAATAATATTTGCTATCAATGTAGCATACATAGCATATCGAGTTTCAGATAGCCCATCTGCAAATTGTTTAAAAGCTTGAAATATCATCAAAGGAATCATTGATAGAGCTACAATTTCCATATAAGGAATAGCAAGAGCAACTACCTCTTCTGGTTGATCCAGCATGTATAAAACTGGTTTTGCGACCAATAAGGCAATCCATAAAAGCACTCCATTAATGGTACACATAATGACACCGTGCTGAAAGTGCAAACGACCTTTTTCTAAATTTGCAGCACCATCAGATTCTGCAATTAGAGGGGTTATCGCAAATGAAAAGCCAATCCCAAGTGAAAGCGCAATAAAAACAAGACTATTTCCTAAACTCACTGCAGCAAGTTGTGCTGCAGCAAGTTGACCCACCATTAAGTTATCTGCAAGTGCTACAAGGATATGACCCAGTTGCCCCAACATAATAGGATAAGCTATCTTGAGGTTCACACTAAATTCTTTAGTGAAGCTAGAAAGTTGCATTTGGTTCGTTTGGGTTTGTTTTAAGCTCTGCAAAAATACCGTATCGTTCTCTACTAATATCTTTACCATCAATAATTATTATCTTCATTGCATAATAAGTATGATAAAACATTTTTAGAGATGGAACATGAAACAATCACAAATCCCTTGTATATAGATGTTGCCCTGCGTAGAATGATAAAAAAACACCTACCACATTTACAAATACGGAAAGATGATAGTAGTGGATTTGAAGCAGCAGGTACCATCCCAACACAGCAGGGTAAGCAAAAAGTTGATGGCTTCTATTTTGCTAGCACTGTACCAAAACCTAACGATTGTAGATTGTATTTTTTTCCTATTTATACAGATCCCTCTCTCTTTGAAAATTTAGATCCTGTATTGAGGAAGTGCTTGAAAGGAAAAAGTTGTTTTCATATAAAAAAAATGGATGACTCGTTAAAGTCATCCATTGAAGCTATGATTGATAAAGGTATTTCTCTTTATAAAGAGAAGGGATTGCTTACATCTTAAAAAAGAATATATTGTAGTTTCAAATCAAGAATAGGAATTGTTTCCGAATCGTATCCCTTAGAAAAAAGTTTACCAACCCCAAAAGCCAACTCAAAATTTAGATCTCCTACAATTTTGCGACGGAGGCCGTACTTTACACCGAGGACATAACTATCAACAACGCCTACATTGTCATCTGAAGAAATAGTTCCAATCACAGGACCAAACGAAAAATCTCCAGCCAAATAGTTTCCAACATTATTAGAGATATTTTTTCCCTTTCTCAAGCGGCGATCCCTATTGTAGTAGTATCGTGGCTCTAGAGCGATCGTAGATGCAAAAATATATTCTGTATCACCTCCAAAACGAGCATAAAATCCGCCATTGTACTCTAAAATGGTATTGACACTAAAATCCTTTGCAAGTACTTTCTCATAATTAATTCCGGCATTAATAAGACCTATGTTAATACCAAAATTATCAACCAGAGGAGGTGTTGTGTCTTGTGTAAATCCGTATACTGATGACAATAAAAGATAATAGAATAGTAATTTTTTCATGAAGATTGGTTACTTAAAATTTAATGACACCTCAACATTAATTATACCAATATTTAAATTTTTTTAGTGATAGTCTATTTAGTCTTTTAATTTCGTATTAGAAGAAATTACAGTCTTCTCAATATAGTTATCCATTAAGTACACAAGACTCGTCATGGTGGCCGCTCCTAACTCAAGTTCACGCTTATTAACTGCATCAAAAGTGTCATTTGCAGCATGGTGATGATCAAAATACCGTTGTGAATCTGGTCTTAAGCCAGCCAAAACAATTCCATCATTGGTGTCTTTTAAAGGTCCAATATCTGCTCCACTTCCTCCTTGGGTAAAGTCATGAATTAGATAAGGTTCAAACAGTGATTTCCAACTTTCAACTTGTTTAAAATTAGCCTCATCACTATCAAAAGAAAATCCTCTTGGTGTAAATCCACCAGAATCACTTTCTAATGCAAAAATGTGGTTCTCTTTATTTCGCTTTGCTTCTGCAGCGTATTTTCTACCTCCACGCAAACCATTTTCTTCGTTCATAAAAAGAACTACTCGTATGCTATGCTTAGGCCTATAATCAATGGCTTTCATAAGTCGCAATACCTCCATGCTTTGGACCACACCAGCTCCATCGTCATGAGAACCATCGCCAAGATCCCAAGAATCTAAATGCCCTCCTATCACCATATATTCATTTGGGAATGTAGTACCAGTAATTTCCCCTATTACATTATGAGATTCTACCTCGCCTTTATTTTCGCAAGACATTTTATAAAAAAATCGAGTATTTGGATTTAATTTTAAAGAAGTACTTAATAGCTCGGCTCCCTTAGTACTTATAGCAGCGGCAGGTATTCTTTTAGAAACTGGTAAGTCACCATAAGACATCGATCCTGTATGAGGTAAATCATCAAGGCTATGGGTTACAGATCGTACAATCACTCCTACTGCACCTAATTTTCCAGCTTCCATAGCACCAGCATACCGTTGATCTACACAACCTCCATAAGCTTGAAACGTACGTATCAACTCCTCAGCCATAGGCCGATTAAAGAAAACGATTTTTCCTTTTATAGCTTCTCTACCTAAGTCTTTTAACTCTTCAATACCTTGAACTTCTACAACATTTGCCTTTAGTCCTGTAGTCTTTGTGCGCACAGAACCACCCAATGCACAGATAGGCACCTCTGTGATTTGAGCATTATCACCCTCAATATAAGCTCGCTCTGGTGCACCGCGCACCCATTTGGGTACCATTACAGGTTGCAACCATACGTTGTCTAAACCTACTTTTTCTAATTCTTCTTTAGTCCATCGTACTGCTACTTCGGCACCATGGCTTCCGCTTAACCTAGATCCTATTTGATTAGATAAGTGGTCTAACCATTGATAACTGTTTCCGTCTGATAAGGATGCAGTATATATTTTTCTTAATGTTATGGAATCTGATTGCGTTTGCGCTTTCGCGAAAGCTAAGTTAGCTACTAAAAAAACTAACGTAATTGCTCTAAGAATAGATTTATTCATTTTCTAGTTGTGCTTTATATTCGGAAATATTTTCCTTTGTTTTCTCATCCAATTCTGGCTCTTGAATATCTGAATACATTTTGAGTGTTTCCAAAAGTATGGTGGCAACCGCAAGACGTGCTGCTGGTTTATTATCTGCAGGTATAATGTACCATGGTGCTTTTTCTGTAGATGTGCGATTAATGGCATCTTGGTAATAATCTTGATACTCATCCCACAATTTGCGCTCTTTTAAATCTCCTGCAGAAAATTTCCAGTTTTTTTCTTGCTTATCGAGACGACGTAATAATCTATTTTTTTGTTCTTCTTTTGAAAGGTGTAAAAAGAATTTATAAATGATAGTTCCATTTTGCGCAAGGTGCTTTTCAAAATTCTTGATTTGCTCAAAACGAGCATCCCAAAATTGATCATCAATATCCTGTACGGAAGTTACACCTGGTAAATTCTCATTCAATATATATTCTGGATGAACTCTAGTAACAAGTACGTTCTCGTAATGTGTGCGGTTATGTACTCCAAATTTACCCCTTTGCGGTAATGCTATGTAATGCCTCCAAAGATAATCATGACTCAACTCAAGCTCTGTAGGCACTTTGAAACTAGTGACTTCCACCCCACGAACGTTGAAATCTTTGAAGACTTCACGTATTAAACTATCTTTACCAGAAGTGTCCATTCCTTGTAAACAAATCAGGACACTGTATGAATCGTGCGCATATAAGGTGTCCTGGAGCTTTCCTAATTTTTTACGAACCTTCTTTAATTTTTTTTCTAATTCCTTTTCATTTTGGTCTGCATAAAGTGTCGTCTCTAAATTTGATAAAGTGATCTCACTTTTTACCTCAAATGTTTCTGGTTTTAGATCTTTCATAAATTCTTATTTACTGGCAAAAAGTTTTACATCTGCTTCTGAGACTTCTGGACCACTTAATATAATAAGACGCTCTACAACATTGCGCAATTCACGGATATTACCTGTCCAATCATAAGCTTTAAGTAAATCAATAGCCTTTTCAGAAAATTTCTTTTGAGCTGTTCCTTGCTCCTCAGAAATCTTTTTTGCAAAGTGTTTTATGAGTATAGGTACATCATCTCTTCTATCATTAAGGGCAGGCACTTTTATTAATATGACTGCAAGTCTGTGATATAGGTCCTCTCTAAATCTTCCTTCGGATATTTCTTCTTTAAGATTTTTATTAGTGGCTGCTACTACACGCACATCCACCTTTATGTCCTTATCGCTTCCTACCCTTTGCACTCTACTTTCTTGTAAAGCACGCAACACCTTTGCTTGTGCAGATAGACTCATATCTCCTATTTCATCAAGAAATATGGTTCCCCCATTTGCTGCTTCAAATTTACCAGCTCTATCTTTATTTGCGCTTGTAAAGGCACCCTTTACATGACCAAACAATTCACTTTCAATAAGCTCTGAAGGAATCGCGGCACAGTTTACTTCTATAAGAGCTCCCTTAGACCGTTCACTTTTCTCATGAAGCCAGTGAGCAACTAGCTCTTTACCTGTACCATTAGGACCGGTAATTAATACACGAGCATCTGTAGGAGCTACTTTTTCAATCATCTCCTTAATTTGTCCTATCTCGGGACTGTTACCTACCATCTCGTACTTCTTGCTTACTTTCTTCTTGAGCTGGATGTTTTCAACAACTAGTGTCTTTTTATCCAGTGCATTGCGCACCGTATTTAATAATCTATTTAAATCTGGTGGCTTAGAAATATAATCAAAGGCTCCTAGCCTCATTGTATTTACTGCCGTGTCTAAATCACCATGTCCTGATATCATGACTACTGGTGTTTCTGGTTTAAATTTTCTGGCCGCTTCTAATACTTCCACACCATCCATTTTAGGCATTTTTATATCACAAAGAACAAGATCGTAGTCACCTTCTCTTATTTTATTAATACCCTCAAGTCCATCTGCTGCTTCCTCTACTTCATATTCTTTACTTTCCTCAGATAGGATTTTTGTAAGTACTCTTCGTATTGCCGCTTCGTCTTCTATCAGTAATATTTTTGCCATCCTTATATTTTAAATTTTAGTCCAGTGCGACCGTAAAAGCTATTTTGATCGTTAATTGTAAATACATCATCTTGATCCCTATTTCTTAAACGAATATCATTAAGAATGGTGTGTCCAGCATATATATACAAAACTAAATTATCTGTAAAACAATACTCATATCCCATGCCCCCTAATAAAATAGTCATTGAGATACTTTCGCCTGTGTTTATTTCATCAGTATCTGTTACAACAGCAACATTATTCTGAATGTTTGCATAAAACCCGTCTAATGTCACAAAAGCTTGAAAAATATGCTTTTGCTCTGCTCCAAAATAACGTTTAATATTTGATTTTGGAACTCCAAGTGTAAAAGACCAATCTGGATGAAACTCCCGATAGTAATTTACAAAAGGTAGTGGAAACGGTCTTCCAGACTCTGTATCGTAGCGTCCTCCCAGAATTAATCGCCACGGTTTGCTTAGTCCTTCGTCTGTCTTATCATTTATAAAATAAACTGCTCCAGTATAAATTAAATCATCATTCGTAAAACTATCATTACTAAAATTTGAGGTCAGGATCCCAGCGGCTCTTGCACCAAACCTCCATTTTTCATTAAGCTTAAAGGTATATCCCAAAGACAAAGAAAATGACTGAAAACGTGTTAAATCAGATCTGCTAAAAGGCGTTTCGTCATTAAATTTAAGATTTACATTACGGTATTCAAATCCTGGTACTAAATATGCGTCTTCAGATACTTTGAAAGGTGCATTCACAAATGTTCTAAATCTCCTGAATGAATTATCAGAATCAGATTGTGGAAAATAGGTGTACTCTACTCTTGCTAAATCTGTAAGTTGTGCAGTTGCCCTTGTAAAAGATACAAGGCATATCATAATGATAAAATATTTAGTCATTTGCTAGCTCAGTATTTGGGTTATTACCTTTTTTAGGAATAGAAAAGTGCGTTTGTGTTGGATTAAACACGTGTACATCTCTCTGCGGAAAAGGAATGGTAATTCCGCTTTCGCGAAAGCGGTCGTCTATCGCAAATCGTATGGAACTTTTTATACGAGGATCAACAAAACTATCTCTTACAAAAAAATAAACTCCAAAATCTAACGAAGAGTCTCCAAAATTTTCAAAGAGTACAAACGGTTTTGGATGCTTAAGGATCTCTTTGTGATCATCCACACATTTTAGAAGAATTTTTTCCACCTTTCGAGTATCACTTCCGTAAGCGACGCCCACTTTAACCAACTCTCGAGTCGTTTTGTGATTCTGTGTGTAGTTATAGATGGTATCTGTTATAAATTTATGATTAGGGATAATGATCACTTTATCATCTCTAGTAAGCGCTCTTGTTGTTCTTAATTTGATTTCAAAAACTCGCCCTACTCTTCCATCCATTTCGATAATATCACCTGCTGTGAGAGATTTATCTACCATGATTAATATGCCTCCTATTACATCTTGAAAGATTTCTTGCAAAGCAAGCCCTAAACCTACGAAGAGTGCTGCAGAAGCTGTAAGTAATACTGTAATATTAATACCAGATGCACTCATTGTAGCTAGTATGACAACAATGTAAACGATATACTTTATAAACTTAAATACGCTTACAAATTTGAGTTTGTCATCCCCCTCCATCTTTCTAGTGAGTAGTACACGTACCCACTTTAGAATAACGCTCGTAAGAATAAATGCGACAATGACTAAGATAATATGACCAACGGTAAAACTTATACCATTATCATTATCACCAAAACCTATTTTATAGGCGAGGAATTTTTCAATATTACCCCATATATCCTCTTCGATAACTTCCTTTACTTTGTCTACTGCTTCTTCTTGTAAGAAGAAAAAAAGCGCTAATATTTTAACCATTTAAACAACTCTTTATAGGTTGGTTTTTTTCCATACATTAAAATTCCTACTCTATATATTTTTGCTCCTAACCAAACGGTTCCAACAAAGGATATTACAAGTAA
This sequence comes from Dokdonia sp. Hel_I_53, assembly GCF_007827465.1. NCBI lineage: Bacteria > Pseudomonadati > Bacteroidota > Flavobacteriia > Flavobacteriales > Flavobacteriaceae > Dokdonia > Dokdonia sp. Hel_I_53. The sequence goes on from NZ_VISL01000001.1 coordinate 1,142,306, forward strand.
ACTCACGGATAAAGCTAGTTGCCATCCGGGGACATCAAAAGGTATGCGCATTAACATAACTATAGGTGATGTAAGTGGAATGATACTAAAAACAGTTGCTACAGTACCATGTGGATTATCTATGACAGCAAAAAATCCTACATAAATTGCTAGCATTAATGGCATTATAATAGGAAGCATAAATTGCTGTGTATCTGTTTCATTGTCTACTGCCGCACCAATGGCTGCATAAATAGAACTATATAAAAAGTACCCTCCAATAAAGTACACAAAAAAGCCTATCACTAATTGTAATAGTGGTAGTTTTTGTACCTCTTGAAGTAATTCTACCATCACACTTGGATCAGTTGTCATTTCTTGAGCTTGTGATGCCATAGGACTTGCTGAAGATGCTGTACTTGGATCTAAACCAAAAAAGGTAGTTAGTACTACTAACAAAACCCCTCCCACTATCACCCATATGGTGAATTGCGTTATTCCTGCTAGTGTAGTTCCTAATATTTTACCTAACATTAATTGAAAAGGCTTTACAGAAGAGATGATCACCTCAATTATACGATTAGTTTTTTCCTCTATCACAGACCTCATAACCATATTTCCATAGATGATAATAAACATCATAAGAAGATAGCCTGCTCCACCTCCAAATCCTGCTTTCACCCAATTACTCATCTTAGAGCTCTTTTCTCCTGAGAAGTTTTCTATATTAAGATCGACAGAGGTTTTTGCACTTTTTAGTACCTCAAGGTCAATCCCCTGAGCTATGAGATTCTGGTCTTCTAATCTTTTTTCTATTTTTTTCTCTATGTCTCCTATAAAGCTAAAAGATGGTGTATCATCACCGTAGAAAATGACAGGTTTTTCAGCCGTTCTAGGATTTTGATGAATGTAAATAAGTCCATAATAAGAATCATTTTCTGCAATTTTTTTTGCAGCCTCTAACCCTTGGTCGCTCAAGTTTAAATAAGAAGTTTGATCGGTATCAGAAAATACAGCATCGAAAAGACCAGATTCATCGACAACTACAATAGTGCGTTTTTCCTCGCTATTGAGCTGAGTGAGGTATGAGATAAGCATTATCATACCCACTAAAATAATAGGACTTAAAAAAGTCATAATAAGAAATGACTTATTGCGCACTCTTGCAATATATTCACGCTTAATTATTAAAGAGAGTATACTCATTTGTTTTGATTGACAGTTTTAATAAATATATCGTTTACAGAAGGAATTACTTCTACAAAATGACTCACTTGTCCTAATTTCTTAAAGCTTGAAAGGAGTTCATTAGGAGATCCCTTATCGCCCATTTCAATACGTAATTTCTTTTCCTCTCCTAAAGTTTTAAAATGCGCAGGAGAGACCTTAAACTTATTAGAAATACTTTGTAAAGTGTCTTGATAAAGCATATCATCTTCTACTTGCACACCAATATCAAAAGTATTGTTTTGATATTGTCTTTTGATCGTATTAATCTCTCCGTCTAGTATTTTATTAGATTTATCTACTAAAGCAATATGATCGCAAAGTTCTTCTACAGACTCCATGCGATGAGTACTGAAGATTACAGTAGCTCCCTCATCTCTCAATTGCAAAATTTCATCTTTGATCAGTGTAGCATTAATTGGATCAAATCCACTAAATGGTTCGTCAAATATGAGTAATTTAGGTTGATGCATTACCGTAACAACAAATTGTATTTTTTGCGCTTGTCCTTTAGATAGCTCTTGTATTTTCTTTCCCCACCAATCTCCTATTTCGAGCTTTTCAAACCAATATTTTGCACGCTTTCTCGCCTCAGATTTATCAAGACCTTTGAGCTGAGCAAGATAAAGGACTTGCTCTCCAACTTTCATAGACTTGTATAATCCACGCTCTTCTGGCATGTATCCAATATCGCTTATATGATGTTGTTGTAAAGGGGCTCCGTCTAGAGTTACCATACCTCGATCAGGCATTGTAATTTGATTTATGATTCGTATTAGCGTTGTTTTTCCAGCGCCATTAGGTCCTAGAAGCCCGAAAATACTTCCTTTAGGTACTGAAATGGATACTCCGTTAAGTGCAGTAAAATCACCAAATTTCTTGACGATGTTCTCTGCTTTCAATAGTGCAGTCATAGTGGTTATTAATCAAGCTAAGATAGACATCTCAAAGGATGTAGGTATAAATGTTATATATATTTTAGGACTTTAAAACAATGCCACAGTTATGTTTCATTTTCTGATAACATTACAACATCGTTAAACAAAACATCCTAAATGCAAAACCCATCCTACGCAAAAGCTTAGGATGGGAAAAAAAATTGCTATGAAAAAGAAAAATAACGCTAAACATTGTTTAACGTTATTCAAATATAACTTTTTTTTATGAACCCTATTAGTAGAGTTCAATAAAATATTGTTTTAACAACTATGAAAACATATCTTTTACTTTTTCAAAAAATGACTTGTCACCAGTTTCTGGACTTGGAACAAAGTTTTCATCTGTAGACATTTTTTCAAAAAATTGCTTTTGTTCTTTATTGAGCGTTTTAGGAGTCCACACATTAACATGTACTAGTAAATCTCCTTTACCATAACCATTTATTGATGGAATTCCTTTTCCGCGTAAGCGTAAAATTTTACCACTCTGTACCCCTTCTTCGATTTTGATACGTACTTTTCCAGTAACAGTGTCTATCTCTTTTGAAGTACCTAATACAGCTTCACTAATACTTACATATAAGTCATAATGTAAATTATCACCTTCTCTTTGTAGATACTCGTGTTCTTTCTCTTCTATGGCTACCAATAAATCTCCAGCAACGCCATTCCCAGGTGCTTCATTTCCTTTACCAGATACTTTGAGTTGCATACCATCTACCACACCTGCTGGTATTTTAATGCTTACAGTTTCTTCATCTACCTTTAATCCTTGTGCATCAGCCCCATCAGGACGTTTATCAATCATTTGGCCCGTACCTCCACAAGTAGTACAAGGGGCACTCGTTTGCATACGTCCAAGAATCGTATTTTGGATACGAGTGACTTGCCCCGCTCCATTACAAGTTGCACATGTTTTGTAGGTAACACCTGGTGCTTGCTTCTTGCGTTTTACTTTTATTTTTTTCTCCACGCCATTTGCGATTTCTTCTAAAGTGAGCTTTACACGTATACGTAGATTACTTCCCTTAGCACGACGCTGACCACCGCCACCGCCAAAACCACCTCCAAAACCAGAGAAGCCTCCGCCACCACCGAAAATATCACCAAACTGACTAAAGATGTCATCCATGTTCATCCCGCCGCCGCCGAAACCGCCGCCACCTTCAAATGCTTGATGTCCATACTGGTCGTAACGTGCACGTTTTTGATCATCGCTTAAAACTTCGTAAGCCTCTGCGGCTTTTTTAAAATTTGCTTCTGCGACACTGTCACCAGGGTTTTTATCTGGATGGTATTGTACTGCTTTTTTTCGGTATGCCTTTTTAATCTCGGCTGCAGTTGCACCCTTTGAAATACCTAAAATATCGTAAAAATCTTCTTTCATAATAATTGCTCAGTATTACTGAACTTTATTTACTCATTACGAGTATAACGTATTCTACATACGCAATACTACTGTACTTTATTTGCCTGTTACCACTTTAGGGAAACGAATAATTTTTTCTCCTAGCTTGTAACCCTTTTCTACTACATCAACAATCTTCCCTACTAATTTCTTATTAGGCGCAGGGATCTGAGTAATTGCCTCATGTTGATCTGCATCAAAAGCGTCTCCCGCCTTTACTTCCACCTCTTCAAGTCCTTTAGACTTAAGCGTTTCTTTAAGCTTATTACTTATTAAAACCATTCCTTTAACATGCACATCGTCTTTATCATCGCTAAAGTCTTTTAATGCACGATCAAAATCATCGACAACGGGAAGCATAGATTGTATGACCTCTTGTCCTGCTGTTTTATATAACTCAATACGCTCCTTTGTTGTACGGCGTTTGTAATTTTCAAACTCGGCAAAAAGACGAAGAAATTTATCCTTCTCCTTTTCCAGCTCATCTTGAGCAATTTCAAGCTCACTACGCTCTTCTTGCACCTCTTTTGTTGTGTCTTCTTGTGTAGTTTTTGAAGTATCTTCTGCTTCGTGAACAAACTGCTCTTGTGCAGCTTCATCTACGGTGTTGTCTTGTGTTTTATCTTCTGTTGCCATATTGGTCTTGTATTCATTTTTCAATCAGTTGGCAAAAGTACTGCCATTTACTGTAAAATGTCAAAATGTCACAGGATTTCTGCCTAATAGATACCTATTATTAGCGTAAAGTAGGATAGCGCAAATAAGGAGTATGTTACTGACTAAGAAGCATTATTTTTGCAGGAGTTACGCTTTCGCGAAAGCGTACATCATTTAACCACTACAGGCAACGCCCCAAACTTAAAGTAATGAATTATCTATCTGTCGAGCAAGTTTCAAAATCATTTGGAGAGCGTGTGCTTTTTAAAAATATTTCCTTTGGGATCAATAAAGATCAAAAAATAGGTTTTGTAGCAAAAAACGGTTCTGGAAAAACCTCGTTACTTAATATTATTGCTGGCCTGGAAGCTCCAGATGATGGTCAAGTGGTAAGCAGAAAAGGAATAACCATTTCATTTTTACCACAAGAACCAGACCTCGATCCTACACTATCTGTAGAGGAAACCATCTTTGCAGGAGACAACCCAATTCTCAAAACGATTGCAAATTATGAGAAGGCATTGCTTCATATGGAAGATGCAGATGCATACCAAAAAGCCTTTGATGCGATGGAGGCTGCTCAAGCTTGGGATTTTGAAACAAAATATAAACAAATCCTTTTCAAGCTTAAGTTAGATGATATGGATCGTAAAGTAGAACTACTAAGTGGAGGGCAAAAAAAACGTCTTGCGCTTGCACAAATGATGCTCACTAATCCAGATCTTGCCATTCTAGATGAGCCCACTAACCACTTAGACCTTGAGATGATTGAGTGGCTGGAAGATTACTTTCGCACGGAGAACATCACACTTTTTATGGTCACTCACGATCGTTATTTTCTAGAAAATGTATGTAACGAAATTGTAGAGCTAGAAGATGGGGTTCTTTATAACTACAAAGGGAATTATGCGTATTACTTAGAAAATAAAGAAGCTCGCATCGCTACGTTTGAGACTGAAACGGGTAAAGCAAAGCAACTTTACAAAAAAGAATTAGAATGGATGCGTCGCCAGCCTAAAGCACGTACCACAAAATCTAAGTCTCGCATAGATGATTTTGCAGAGATTAAAGATAGAGCACATAAACGACGTAATGACAATACAGTTGAGCTTGAGATCAATATGGAACGCATGGGAAGTAAAATTCTAGAGTTCCATAAAATAAGTAAATCTTACGGTGATTTACAGCTTTTAAATCAGTTTGAATATGTATTTAAAACTGGTGAACGCATTGGTATTATAGGTAAAAATGGCACTGGAAAAACCACCTTTTTAAATATAATGACTGGAGCAATAGCTCCAGATGCTGGAAAAGTAGTTGTAGGAGAAACTATAAAGTTTGGCTATTACACTCAGAAAGGGATTACTATAAAGGAAGGCCAGAAAGTCATTGATGTGATTAAAGAATTTGGTGATCATATTCCTTTAAAAAAGGGACGCACTATCTCTGCTGGACAATTATTAGAGCGTTTCCTGTTTGACCGTAAAAAGCAATATGATTATGTAGAAAAACTAAGCGGTGGGGAGCGTAAACGCTTGTATCTCTGCACTATTTTTATACAAAACCCTAACTTTTTAATACTTGATGAACCTACAAATGATCTAGACGTGGTCACTCTTAATGTGCTAGAACAATTTTTATTAGATTTTCCTGGTTGCTTAGTGGTAGTGTCTCACGATCGCTACTTTATGGATAAAATTGTAGACCACCTATTTGTATTTAAGGGAGATGCTGTGGTTGAAGATTTTCCTGGAAATTACAGTGACTTTAGAGCCTATGAAGGAAATCTTGATTTCGCAAAAAGTGGAGAAAATAAAGTTGCTACTGCAATTTTAAATAACACTACAAAAAAAGAAGATCAGCAAGAAGTGACCGTTGCAAAAAATTGGAAAGAAAAACAGCATGCAGGAGCACTTACTTATAATGAACAAAAAGAACACGTAAAACTAGAAAGAGAGATCGCAAAACTAGAACGTGAAAAAGAAGATAAACAAAAAGACTTTTTAAATCCTGATCTCACTCAAGACCAGATCACTGAAAAAAGTATCAAACTTCAAAAAATCATTGATGCCATAGAAGAAAAGGAAGAACGTTGGTTTGAATTGAGCGCAAAAGCAGAAGGTTAAAAATAATTTAGCACACCGTGATAAGAGATTTACATACCGTCATCGCATACTTAAAATGGCTACCTAAGACCTTCCATCTTCATGGCATACACAGCCCATTTATTTTTAATCTTGAAAAAAAGGTGTTACGGGGTATCTCAAAAGATTCTATAAAGAGCGAACTACTATCTTACCAAAAGAGTCTTTTAAATAATAATAAAACTATTACGGTAAGAGACTACGGTTATGGTTCTAGAGTTTTTAATTCTGAGAAGCGTGCTGTTAGAAGGATTGTAAAAGTGGCAGGTGCCACTCAAAAGCGACGACTTCTTTTACAACGCTTAGTTCACCATTTTAGACCTAGTGAAACTTTAGAACTAGGTACCTCACTAGGTCTCGCTACAACGGCCTTAGCTATAGAAAACAAGAGTATCGTAACTAGTATAGAAGGTTGTAGAGAAACCGCTGCAGAGGCTCAAAAAAATATACGTACGGGGCCTTATCAAAATGTTACAATCATTTGTGACACTTTTGAAAACGGAATTAAAAGTTTAAATCACAAGACCTTTGACCTTATTTACTTTGATGGAAATCATTCTAAGAAAGCCACGCTAGCTTATTTTCAAAAATTATTACCTACGGTCAATAAGAAGACTGTGTGGATATTTGACGACATACACTGGTCACCAGGTATGACACAAGCGTGGGAAGAAATAAAAGGAAACAAAAATGTTACTGCTACAGTTGATTGTTTTTGGTTTGGAATGGTGTTTTTTAGACCAGAACAAGCAAAAGAAGACTTTTATATCAGATTGTAACAGAATTTACCAAAGCGTAACTAAGCTTTATGATGAAAAACAACCAAAATACACTACCAGATTAATTCTTTTCTTGGAAATATGCTTTCGCAAAAGCGTACAACACACTATTCTATAATTCTTATTTTTTCTTGTCTACCTGAAACATACCTAAAGCCTTGCTCACCCCAAAAACCAGCTTCTTCCAGCATAATCCGGATGTCTTTTTTCCATTCTGGAATATTAACAGTAGTATTTAATTCTATCGCATAAGCAGTATTCTCAAAGAGTGGATAATCTCCTGTTCCAGGAACACCATCTTGTGAATCCCACATCCCAATAGTGGACCCTGCTGCATGCCCATACAATCCAAGAGGGTGCGTGTAAATAGAAGGTACTAATCCTTCTGAGCGACCTTCTTTAAGAGATTTTAGTAAGATCTCATTCCCTGTGTTCCCTGTCTTAAAATTACTCGTTAAAATATCTTGTACACGATTTCCTTTTTTAAATGCCGCCTCTAAAAAATCTGGAATCTCAGACTCGCCTTCTTTTAATACATACGCGTGTTGCTGGCAATCTGTATTAAGGCGCAAGTAGGTAATTCCAAAATCGCAATGAAGTAAATCACCTTTTTGGATAATCTTACCTTCTGGTCTGTTTGAAAAAGATACTATGTGGCTTTCTAGTTGCTCGTTTGATCTTTGTATATCTACTGTTGGGTGAAACCATGTTTCTAGCCCCATATCTGTTACACGCTGTCGGAGATACCAAACTACATCATCTGTTGTCGTAATACCTGGAGTGACCACTTTACTACTAAAAGCATCTTCTATGATTTGATGAGTAATATCTACTAATTGCTCAAAATATTTAACTTCTAAGGCTGTGCGAGTTTCTAGCCAACCCACAGCCAGTTTCTCTGCAGATACTATTTTTTCCTTTTGCTTATCTGATAGCCTTTCTATAAACTCATTATAATCTGTACGAACAATCCCGTCTGCAAGACCGTAATTTTTAGAAAAGTTAAGGCCAATTTTTTTAGGGTTCCGATTTTCTATAATATTTAAAAGAGCCTGCCATTGGTCTGGCTGCTTCTCTTTATCCCAAGCTGAAAGTATACTTTTACCTACATTGTATCTAGCAACTGCAAGCTTTTCAATAGTGCCAGCTTCTTGATCTCTGTAAAAAACAAGGATGGTTCTTCTACGAGCATTAAGCCAAGTAGATGGTAACATTGTTTTTAATACAGGATCCTCATTATACTCTCTGGAGATCACCACCCACATATCTATATCTGATCTATCCATAAGGATTGGGAGAAGGTTATTAAAACGGTCTTCAAGAATGGAATCTACCACTTGAGCACGTTGTCTTTCTGGTAGGACTTGGCTATTTAGTAGATAAAATGGAATACAGGCAATGACTAAAATGAATTTCATAGTGAAGTTTTAATTCTCTTTAAAAATAAGATAAAAAAAATGAGCATCAGATAAGATGCTCATTTTATATTTTTAGAAACTATTCGTTCTTTTTTTTCTTTTTACGTTTTTTTCGCTTTTCTTTTTCGTATTTTTTTGACTCTTTACCAGATTCCTCTTCAATCATTATACGTTGTACTTGTTCTTCATTGAGAATACTACCAAGTGAACTTTTTAGCTTCTTCTTTTCGGCTTCGACTCCTTTTCTTTTTTCCTCTACAGGCATTTCTTTATCAAAACCTATAGCGATAAGTGACGAATAATAATCCTTAAGGTAATTTTTAAGTACTTCTTTTGTAAAAACATCAACACCTAATAAAGTTGCATACATCTCCCCTTTTTCGGAACTAAGAATATTAGCATCTGGCTTTTCTGGCTCATATGCCGCTTGATTTCCGCCTGCTCTAGGGACCGAACTTCGGCCTCTTCCACTATTTCCATAAGGACTGCCGTACCCTCGTTGTGCTTGAACAGAGAAACAAGTGAATAGTACTAATAAAATAAATATGTGTTTCATAATAAATTCTAATGGATTGCAAAAATATGTATTATAATAGAATTACAATCTTCTCAAGAATAATGCCTTAAATAATTATTTTTTTTTGAAGGTAAATGATTTCAATGATAGTTATGCTAGGCCTACTCTCAAAAGATCAGGCTAATATTGATGCTCAAAGAGCTGTTACAGTTTAGTTTTACTCTTAAAAAGGTATAATACGCTTTCGCGAAAGCGTACGAAAACTACTTTTCTTTTCCTTCTTGATAATTTTTAAGAGTTTGCCCTCGTTGTATTTTACCCGTATTTGTACGCTGAAAAGAAGATAATGAAATAACAAGTTTTGGTAATTCGAAAGGTAAAAATTTTGATTTATCTAAAAGATCCTCATCAAATGTGAAAGATTCTTCTTGTTCTACAAAAAGCACTATACGTTCTCCTAACTTGTCATCAGGTATGCTAGAAATGAAATAAGGAACTGAAATCACAGAAGCAAGTTTATATTCAATTTGTTCAGGGTATAGCTTTACACCACCACTATTTATTACATTATCTATACGACCTAACCAATTAAATTTTTTATAGGAAAGCACTTCGACCAGATCATTAGTAATGACAGGGTCTACACTAACAAAAGGTGCTTTAATAACCAAGCAACCACGAGCATCAGCGTTTACCGTAACTTTAGGTAAGACTTTAAATGGTAAAGGGACTTCTCTATTTTTTTTTGGATTGACACGACGGGCAGCTATGTGCGTCACAGTTTCTGTCATACCATAGGTCTCATACACTTTTACTTTTAACCCTTGAACTCTATGGAATAGAGGTGCAGATATTGCTCCACCGCCCACAATAAGCTTTTTTAATAAATGCAATCTCGATAAAGAATTATCTAATTGTAGCGGTGTCATGGCGCAAAAGTCATAACGCCTGTATACATTATCTATTGGGTTAGACTTGGGTTGTGTCATGTCAATATGCCAACCTAAAACCATCGCTCTCACGAGCATCATCTTTCCTGCTATGTAGTGAACAGGAAGACATAAAAGCGCTTTTGTTTTCTCTGGCAGACCAAAATAGGCACCTGTTGCTTTTGCGCTATGTACCATATGGATTTTAAAAATCTTTATTGATTTTGGAGCACCTGTAGATCCAGACGTCTGTGCAAATACATATTTTTTATCATCAAGCCACTCTAATATAAACTCTCCCACAGATTGCTCGTAGGGTTCACCTTCTTTTATAAACTCATAAGCATGATTTTTAAGAGAGGCAATTGTATAAGAATGACCGTTAAGCTTAAACTTAGGATGTACCCTCACATATTTGTCTGATAATTCAACCATATTTATGAAAGTAGCTTACCCATGTAAATTATGTGTTAGTTTACTATGATGCTTCTATTAAACTTGAGAATCATTTGTAATAGCAAGTGGAGGTGACACTTTTCCTGTAAGTTTTTCTTTCCAGTTACTCCACTTATATTTTTTTGCTAGAATTAATAAGAAGATAGGATATATTATTAATACTGGAAGTACCAGTTCTCCGCCAGTTGTTTCTGAAGCTACAGATTTAAAAAGTGCATCTGTTTGCAAAGCAGAATACTCAAACGTCAATAATGTAGCTGCAAGAAAATTATTTCCAAAGTGAAATCCTAAAGCCAGTTCTAAACCATCGTCCATCAAAGTCATTATACCTAGCAATAAACCCGTCCCAATATAAAACACCATAGTTATTGGACCTAACGCAGCAACCTCAGGGTTTGCAAAGTGAAATATCCCAAATAGAAATGAGGTTAACAATAATGGGAACCACTTGTTTCTTACCATTATTCCAACTTGCTGCATTACGTAACCTCTAAATAACCACTCTTCTAAACCTATTTGAAATGGAAATAGAATTAACCCTATGATCACAAGCGTTATAAATTTCCCAGCATCAAATTGAAGGATGTAATCTTCTGGAGTAAAATAATAGATAACAGCAAAGCTCCCTACCGTATACACGAACACCATCATAAAACTAAAAAATATTCTCCCCCAATCTATTTTTTTTCTAGCTGTAGTAAGTGTTAATATACTTCTTTTATGCAATGCCCAAACTAATAAAAATAATAAACCAAGAATAGGAACGAATACCGCGAGATTGAATGCTAAAAATAAATTCTTAGAAGGAAATAGCTGCATCATATCATCCATAGCCTTCTCAGTATCCATATCTGTAAAAATAAAAAACAATAAATTGAGAATAAAAATTCCCATTGTCATTATAGTAATGAGGATAAACTTCCAAGTTTCATTTTCACCTTTGTACGCTTGTTCTATAAACATCTAATTAAATTTAAAATCCCAATGCATTTTAGGATTGATTTGTAATGTACCATTTTTTACTTCAAGTGGTGAAGTGATATTATTTGTAAATAGACTTCCGGTTCCCAGACCTTGCGGGCCTTTTGCTTTTAGTTTATAAGTCCATTGAGCTATGGCGTTAAGTCCTATATTACTTTCTAAAGCAGAGGTGATCCACCAACCTATGTTTTCTGTCTCTGCAATATCTATCCACTGCTCACTCCCTCTAAAACCACCTATAAAACTTGGTTTAAGTATAATGTATTGGGGATTGATAGTTTGTAGAAGCAAACGCTTTTTTGTTACATCAACAACACCAATAAGTTCTTCATCAAGAGCAATAGGTACTGGTGTCGTAGCACAAAGCTCACCCATTTCTTCCCAGTGATTTACCGCTATGGGTTGTTCAATTGAATGAATATCTAAAGTGGCTAATTGTGAAAGGACTTCTTTTGCTTTCGCGAAAGCAAAACCGCCATTTGCATCTACTCGTAAGGTAATGGCATCTTTATCAAATTGATTTCTAATAGAGGAAAGTAATTTGAATTCTTCATTAAAATCAATCGCTCCAATTTTCATTTTAATACAATTAAAACCAGCCTCTAGTTTTTCATGTATCTGGTCTTTCATAAACTGCTCATCCCCCATCCAAACCAAACCATTTATTTGGATAATACCTTGGGCTTCTGTAAATTGTGATGAAAAAAGCGTAAACGGATCTGAACCTCTTAAGGATAAAAAAGCCATCTCTACGCCTGCTTGGATACTAGGGTATTCTATAAGAGCCTCCCACAGGAATTCTGGTCCTTTGTGGATGTTTGCACACGTCCACTTTAATTTTTCCTCATAATCTGGTCTATCATCATAACTAAGCCCTCTCAAAATCCCGCACTCTCCAACCCCCACACTTTCTGAGTTTTTTATGATTAAGTACCAAGTCTCTTTAGTACGTAATATACCTCGAGAAGTACCGCTAGGAGATTTAAAATTTAGAATATATTTCTTGTATTGAGCCTCTACCATAAAGTGCATATCGTATGGTAAATGTAGGAAAAACACTCATTTTAATAAGGCTACATATATTATAAATACTTCATAATTTTTCTAAAAAAACTTGAGTTACTTGTTTAGAATATGCTTTTTGGGCAGACCATTTTCGAAGTTAAATAGAAGTGACGTTATAATTCTCACTTTTCAGTCAAAATAAGACCCTGTTTTTCAGGTAATTAATGAAAAAATAATTAATCTCCAAGTTTTTAATTTAAAAATTTTTTATTATCAAAAAAAATATTAAGTTTAATAGACTCAAAAATCATTGCTATGATACTAACACCAACCAAAGGTCACTTATTGATAGCAGAACCATCTGTTCTAGGAGATGTTTCATTTAATAGGTCTGTCATATTATTAGCAAATCATAATAAGGAAGGATCTGTAGGCTTTATTCTAAACAAGCCTTTAGATGTAACTTTATGTGATTTAATTGAAGGTGTCGATTCTTGTGATATACCTATTTATAATGGAGGTCCTGTAGAGCAGGATAATATTTATTTTATCCATACGGTTCCAGAATTACTAGAAGGAAGTCAGGAAATTTCTAGCGGTATTTATTGGGGTGGTGATTTTGAAAAAGCTATTGATCTTATTTTAAATAAGAAAATAAGTACTGACTCTATCAAATTTTTCCTAGGCTATAGTGGCTGGGCTAGTCATCAATTAGAGGAGGAGCTCGAAGAGCACACTTGGGTTATACAGAAAAACACCTCTCAGGTTGAGCTACTTAAAGTAAATGATCAAGCTTTCTGGAGAGATAAGATCATAGAATTAGGTGGCTCTTACCCAATTTGGTCTAACGCCCCAGAAAATCCGCAATACAACTAAGCTAACCTTACCTTGACATTAAGCTTTTTAAGCAATTCACTTGCTACTTGATTTGTATAAGATTTCTTTCTATACTTTGTGATAGGCTGTATTCCTATAATCGTATTAGTAATAAAAAGCTCATCTGCTTTTTGAAGCTCAAATGGTGAAATACTTTCTTCTACCAAAGTATAGTCAGGTAAAAGGTTAATGATTGCAATGATCTGTTTTCTAATAATTCCTCGTAGACATCCGTCAGATAGTGGCGGTGTTTTAATTATATTTCCTTTTACCAGAAACAGATTTCCTTGTAATGCCTCTGTTATATTTTTATGATTGTTAACCAATAAGCAATTAGCATAACCATTTTCTTTTGCCCAAATACTTCCTGTAACGTGTATGAGTTTGTTTGTTGTTTTTAATGTTGACAACAGATCTGCGTTTATGTAATGATCTTTATAAAGCTCTACTTCATATGGCTCATCACTAATGGTATAAAATGGGCTTTTATGCGCTTTTGCGAAAGCAAAAAAACCTACACCATTCTCTTCTGGCATATAAGTACCTCCCCCTTTACGATACACAGTAATTCTTAAACGACACGATTTATCTTTAAAGCCCGAAGCCTCAAGCGTTTTTTTTAACTCATCTTCTAAATATTCTGGAGTAAACTCCATAGGAATCTCCATGCGAAGAATGCGCATAGCAGCCATTAATCTAAAATAATGATCCTCCCAAAATAATAGTTTACTATTTACCGCCTTAATGGTTTCAAAAACACCATCACCGTATAAAAATCCTCTATTATAGGGTTCTAAGCTTACATCTGTCTCGTCACTTAATGTTCCGTTATTGTTTACCATAAAAAAACCGCCCTTTTTTTGGGCGGTGCAAAGATATGTATATTAGAATATTTTAGACAGAACCTATGACCTGCTTAAGTTCTGATATTTGATTTTCCCAAAACATTTTTCCTTCATCTACCTCATCTTCTTCTGCAAAGTCTGTAATAATAAGGGATACGTCTTTAGTGATCTCATCTACTTGTATACGCAATTCGAAAAAATAATCCTCTCCCTCATCGTCTAACCATTGGAATCTGATACGTTCTCCACTTCTCTTTGTAAGAAGTTTTGCTTTTTCTTCACTACCATCCCAAATAAATGTATAAAATTCTCCTCTAGAGTTTACATTATCTGCAAACCACTCGCTCATACCTGATGGAGTCGCCATATATTGATATAAAAGAGATGGAGACGCATGTACTACAAACTCTATCTCGTATTTTTGTTTACTACTCATATAATTTTTATTGTTAGGGCAATATATTGAAAGATATGTCTACAGCAAAAGAAATGATTTGTTTTTATTTATTATAATCATTTTGCACAACGGTTTTAATATTTTATATTTGCACCCGCTTAAGGAAATATTTATTCTGTTAAGTGTTTCATGAAAAGTATGGCGAGGTAGCTCAGTTGGTTAGAGCGTCGGATTCATAACCCGGAGGTCGGGGGATCGTGCCCCCCTCTCGCTACAAAAAAAGGTCAATACATATTTGTATTGACCTTTTTATTTTACATCTGCTTCAAAAAAGAGTCCCCTTTTTGAAAAAATAAATCACTTCAATGACTTACCAGCAGCTTCCCAAGCGGTAACACCACCTTCTAAATCAATTATTTGTTTGAACCCTGCGTCTTTGAGTTGCTGAGCACAAAAGGCACTGCGACCTCCCTTTGCACAGTATACATATACGGGCAATTCTTTATCTAATGTTTCAACTTGCTTATCCCAATCAGGGTTTTTCATTTCAAAATGTCTAGCTCCTTCTATGTGCCCACGCTGCCACTCGCTTTCTGTGCGAACATCAATTAACTGTATGTTATCACCCTCTATGGCGCTAGCAAAAGACTGGACGCCCACTAGTTCAACATTAGAGGTTTGAGCCTTTTGCGCACTAGATGCTTCAGCCATTTTTTGAGTTTTTGAAATAGACTCTTGACAAGAGCTCAATGAAAACGCTATGATGGTAGCAACTACTAATTTAAATACTTTCATATTATGCATTTTTTTCCCATTCCATATACCCGCCTAAAAGATTGTAGGTATTTTCAAAGCCCTCTTGCTCCATAAGCATACATGCTTGTACGCTACGTTTACCAGAACGACAATAGACGTAGATATTCTTAGACTTTTCTAGTGACTTTATACCGTCAAGAAACTCTTGCCCTCCATAAATATCTATTTGCTGCGCATTCTCTATCATGCCTTCTTCTATCTCCTCATCTGTGCGCACATCCACAATAATTGCATTTGGATCGTTTGCAACTTTTTCTTTCCACTCGTTTACTGTTAAATCTACCATAATGTGTTTGCTAAGAGAAAAGATATTCAAAATTGATATTACCTCCTCTCATTGATTATTTTAAATATGTACTATGTTAATATTAATTTTGAATCTGCTACTTTTTTAATAGCCCCATACCCACCTAAAACATTCACTACTTTGTGGATTCCGTAAGATTTTGCTATAGAGGCATAAATTAATGATCTATAACCGCCTGCACAATGGATATGATATTCTTTATTACTAGTTAAATCATTTATATTAAAATGTATATTACTAAGGGCAAAATGAGGAACCTTTTCTATATGGCTTGTGTTATACTCACCTAGTTTACGAACATCTACAGGGTGCTTAATATCTTTATTTATCAAACCTTCAACAAATGCCTGCGCTGTAATCTCCTGTATTTGCTCTATAGGTTTACCAGCAGCTTCCCAGGCGGCAAAACCACCTTCTAAATATCCAAGACTATTATCATATCCTACTCTAGCAAGTCGAGTTACGACTTCTTCTTCTTCACCCTCTGCTGCGATAAAAATTATTTTTTGGTGAATGTCTTTTACGAGTGATCCTACCCATGGTGCAAACTGCCCCTTTAATCCAATAAACCAAGATTGAGGAATGTACGCTTTCGCGAAAGCGGATACATCTCTTGTATCTAAAACTAGCACATCTTCTTTCTTAGAAAGCATTTCAAAATCAGTTACTGACAAAGGCGTTGTGCCCTTTTCTATAATAGATTGAAAACTCTTATTTTCTTTTTTATTCATCGCCACATTCAAAGGAAAATATGCTGGTGGCGTGGCAAGTCCATTTGTAAGCTCCTTAATAAATGCTTCTTTAGAAAGCTTAAATGCATAATTTGTAGCTTTTTGGTTTGCCAATGTATCGCTAGTATCGCTACTCATATTTTTACCACAAGCAGAACCAGCCCCATGTGCAGGATAAATTATAAGATCATCTGGTAATGGTGCGATACGATTATGTAGGGAATCATAGAGATGACCTGCAAGATCTTCTGTTGTTAAATCTGATTTTGCAGCAAGATCTGGCCTACCCACGTCCCCTATAAATAATGTGTCTCCTGTAAAAAGAGCCTCTGCTTTCCCGAATGAATCTTTGAGTAAGAAACAAGTAGATTCCATTGTATGGCCTGGAGTATGTATAGTAGTTAATGTCAAATCTCCCACGGGAAACACTTCATTATCTAATGCACTATGAAAATTGTAACCTGCTTGTGCGGTGGGGCCCAAAATCACGGTGGCGCCGGTAGCCTTTGCTAGATCTACTTGACCACTCACAAAATCTGCATGAAAATGAGTTAGAAAAATATACTTTATTTTACTATGATGCTCTCGTGCTAGTTCAATATACGGTTGTATTTCTCTTAAAGGATCTACAATAGCCGCTTCTCCATTTGAACTCAAAAAATAAGCTCCTTGAGCCAAGCATTTTGTATATAATTGTTGTAAAATCATTCTCAAATCTTAGAGAACAAATTTACAAATAATATAGTTTTATGAACACAAAAAAGAGGGCTACTAGCCCTCTATCATACCTATATTATACTATATGTTTATTTAAGCTTTTATAGAACAACCTATAGCTTTTGTTTCTGTAACTTTTATATCTTTTCCTTCAAGCAAAGCATTCACGGCATTTTCAACAAATTTCTCTTCTACGAGATCTTCGTTTCGGCTATTATCATCAATGGCTCCAATGTATTTTACTATTGGATTTCCAGTATTATTCTTTTCTAAAATGTAAACATGAGGTGTTTTTGTAGCTCCATACTTGGGATATACTTTCTGACCATCGTCAAATAAGTAAGGAAACGTAAATCCTTTCTCTTGAGCTCTGAGCTGCATAGACTTATAGCTATCACCTGGTTTTGAAATAGGATTATTGGGGTTTATTGCTATTACAGGATATCCTTTTGATTTATATTTTTTGTCTAGTGCTATAATGCGATCTTCATTTGCAATTGAAAAAGGACATGTATTACAGGTAAATATCAGAATGAAACCTTTTGCACTCTTAAAATCCTTTAAAGAAACCATCTCTCCATCAACATTTCGGAGGTAAAAGTCTGAAGCTTCATCACCTATAGTATAGCCACTGGTTTCAGTGATTTTTACAGCATTGACTCCAAAGGCAGACACCACCACAAGTAATGCTAATAATGTTAATATTTTAAAGGTTCTCATAATATTGTATTCAGATGGGGTTTAATTCTTTTTTCTAAAGCTATATAATCAAATGATCTTTCATAAAAATCTCTTTTCTTATCGCTTACAATTAATGTAGCAGGTATAGCGCCACTCCAATTATCACTCACTCTAGGAATCCAATCATTGGCTTTATCGTCATTCAAAAAAACAACCTCAGATTTTAATTCCCGCTTTCTTATAAACTTTTTAAGATCATCCAACTGTTCTGGAAAATCTAAACTTACAAGTATCACAGAAAGATCTTTGTCATTATAGGTAGCTTGTATTTTCTCAAAAGCAGACAACTCCTTAACACATGGCTTACACCATGTTGCCCAAAAGTTAATTACTAATGTTTTTGAAGAATGAGTATCAATATATCTTTGCAATTCATTGAAATCTAATGTCAATAATTCACCAGACTTTTTAAAAGCACTACCTGTATTTTTTTCTGCTTTTCCTTGGCAAGAAAATAGGATAACACTTATTATTAATACTTTAATAGACTTCATCTAGGTAAAAATATCTTTACAAGACATTATTCTATTTTTAATTAACATACTTTGACAGTTTTATGTTAACGTTATTGCTTCATTTATTTAACACTATTGATAGATTACACATTATGTTTGTGCTTGATAATTCTCAGATTAATTATTCAAATGAGTAAGATTTAAAATATTTAATAGCTTACTTTAACACATATGAATATGCAATTTTTCTGTCAACCTTTTTTTATTAAATCATTGGTACTTATCTTTGGATCATAATTTATGAAAAACAATACAGTACATACTTGGTGGTGGATTACACAACAATCGTTGTCGTAAGCGCGCACCTATGTAATTAATCATATACAGCCTGTCTTACGACAGGCTTTTTTTATGCCTATAACAAACTATCTTTAAGCAGTATAAAATGATCTATAGTTTAAAAACATACTCTAAACGACTCCTCGCAGACACGATAACTCCTGTATCTGTTTACCTACGTCTACGAGATCGCTTTCCCAACAGCTTATTATTAGAAAGTAGCGATTACCATGCAAATGATAATAGTTTTAGCTACGTATGTTGTAATCCCATTGCATCTATAAAAGTTCAACATCAAGAAATCATTCAAGAGTTTCCTGATGGTAAAAAGATAGTGCGCCAGATAAACGATACTACAGATGTGGTAGAGGTTTTAGACGCTTTCGCGAAAGCGTTCTCCACCCATAAAACTGATCTAAAATTTATAAATAATGGACTGTTTGGGTATATGTCTTATGATGCCGTTCAATTTTTTGAAGACATATCTATTTCTAAGAAAGAAGGTGACTTAGATGTACCCGAGATGTACTATGCAGTGTATCAAAATATCATTGCTATAAATCACTTCACAAATGAAGCGCACATATTTTGTCATACCACAACAGATGAAAACAATATTGCAGATATTGAGCAATTACTCAAATCAAAGAATTTTGCAGAGTATAACTTTAATCGTAAAAATGATTTAGAAAGCAACATCTCAGATGAAGATTATAAAGCATTAGTAGATACCTGTAAAAAACATTGCCAGCGAGGAGATGTATTTCAAATTGTTCCGAGTAAGCGATTTTCTCAAGAATTTACGGGTGATGAGTTTAATGTTTACAGAGCCTTACGAAGCGTTAATCCTTCTCCCTATTTATTCTATTTTGATTATGGTAGCTATAAAATTTTTGGCTCATCTCCAGAAGCACAAATTATTGTACAAGATCGTAAAGCTGAGATTCACCCTATTGCCGGAACATTTAAACGTACTGGAAATGATGAACAAGACGCATTACTTGCAAAGCAATTAGCGCTAGACAAAAAAGAAAATGCAGAGCACGTAATGTTAGTAGACCTTGCAAGAAATGACCTTTCTAGAAATGGCCGAGACGTGACAGTAGAAACCTACCGTGAAGTGCAATTTTTCTCCCATGTGATTCATTTAGTGAGTAAAGTAACAGGATTATTGCATCCAGAAAGTAAAACACTACAAGTTGTTGCAGACACGTTTCCTGCAGGTACATTAAGTGGGGCTCCTAAGCACAAAGCCATGCAACTCTTAGAAAAATATGAAAATACCAACCGAACTTTTTATGGAGGTGCCATTGGTTTTATGGACTTTAATGGAAACTTTAATCATGCCATCATTATTCGCTCTTTTTTGAGTAAAAATCATACGTTACACTGGCAAGCTGGGGCAGGAGTAGTTTCAGAAAGTGATCCCGAAAAAGAACTTCAAGAAGTTTATAATAAATTAGGAGCGCTCAATAAAGCACTGGATATCGCAGAAAACATTTAAATAAAAAAAGACGTAGCACTATTAATTACAAAATACGTCGTATCAAAAATAGAAAATGAAAAAAATACTCGTTATAGATAACTATGATAGCTTTGTATATAATCTTGTACATTACCTTGAAGAGTTGGATTGCATTGTGACTGTAAAACGTAACAATAAATTCCACATAGAAGACTGCGAGCACTATGACAAAATATTGCTGTCACCAGGGCCTGGAATTCCAGATGAAGCTGGTCTATTGAAAGATGTCATAAAAACATACGCTGGTAAAAAACCTATTCTTGGAGTATGTCTAGGGCAGCAGGCGATAGGAGAAGTTTTTGGAGGTTCACTTGTTAATCTTGAAAATGTTTTTCATGGAGTGGCAACAAAAGTTAATATATGCCATTCAGACACGGTACTTTTTAAAGATCTTGGCTCACAAATTGAAGTGGGTAGATATCATTCTTGGGTAGTTTCTGCTCAAGATTTTCCTAGCGTTTTAGAAGTGACCGCAGTAGATGAGAATAATCAAATTATGGCATTACGCCATAGAGAATATGATATAAGTGCAGTACAATTTCACCCAGAATCTGTACTCACTCCAGATGGTAAAAAGATGATTAAAAATTGGGTAACTCACTAAAACTTTTATTTATGAAAAAAGTACTCTTTATAGCAACACTAGCAGCAATAGTAAGTAGTTGTGTGAGCAAGCAATCTAGCTCAAATCGAGAATCTTCATCAGAACCTAATGTTATTATAGAGTCACAACCAGAACCCCTTAAAGAAGTTGTAAGTGAAGAGAAACTGGAACCTTATAAAAAACTTATTTTCAACACTAAATTAAGTGTAAGTCCTTCACAGACACATTGGGTTTTATTTTCAAATGGTACATTTATCTCATTTCCATCTGGCACTTCTGTAAAGGATATGGAAAAAAGCGCCCTAGGAATATTACAGCGCTTTAACAATGATAAACTTAGAGTTTCAAAATCTCCTTTAGTAAAAGGTTGGATCGCACGTACATCCAAAGGGATTAACAATTTTATATCCCAAAAACAAATCGGTGATCGGATAATTTCACCTACTGAGTTGGCAGTTCTAGGAAATAGCAACATCAATAAAGACAAAACAGAGTTACTCATTGTTCATGTAAACAATAAGAAACGATAATTAAAAATACGCTTTCGCGAAAGCACAACATCAGACCATATTACAACTATGAAAGAAATACTAAATAGACTCATTAATCACGACCGACTTACTAAGTCAGAAAGTCGGGAGGTATTAGTTAATATTTCTGAAGGAAAATATAACTCAAATCAGATTTCTGCTTTTTTGACAGTTTATATGATGCGTAGTATAACCGTTGAAGAGCTTGAAGGTTTTAGAGACGCACTATTAGGTCTATGTCGTGCCGTTGACTTTTCAGACTATAATGCCATTGACCTCTGTGGGACAGGAGGCGATGGAAAAAACACCTTCAACATCTCTACACTTTCAAGTTTTGTAACCGCAGGTGCAGGGGTAAATGTAACAAAGCATGGTAATTACGGGGTAAGTTCTGTGTCTGGAAGTAGTAATGTGATGGAACATCTGGGTATTAAATTCAGCAATGATAAAAACTTTCTCAAACGTTCAATGGACGAAGTAGGAATGTGTGTATTGCATGCGCCCCTCTTCCACCCTGCTATGAAAAATGTAGCACCCATACGCCGTGAACTAGGAGTAAAGACCTTCTTTAACATGTTAGGACCCATGGTTAATCCTGCATTTCCTAGAAATCAGCTAGTAGGAGTTTTTGATTTGGAGCTTGCTAGAATGTATGGCTATTTATATCAAAAAGGAGGCAAAAACTTTACGATACTTCATGCCTTAGACGGTTATGATGAAATCTCGTTAACAGGTGCTACAAAAGCAATTACAAACCATACAGAGTTAATGCTTACACCAAGTGACTTTGGGGTAGAAGCACACCAGCAAAGCGACATTTATGGAGGAGAAAGTGTAGAATCATCTGCAAAAATTTTTATGAAAGTTATTTCTGGAAAAGGAACAGATGCACAAAATAATGTAGTTTGCGCTAATGCGGGAATGGCAATCGCAACGGTAGAAGGCTTGACTCCAAAACAGGGGTTCGAAAAAGCTAAAGAAACCTTACTTTCTGGAAAAGCTGCTACTAAATTGAGGCAATTACAAAAATTGAGTGCTTAATGGATATACTTGAAAGAATTACAATTGATAAAATAAGAGAGGTAGCTTTGAGAAAAAGTATGATTTCTATTAGTCAACTCGAGGCATCCTCACTATTTGAAAGAGAGACAGTATCTCTTGCCACAGCCATTAAAAACGGTTCTGGAATTATTGCAGAGCACAAAAGAAGATCACCTAGTAAATCGGTAATTAATAATAGTTTGAGCGTACAAGATGTGGCGTTAGGCTATGAAGATGCTGGTGCTAGCGGCATGTCTGTGCTTACAGATGGAAAATACTTTGGTGGATCGCTAGATGATTTGGTTCTAGCCAGAGCGGCGACAAAATTCCCACTCTTACGTAAGGAGTTTATCGTAAATGAATATCAAATTTTAGAAGCTAAAGCTTATGGAGCAGATGCTATTTTGTTGATTGCTGCTACGCTTTCGCGAAAGCAAATAGAACAGTTTTCAACATTTGCCAAAGAGTTAGGACTTGATGTTTTATGTGAATCTCACAATGAAGAAGAGCTACACAACTCCCTCACCGAGACGGTAGACCTCATTGGAATTAACAATAGAAATTTAAAAACTTTTGAAGTAAGTATTGATACTAGTAAGGAGTTAAGCAAACTTATACCAGAAGACTTTATCAAAGTTTCAGAGAGCGGTATCAACTCGGTAGCGGCAATAAAAGAACTGCAGCCTTACGGTTTTAAAGGATTTTTAATAGGAGAAAATTTTATGAAAACTGATAATCCTGGAGCTGCTGCTCAGGATTTTATAAAGCAATTATAATTATGAAACTCAAAGTTTGCGGTATGAAATTTAATACAAAAGAAGTCGCGGTACTGCAGCCAGACTATCTTGGCTTTATATTTTATGAAAAAAGCAAACGTAATTTTGAGGATGCAGAAATACCAAACCTACCTAAGAGTATTCAAAAAGTAGGTGTTTTTGTAGATGCTGAGTACGCTTTCGCGAAAGCGAACATATTAGCACATAATTTAGATATCATTCAGCTTCATGGATCAGAATCACCCTTATACATTGAAGAATTAAAAAATGAGTTAAAACTAGCTGGCAAAGAAAACTTACAGTGGTGGAAGGTTTTTGGAATTGAGGATAGTTTTGATTTTAAGAAATTATTCCCCTACCAAAAGCATGTGGATGCATTTCTCTTTGACACTAAAGGAAAGGAGAAAGGCGGCAATGGGTATACCTTTGATTGGAGCGTACTAGAAGATTATAATTTGCAAACACCCATCGTTTTAAGCGGTGGTATAGGCTTAGACCAAATAGAAGGTCTAAAAAAGATATTGAAAACAGATTTGCCTATTACCGCAATCGACGTGAATAGCAAATTTGAAACAAAACCTGGTTTAAAAGTTATAGACGATCTAAAAGAATTAAAAAAATTGATGGATGTAAATCTGTAAAAGGCAATAAATGGCTATGAATACATTAGAAAAAGAAAAAAATTACCAGGTAGACGAGCAGGGTTATTACGGAGATTTTGGCGGAGCATTCATTCCAGAAATGCTATACCCCAATGTTGAAGAACTACGGTCTCAATATATCCAGATTATGGAAGAGCCCTCTTTCCAAAAGGAGTTTAAAGAGCTTTTAAAAGATTATGTAGGTCGACCTACTCCACTCTATTTTGCTGAACGTTTTAGCAAAAAGTATGGAGCAAAGATCTATTTAAAGAGAGAAGATCTTTGCCATACAGGAGCACATAAGGTAAATAACACAATCGGCCAGATTTTAATGGCAAAACGCCTAGGAAAAAATCGCATTATCGCCGAAACTGGCGCTGGACAGCATGGTGTTGCCACTGCTACCGTTTGTGCATTAATGGGTCTTGAATGTGTGGTCTATATGGGTGCGATAGATATCAAAAGACAAGCGCCTAATGTTGCCCGTATGAAAATGCTGGGTGCTACCGTAAAATCTGCAGAGTCTGGAAGTAAAACACTTAAAGATGCAACAAATGAAGCCATAAGAGACTGGATCAATAATCCTGTTGACACGCATTATATCATCGGTTCGGTAGTGGGACCTCATCCCTATCCAGATATGGTAGCTCGTTTTCAAGCCGTCATCTCTGAAGAGACTAAAAAACAGTTACTAGAGAAAGAAGGCCAAGAAAACCCAGATTATGTGGTAGCTTGTGTAGGTGGCGGGAGTAATGCAGCAGGCTTGTATTATCACTACTTAAACCAACCAGAGGTGGGCATCATCGCTGTAGAAGCAGCTGGAAAAGGCGTCGATTCTGGAGAAAGCGCCGCAACTTCTGCATTAGGAAGAGAGGGGATTATTCATGGGAGTAAAACCTTATTGATGCAAACAGATGACGGGCAAATTACAGAGCCGTATTCTATTTCCGCCGGCTTGGACTATCCAGGCGTGGGTCCAATGCACGCAAACTTGTATCGCTCGGGTCGCGGGGAGTTCATTTCTGTGACAGATGAGGATGCCATGAAGGCTGGAATTGAGCTCAGTAAGTTAGAAGGCATTATTCCTGCTATTGAAACAAGTCATGCGCTAGCAATTTTTGAAACTCGAAAATTCAAAAAAGATGATGTAATAGTGATCAATTTATCTGGCCGTGGGGACAAAGACCTCAACACCTATATCGAATATTTTAATCTTTAAATCTCGCTTTCGCGAAAGCTATGAATCGTATACAATTAAAATTAAAAGAAGATAAGAAATTACTGTCTCTCTATTTTACCGCTGGGTATCCAAAAATTGAAGACACGAGAACTATATTAAGTCAGCTGCAAGATAGCGGTGTAGATATGGTTGAAATTGGACTTCCTTTTTCAGATCCATTGGCAGATGGACCCACCATTCAAGCATCGAGCACTAAAGCGCTGCAAAATGGCATGACTACAGAAAAATTATTTAGTCAATTGGAAGGAGTGAGAGATGAAATCCATATCCCGCTCATTGTAATGGGCTATTTTAATCCTATGTTACAATATGGGGTTGAAAAATTCTGTAAGCGCTGCCAAGAAATTGGAATTGATGGAATTATCATGCCCGACCTCCCACTGGCGGAATATGAAAACAATTACAAAGCCATTTTTGAAAAATATGGTTTACTCAATGTATTTTTAATCACCCCGCAAACAAGTGATGGACGAATTAAGGCTATTGACAATGCAAGTGATGGCTTTATTTACATGGTAAGTAGCGCAAGTACTACCGGAGGAACCGATGGATTTAGCAATGAAACTGCCACTTATTTTGAACGCATTGCAAGCATGAACCTAAAAAACGAGCAAGTTGTAGGTTTTGGAATAAGCGATGCACAATCTTTTCAAGATGCAACACAATATCAAAAAGGAGCTATTATAGGAAGTGCTTTTATTAAACATATAACAGCACATGGAGCAAGTAGTGTGTCAGATTTTGTAAAGCAAATCAGATAATTACTACTTTAACCCAACACTAACAGTGACTTAACACCAATTAACAAGTGAGCTTTCTATCTTTAATCAAAATAAAAAAAGAAAATTATGGAACGCAAATTTGAAAGTAAGATAGATCAGAAAAACCCAACGAATCCAACGGGTAATGTCAATCAAGAAACTAATAAGTTTGACATTGATGAAAAAACGATAAAAGATCAACAGAACAAAAAATAAGTTCTACCGCATAAAAAAACCGCTCTTGAAGCGGTTTTTTTTATTTAAATTCTTACCGAATTGGGCACTAATTCTGTATAGTCGCCATTATTTCGTATTACATCTCGTACAATACTAGACGATATATAACTTTTACCTGAGCTGGTTAGTAAGAATACGGTTTCAATTTTTGATAATTTACGATTGGTATGTGCAATCGCCTTTTCAAATTCAAAATCGCCTGGGTTGCGTAACCCTCGCAATATAAACTCAGCATCTTGTTCCTTACAAAAATCTACTGTAAGTCCAGAATACGTCATTACTTTAATCTTCACTTCATTTTTAAAAGCATCTTCTAAAAACTGAGTACGTTGCTCAAGGGAAAACATATACTTCTTGTCTGCATTTACACCAATAGCCAGTATAATTTCATCAAAGACTGTTAGACCTCTCTCTATAATATCATAGTGACCTAATGTAAGTGGATCAAAAGATCCTGGAAAAACAGCTCTTCTCATAATTTTTCAATATTGATTACCAGACAAGTTAATTTAAATTTTTTTTATAGAAAATTGAATAGCTTTATCAAAAGCATCTGACAATGCTATGCCTGCAGCTTTAAATTGTCTAGGGATGATACTTTCCTTTGATAAACCTGGATTGGTATTAACTTCTACAAAATGAGGTTTTCCTTCATGAAAGATAAAGTCTATTCTGGCAATCCCTTTAAGATTAAGCAAATCATAAATAGCAGATGTTAATTGCTGTACCTCATCGGTTTGAACTTGACTTATTCTAGCTGGAACAATTTCTTGTGATTTACCGGAGTACTTAGCATCTAAACTAAAAAAATCTCCATCAGGCACAATTTCACAAACAGGCAATACCTTAATTCCATCTCCAAAATTGTAAACTCCTACAGAAACTTCTGTTCCACTTAAAAATGATTCTATCAATACTTCAGAGTCTTCTTTAAATGCCAGATCAATAGCTTGTTCTAAATCTCCTTCTTTATAAACCTTACTCACCCCAAAGCTCGACCCAGCTCTATTAGGCTTAACAAAACAAGGGTACCCTATTTGCATAGAAAGACTGTTCTTAAACTCCATAGATATGTTGTCACCTTTATTAACATACACAGATTTTGCCATAGGTACACCGTAGGGCTTTAAAACACTTAGCGTATCTCTCTTATTAAACGTCAATGCACTTTCGTAAAAGGCACAACTTGTTTGTGGTATTCCAATAAGTTCTAAGTATGCTTGTAACTTTCCATCCTCACCAGGTGTGCCGTGTATGGTATTATAACAAGATGAAAAAGAAATTTTTTCAGTATTTATGCCAACGCTAAAGTCGCTCTTATCTATATCATATTTATAACCGTCTACCACACAAAACCAACCCTCTTTCAATATATGAACTTCATAGACATTGTACTTCTTAGAGTCTAGTGCACTCATTACCGTGTCCCCGCTATTTAATGAGATCTCATACTCACTACCATAGCCGCCCATTAAAACTGCTATATTTTTTTTCTGCACTGTTGTAAATATTTAAAAAACAGGAAACAATCCTGCTTTACGAACGTTATGGTAAAAATAGCCTATCTATTTTATATATTTGCCCCCTTAACTACACCCTTTATGAGTTTTTTTAAATTCTTAGTAAGTAAAACATTTTTAGTGCAAGTTGTTCTTGCCATCGTGATTTTTGTAAGTCTCATTTTTTTTACAAAATGGTGGTTGAATAGTACGACTAATCATAATGAGCGTATTGCCGTTCCTAATGTAAAAGGGATGACTTTAGATCTGGTAGAACAAGAGTTGCAAAATGCAAAACTGCGTTATTATATTATTGACAGTGCTAATTATAATCCTGACTATCCTAGATATTCTGTAATTGATCAAGAACCTAATGCAGATAAGTTTGTCAAAGAAAACCGACAGATTTACCTAGTGCTCAATCCTTCAGGTTATCAGAAAATGACAATCCCGTCAGTAATTGGGAAGACTCGTAGACAAGCAGAACCTCAGCTTAAGGCGATGGGCTTCGAGATAGGGGCTATAACATATGTAGATTGGATTGGAAAAGATGAAGTACGTGATTTACGCCATAAGGGACGCAAAGTCAAAGCTGGTGATAGATTAGAGAAAACTTCTGTGATAGATCTTGTGTTAGGTAATGGCAAGGGAGATTATCGTGATGCAATTTCTGGAGATAATTAATCAATGAACGAAGAACAAGTTATAGGACCAGAAGAGCAAGATGACGAGCTCTATGAACATTATAGTTTTACTGCTAGTAAAGGTCAAGAGCCGCTACGAGTGGATAAATTTCTAATGAATTTTGTAGAAAACGCTACTCGTAATAAAATTCAAAAGGCAGCAAAAAACGGCAGTATTCAAGTAAACAATGTTGTTGTCAAACAAAATTACAAAGTAAAAGCGGGTGATGTCGTGCGTGCTATGTTTGAACATCCACCTCATGAGTTCTTATTAACGCCAGAAGATATTCCTCTAGATATCATCTATGAAGACGACGAAGTACTTGTAGTCAACAAGCCTGCTGGAATGGTTGTACATCCTGGGCATGGAAATTATTCTGGTACTCTTATAAACGCTCTGATATATCACTTTGAAAATTTACCTAACAACAGTAGCGATCGTCCAGGGCTTGTGCACCGTATAGATAAAGATACGAGTGGTTTGTTAGTAGTTGCAAAGACAGAGCATGCGATGACTTTTCTCTCAAAGCAGTTTTTTAATAAAACAACAGAAAGAGAATATGTAGCCATAGTTTGGGGTAATGTTACAGAAGATGAAGGAACCATCGAAGGAAACATTGGCCGTCATCCCAAAAACAGACTGCAAAACACAGTTTTTAAAGATGATGAGGAAGAACAAGGGAAACCAGCCGTTACTCATTACAAAGTACTTCAACGTTTAGGCTATGTCACCTTAGTAAGCTGTAAACTTGAGACTGGTCGTACACATCAAATCCGTGTGCACATGAAATATATAGGCCATACGCTTTTTAACGATGAGCGTTATGGTGGAAATGCTATTTTAAAAGGAACTTCTTTCTCAAAGTACAAGCAGTTTGTAGAAAATTGTTTTAAGATATTACCTCGACAAGCGTTACATGCAAAAACATTAGGCTTTATTCATCCTACAACTAAAGAATTAATGCGCTTTGAGGCACCAATCCCAGAGGATATGAATGGATGTATTGAAAAGTGGCAAAACTATTCTCAACATATTAAAGAGTAAAATTGAGTTGTGGAGGAGTTCGCTTTCGCGAAAGCGTAATTCTAAAAATTGTAAATCACTCCATAACTAAAATCAATTGGACTTTTTTCATTCTGGACTTAGATGTATTAACTTTACTCTAAAATTCTAGTCTATGAAAATCGTTGTTTCGCCAGCAAAATCACTTAATCTTGAAGACAAACTACCTACAACTCGAGCTACGCAACCTCAATTTTTAGACGAAGCAGAAAAGTTAAATAGTAAACTATCTAATGCAACTAAGCAGGAGATACAAGATTTGATGAGTATAAGTGAGAAACTTGCAGATTTAAACTACCAGCGATACCAAGACTTCAACACCCCATTTACTAAAAAAAACGCAAGACCAGCCATATATACCTTTGATGGAGATGTGTATTCAGGTCTTGATGCCTACACCATACCGACAGAAAAAATAGATTTTCTTCAAAATACACTGCGCATATTAAGTGGCATGTACGGTTTATTAAGACCTCTTGATTTAATGCAAGCTTACCGACTAGAGATGGGAACAAAGCTTGAATATTATAGCTCAAAAAACTTGTACGAATTTTGGGACGATAAATTAACCAAAGCGCTCAACAAAGAATTAAAACCAGATGAACTTTTTGTGAATCTAGCAAGCCAAGAATATTTTAAAGCCCTTCAACCTAAAAAATTAAAAGTACCTGTTATCACTCCTATTTTTAAGGATTATAAAAATGGGAAATTAAAGATCATTGCATTTTATGCTAAGAAAGCTAGAGGATCAATGGTTCGCTACATCGTCGATAATGAAATTAACACAATTGATGGATTAAAAAACTTTGACTATGATGATTACCGATATAGTCAAGAAGAATCAAATGAGGATAAAAATGAATATGTGTTTACTAGGTAACACTAAACCTTTTGCATTTTTGCCGCTTGCTTGGCCGCCTTTTTTCCCTTACGCTTACGCTTTGCTCCAAAGGTGCCGCGGCTAATTTTACCTTTTCTAGATTTTTTGTCTCCTTTACCCATTATATATTGTTTTTTAATTTCAATAGTATATATTCAATTTACAAAATTTGAATTACAGTTTCAAAAATGTTTCACCACACGCATCCCTATCCTCCATTTAATCTAGAGAACGCAACAAAAATTATTGTTGGCACACTACCTCCACCACGATTTACAACCAAAGAGTTTAAACAGGGTGATGTAGATTTCTGTTACGGAAGTATTGATGGGCAATTGTGGCCAATACTCGACAAAATTTTTAATTTGAATTTAAAATTTGAAACTACAGAAGAAGCTATAGCGCAACGCAAAAAATTTCTAGTAACTAGAAATTTAGGAATTTGTGATATTGTAGGATCTGCAAAAAGGGCAAAAATTGATGCTTCAGATATTGGCATGCAAGAAGTTATTTTACGGGATATTTTACATTACTTAGAAAAATTTCCCAACATAAATACCTTACTGTTTACCGGTGGTAGCAGTAAAAATGGACCAGAATATTTCTTTAGGAAAGCATGTAAAGCTGCTGGTATAAAATTAGAAGTGGAGGATGATACTGTGCCTCGTATTCATTCATTTGAGCTTACAGGCAGAGTAATTAAAACAGTCTCTCTTACCGCTCCATCTGGTGCTGCAAATAGAGCCGTAGGAAGCTCACCTCTTTATAAAGAGCTAAAAAGGAAAAATCCAGATTTTAATACGATTGATTTTAGGGTGATGCAATACAAGCCATTCTTTTGATATCATAAATAGATTCATACTCATGAGTCTACCTGCTATTTTTTAATGCATTTTGTATCTTCACCCTTATAAGCTAGACATATGAGAACGCTATTTATAGTATTGATTTTTGCATCGCTTTTAGGTTGTGGTGAAACTAAAGACAATCCAGAAAATATAGACTTCACTACCCCTTTTGAAAAGAGTGGCGGTACGCAAACTCCCACCTACGAAGAAGTAATTACATTTTATAAAGACCTTGATAACGCTTACCGTTCCATTAAGACCTATGAAGTAGGCATGACAGACGCAGGAAAGCCGCTTACGCTTGTAACGTTCAACCCTGATCGCTCATTTGATAGTGAATTTTCTGATGATAAAGATGTAACGCGTATTCTCATTAATAATGGCATTCATCCTGGAGAATCAGACGGTATTGATGCAACAATGCTTTTAATGAGAGACCTTGCTCAAGGAAAAATTGAAGCTCCTAAAAATACGTGGGTGAGCGCAATTGCCATTTACAATATAGGTGGAGCACTTAACAGAAATAGTGGAACGCGTACAAATCAAAATGGACCTAAGGAATACGGCTTTAGAGGCAATGCTCGTAACTATGATCTTAATCGAGATTTTATTAAAAGGGATACACATAACGCGGCTGCATTTGCAGAAATTTACCATATGATTGATCCAGATATTTTTATTGACAACCACGTAAGCAATGGTGCAGATTACCAATATACATTGACACACCTATTTACACAACATAATAAACTGGGTGGAAATCTTGGCACGTACGTACACAATGAATTTCAGCCCATGCTCGAAAATGCTCTTCATAAAAAGGACTGGGATATCACACCTTATGTAAATGTCTTTAATTCCGTACCGGAAAAAGGTTTTAGTCAATTCATGGATCACCCTAGATATTCGACCGGGTACACTACGTTATGGAACACTATTGGCTTAATGGTAGAAACTCACATGCTCAAACCCTATAAACCGAGAGTAGAAGGAACGTATGAGCTCATGAAAAGTGTCATCAAAATCACTTCTGATAATAGTGATAAAATCAAAGAGATGCGAGAAAATGCGTTTAACGCTTTCGCGAAAGCGGATACTTACCCAATACAGTTTACAATAGATAGTTTAAGAACAACCACACTAGATTTTAAGGGATATGAGGGCAATATGGTTTCTAGTGCTATTACTGGAAAAGATAGACTTCAATATGATACCACTAAACCATTTACAAAAAAGGTAACCTACTACGATTACTTTAAGAGAACAAAAGAAGTCTCTATTCCTAAAGCGTATTTTATACCGAGAGGATATCGAGATATTGCTTTATTACTTAAAGCAAACAATATAGAGTTCAGCCAGCTTAAAAAAGACACGACATTTACAGCCGAAGTTTATCACATAGACTCGTATGACACACGAAATAATGCATATGAAGGACACTATCTACATTACAATACCGCAGTAAAATCATCTAAACAAGAAGTGACCATGCCTAAGGGTTCTTATATGGTACCTACCAATCAAAGAGGAATACGTTACTTATTAGAAACTTTAGAACCAGAAGCAACAGATAGTTTTTTTAATTGGAATTTCTTTGATACCATATTACAGCAAAAAGAGGGTTTCTCCCCATATGTATGGGAGGATAAAGCTGAAATATTTTTAAAGCAAAACCCAAAAATTCAAATTGAATTTAATTTAAAAAAATCATTAGATTCAGATTTTGCAGCTAATTGGTATGCGCAATTAGATTGGATTCATAAAAAATCTCCCGCTTACGAAAAGGCTCACCTACGCTACCCTATCGTTAGGATGCTTAATTAAGTATTCCTTTGGGAAAATCATTTTTATATTTTCATAAGATTTATCTAGGGCCTTTTGTGATTTTTCAAAATTAAGCCATTTTGCTTTTTTGATACCTTCCTTCTTTTGAGGTACGAGCGCTGCTGTAGAGCTTGTATGCATTTCAAACCAAAAAGTCTCCTTAAGACAAAACTTACCGTTACGTTTAAAAACGTGATAAGTTATTTTTAAGGGTTTTTTAATTGTAAGCCCGGCTACACCTGTCTCCTCCTCTACCTCTCGCAAAGCACAATCTTCTATGTCTTCCTTCTTTTCTATTTTGCCCTTTGGTAAATCCCAACGTCCGTTACGATGTATGAAAAGTATTTCCTTATTGTCGTTATAAACAAGGCCGCCGCCTGCAATTACAACTTTTAGTTTTTTTCGTAGTTGCCTAAAAAGTTCTTCTTCATCAGTGTGATACAAATTAATATATAATTGCTCACCCTTATAGAGTTTTTTGATCAATTTTTTGATCTTAACTGTTTCAATAGGTATTGATTTATAACGTTTCCCTATAACCTTTTCTGTAGATAGGATAATCGGGATGTCATTCACAAAAACTTTATACATTTGCACTATGATTTTAGACAAAGAAACGGCAAAAAAAACCGCAGAATTATTATTGCAAATTAACGCAATAAAATTACAACCGCAAGAACCTTTTACGTGGGCTTCTGGCTGGAAATCTCCAATATATTGTGACAACCGTATTGTTTTGTCATATCCTCCCATACGCAACTACCTCCATCAAGAGATGGCAAAACAAGTTGAACAACTTTATGGGAAGCCTGATGCGATAGTAGGCGTCGCTACTGGAGCGATAGGAATAGGTATGCTCGTTGCAGATTATCTTAATGTTCCTTTTGCCTATGTGCGTCCAGAGCCTAAAAAGCATGGGAGGCAAAATCAAATCGAAGGCCATCTTGATCCAAAGAGCAACGTTGTTGTGATAGAAGACCTTATAAGCACGGGTAAGAGCAGTCTTATGGCCGTTGAGGCACTCAAAAAATCACATATGAATGTGAAGGGAATGCTCGCTATATTTACCTACGGGTTTGAGACTGCGATAGAAAATTTTAAAAATGTTAACATCCAACTTCATACTTTAAGTGATTATTCAAACTTGTTATTACAAGCTAGAGACACGAATTTCATCACAGAAGCTCAACATGACACTCTAGAAAACTGGCGTAAATCTCCATCGACTTGGTCAAATTAATTTAAAATATTTCAAAATAATACCTCAATCTTAAATTATAGATTGTTTAAACTAACATATATGAATTTAGAAAGCCCCGTAAAAACAGTAAATAAATCTCAAGAAGAGGTATATAATTTCCTTTTGAATGTTGAGAATTTTGAGCAACTTATGCCCGAAAACACAAAATTTGAAAAATTAAGTGATACCCGATTTCTTTTTGGACTTAAGGGAATGCCAGAAATTGTATTAGATCTTAAAGAAGGTATTCCTTATAATAAGGTAATACTAGGAGCAGCGAGTGATAAAATTCCATTCACGCTCACTGCAGACATTCAAGAAGTTGACCCACAGAAGTCTAATGTACAACTCAATTTTACCGGAGAGTTTAACGCAATGATGGCGATGATGGTTAAGAAACCCATAACAAAATTCATCGGGACGCTTTCTGATAACTTAGAGAACATCTCTTAAGCAGAAAATAATATTTTAAAGTCAATCGCAATTCATCGAGATCGGGCAACAAACCTATATCCCATACTTTTACTATAAAAATTAATACAAAATGGCAGACATTAAAAAGCTAGAAGCATTTGTTACACAAGTACGCAGAGATATAGTGAGGCAAGTACATAAAGTAAATTCTGGACACCCTGGAGGCTCTTTAGGCTGTGCAGAGTTCATCAGTATATTGTATCAAGAAGTCATGAATCACGATAGTGATTTCTCAATGGATGGAATAGGCGAAGATTTATTTTTCTTATCAAATGGTCATATTTCTCCTGTGTTTTACAGTGTATTAGCAAGGTCTGGCTACTTTCCAGTAGAAGAGCTTAATACATTTAGACTACTTAATTCTCGTCTTCAGGGTCACCCTACAACACATGAAGGTCTTCCGGGTGTGCGTGTAGCTTCTGGTTCACTAGGTCAAGGCCTGAGTGTATCTATAGGTGCTGCGCAAGCAAAAAAACTCAATAAAGACTCAAGTACAATCTATACGCTTATGGGTGATGGAGAATTACAAGAAGGTCAAAATTGGGAAGCCATCATGTATGCCGCTGCAAATAAAGTAGATAACCTCATTGCTACAGTAGATCTCAATGGACAGCAAATAGATGGGAGTACAGAGAAAGTATTGGATTTAGGAAATCTACAAGCAAAATTTGAAGCCTTTGGCTGGGCGGTTATTCGTGTTGAAAAAGGTAATGACATTCAATCCATCTTAAACGGAATTAATCAAGCAAAAGAGTTGCTTCATAACGGTAAACCAGTTTGTATTCTCTTACATACAGTTATGGGACACGGGGTTGATTTTATGATGGGTACTCATGCATGGCACGGTAAAGCACCTAATGATGAGCAACTAGAAAGTGCACTCGCACAAAATCCAGAAACACTAGGAGACTACTAATCTCTTTACGCTTTCGCGAAAGCGAACTAAAACAAACTACTATGAAAGTATACGAAAATACAGGAAGTAAGGATACAAGGTCAGGATTTGGTGCAGGTATGACAGAGTTAGGTAGAACAAATCCTAATGTTGTATCATTATGTGCAGATCTTATAGGGTCTTTAAAAATACAAACGTTTATTGATGAAAATCCAGAGCGGTTTTTTCAAATAGGCATCGCCGAGGCAAATATGATGGGTATTGCTGCTGGATTAACTATTGGTGGAAAGATCCCATTTACAGGAACCTTTGCAAACTTTTCAACAGGTCGTGTGTATGACCAAATAAGACAGTCCATTGCCTATTCTGGGAAGAATGTAAAAATATGCGCATCTCACTCCGGTGTTACTCTAGGAGAAGATGGTGCCACACACCAAATACTTGAGGACATAGGTTTAATGAAGATGCTTCCAGGTATGACTGTGATTAATACATGTGATTACAATCAAACCAAAGCTGCAACCTTAGCTATAGCTGAATACGAAGGACCTGTTTATCTGCGCTTTGGTCGCCCTGTAGTACCTAATTTCACCCCTGCCGATCAAAAGTTTGAGATTGGGAAAGCTGTAAAGTTACAAGATGGAAATGACGTTACTATTGTAGCTACAGGCCATCTTGTTTGGGAAGCACTGGAAGCTGCAAAGGAACTGCACGAAAAAGGTATCTCTGCAGAGGTAATTGATATCCACACTATAAAACCTTTGGATACAGAAGCCATTTTAAAATCTGTAAAGAAAACCAAATGTATAGTTACCGCAGAAGAGCATAATTACCTTGGTGGATTAGGAGAAAGTGTGGCACGTGAACTTTCGTTAAGATTGCCAACCCCGCAAGAATTTGTCGCTACTGAAGACACTTTTGGAGAAAGTGGGACACCAAAACAGCTTATGGAAAAATATGGGTTAAATGCCGTTGCTATTGTAAGAGCCTGTCAAAAAGTTGTCGATAGAAAATAATTTAATGTTTTTTTACGTTTTATAGAAACATAGGGGCGGTATGAGAATTTACATACTGCCTTTTTTATTTTAATTCATTCATCAAAAGAGACAATTATGAAAAAAGTATTAATTGCAGTCCTACTCTTATCAAGTATTGCTGCTACGAGTCAAAGCTCTGGGTTTGGTATCAAAGGGGGACTAAACTACGGGTCTGTTGGAGATCTGGAATTTTCATCTATTATAGGTAGTGAAAGTTATAATAAAGAAAGACAAGCAGGGTATCATGCAGGAATTTTTTATAAAGCATCATTTTCAGGAATATTTTTACAACCAGAAGTGCTTTACACAAAAATTAATACTGATTATGAAAGTCGCAATGCGGGATCAGGACAAGATTATAATTTTGAAGTTCAAAAACTAGATATCCCCGTTTTATTAGGTCTAAAAATAGTGGGTCCTCTAAATATCAAGGCGGGCCCTTCCTTCCAGTACATTCTTGATACTGGCTTTGAAAACACCAACATAGATTTTGAAGATCCTGAAAAGCAATTTACCGTGGGTTATCAGTTAGGTATAGGCCTAACGTTAGGGCAAGTAGGTTTAGACCTAAGGTATGAAGGAGCATTTACAGAAAACACCATCATTTCTTCATCAAATATACAAGACAGTGGTTTTACGGTAGATTCTAGACCTTCTCAATTAATTTTGAGTATATCATTTACGCTAGATAAAAATTAATTTTTATTACATTCTGTTTATATAAAAAAGATCCTCTAAATTTTAGAGGATCTTTTTATTTGTTCGTACGCTTTCGCGAAAGCGTGACCTAATTATGAATCAGAATCTAGATAGTCTGGAATACCATCTTCATCACTATCTGGATAGGACACTACGCCAGTAGCACTATTAAATCTCAACTCTTCGATCGTAGGTCTACCGTCTCCATCATCATCATTATCTAAGTGGTTAGATAGTCCATCACTGTCTGTATCTAAAAAGGATACAAAATTACCATCTACATCTGTTTCGATTTCTAGAATAGTGAGAACCCTATCATTATCGTCATCAGGATCAAAAAAAGCAAATGATGAATCATCATCTGGATTATCTGCTTCATCAAAAAGAAAACCGTTATTATTTAAATCTTCATTTATTGACAAAATACCATCGTTATCATGATCTGCCTGTACTGTATTAAAGGTATTAAAAGTAAATATTAAAGGACTATAAGGAGGAATATTCGCTTGAACAGCATTAAAATATGCGAGGCCACTAGGCATAAAAATAGCCCCAGATCCATAACCTTCATAATCGAATGTTCCATCTTGGTTTACAATAGGGCCAGATGCAGCGCCCTTAAAACCTGCTACACCATTAGTAAACCCATCAACAACTGATGTCAAATCAAACCAAACTGGATTAGGAGAGCGGTCAAAGATTAAACCATCTAAACGAAATCCTTTATAATTCATAAAAACAGAATCTGCATACGTCGCAGCAGGCTTATCACTTTCACCTTGTCTTGCTGTTAATATGTAAAGAGTTTGCTCTGCTTCAGCTCGGGTATATACTTTAGTTGTAAGTTCTGGACGATCTAAAATAGGTTCTTTATCAGCATTATCTCCTGATATCGTATCAATTCTTACTTGATAATCAAATTCTGCCGGTGGATTTTCAAACTCCTCATAATTATAGAAATGTGTCTCAAGGTACTCCCTTATACGCTCATCATCAACTATTGATTGTTCTCCTCTATCATTTGGAGGAACAACTATTGGATCATCTGAATCATCATCGTTAGGGCAAGCTACACAAATAAGCATGACAGCAATGAGTGCTAGGTAATTTCTTAATTTCATCAACGTTATTTTTAAAGAGGTGCAAGATACAATTTTGGCTTATTTTTGTCTATATCTTGGACAATAATAACGTAACAATAGTTTAATTTATATGAGAGTTGATAAATATTTATGGTGTATACGCTATTTTAAAACCCGATCTATAGCAACTGCGGCTTGTAAGAAAGGACAGGTAAAAATGAATGGTGCCACTGTAAAACCATCAAGAGAAGTCTATCCTACTGATAAAATTGATGTTAGAAAAAATCAAGTGAACTATATTCTTGAAGTATTGGATATTCCTGAGAGCAGACTAGGTGCCAAACTTGTGGGAATGTATGTGGCAGATAAAACTCCTAAAGAAAATCTTGAGAAGCTAGATTTACTAAAATATTCTAAAGATTATTATCGAAAGAAGGGTACTGGAAGGCCTACTAAAAAAGATAGGCGTAGTATCGATGAAATTTATGAGAATGATGAGTTTTTTACAAACGATCAAGAAGAGTAAGTACAGTAAATACGATAAGACTATGAAAATTAAATTAGAAAAAATACTTGATCATACTGCGATAGAGCATAAAATAAGACGTATTGCTTTTCAAATCTACGAGAGTAATGCAGATGAGAAAGAAGTTGTTCTTGCCGGGATTGCAGATAACGGTTATAAATTTGCCGAACGTCTATCTCAAGTCCTTATAGACATTGCCCCATTTAAAACGATACTATGCAAAGTAACAATGGATAAACAAAAACCCTTAGGAACCGTTAAAACAAGTTTGTTGCCTAAGGAATATACAAACAAATCAATTGTCCTTATCGATGATGTTTTAAATTCAGGCACTACACTTGTTTATGGTGTAAAACATTTCCTAGATGTTCCTTTAAAAAGATTTAAAACCGCCGTACTAGTAAACCGTAATCATAAAAAGTATCCAGTAAAAGCTGACTTTAAAGGTATCTCTTTAAGTACATCCTTAAATGAATCTGTAAAAGTAATTTTTACTAAAGGAAATGATACTGTTGTTTTAGAATAGGGTCTTAATTATTTTACTTGCTAATTGCTCAGGAGTCTCGTCTTGTGCTTTAACAACAATATCTGCTTGATTATAATAGTAACTCCTTTCAAAGAGGTGCTTACGCACATATTCCTCCAGAGCCTCGTAACTTTCTAAAGAATTTAGGAGTGGTCTAGCTTGCTTATTAATCCATAACCTCTTAGTGAGCTCCTTGTAAGAGCTGTTTAGATAAACTGTAGTAGTCATAGCTGTCTTTAGATAATCCATATTTTGACTATAGCATGGAGTACCTCCTCCTAAAGCAATAACTTCAGGACCGTCTTCGCTGGAAGATATAAGCTGTTTTAGATAGTTGTTCTCTGCTTTTCTAAAATAAATTTCTCCTTCATCTTTAAATATTTTAGAGATTGATTTTCCTTCCATTTTTTCAATGTAAGCATCAAAATCCAAAAACTTGTAAGAAAGTTTAGCTGCTAGAAGTGGTCCAATGGTGGATTTTCCAGATCCCATATAACCCAATAAAAATATTTTTTTCATAGAAAGTACTGAAACACAAAGGTATCTGAAACCATTCAAAAAAAAGTATATTTTATTTCAAAAAAGATTTGGTTAAAACAGATTAATCATTGTATATTTGCACCCGCATTCAAGCAATGACCTGGTAGCTCAGTTGGTAGAGCATCTCCCTTTTAAGGAGAGGGTCCTGGGTTCGAGCCCCAGCCAGGTCACTTATTTAGGACACTGAAATTTAATTAAACCCGTTAACTTATAGTTAACGGGTTTTTTAAAATACATTTGTTTTAGCAAGGTTTTTACCATAGACTAAACATACACTAAATCGATGATTTTTGTAACTACTTCTATTAGTCTTAAAATTTTGCTTCACATCAATTCTATATTGAACAAACTGCATTAAAAAATATTTTTTGTAGTTTTTTTCTTACAAATAGAAAATATTAGAACCCCTGAAAAGTGCAAAAGCTTTGTCATAAAGCTATATTTTCTATTCCAGCAAAAAAAAAATAATTTATAATCATCTAAAAATCAACGTATTAAGCGCTCGAATAATAAGACGTTATTTTTGTTTAAAAAAATTTATCAGTAAAGGTCTAGTTTTCTTGCGTTTAACGCTTTTTTTTATTTAATTGCATATGATAAATACTTAAACTTCCAACTTTGTTTAAGTAACGTCAAAAACCCAAAATCATAAATATTATGAAAATAAAACTACTTACTACAGCAATGTTGATATGCACTGCATTGACTACGTATGCTCAATGTTTAAATGGAGGATGTGATGTTGGAATGTCACGATCTGCGATCGAAAACGGAGTTTTTGTAGGACACTACGAAGATGGTGAAAAACTAGGTCTAGGAATTAGTTATTTGTATAATCCAGAAGGCTCATCGATAATTTATGCTAATTACATAAATGATAAACCTAACGGGGTAGTATATCAACAAGATATTCTAACTTCTGATGAAATTACTGTACATACTTTCAAAAATCATCAAAACGGTAGTATAATTTACCCAGCATTTCGGTTCACGAAAGAAAATAAAAAAACTAAGATCGAAGTTGCCTTTAAAGAGAATGATTGGAAGAAATATGAAGGAGATCAAGTTGAGGGGGAACTACAGATTAAAAATGTACTTTTTGACGGGTCACCTGCATTCTTAGCATTAAACGGCAAAGATCAAGTAATGGCATTATCTGCAACGATAAGCCATATAGAATTATTATCATCAGAACCGCAGGAAAAATATTACAATCCTCTTCAACTTAGTTCTAAAGATAATCGCTTAGTAATTAATGTATTTCCTAAAGCAGGAGCTGATGAAACAGAATTTAAAACGAGTTTAGATTGGGATATGGAAAAACCTCAAGAAGCAGTGTGGTATTATAAAAGATATTTCAACAATGAGCTAGTATACAAATTCAATTATGAAGATGTCTTAGAGCTGCCTTCTGCACAAGACATAAAACAACAAAAATTAGAAAAAGCTTTCGAATTTATTGCGGAGCAAGTAGATGATTATGATTTCGAAAAAGGTTACGAAGGGAAAGCTAAAGATTTTATAGATATTCTCAATGACATTAAAGAACGTGCTGCGAGAAAAGGACTTACAGCTTCTAGCACATATGATATTACAATGACTAAACTACATCTCATTAATGGAGATAAAGTTAAATCATTACAGTTTGCTCAAAATGCTTGTGATAAGACACCAAGTAGTTACGACATAATAACAAATCTTATAAAAACTGAATTTACAGAGCATACTGACATTTTACCAATGCTTAAAAAGGAAGAAAGATTGGCTGCAGCCAGTGACGAATAAAACCTGAATTTACAGTAATTAAAAGTCTTTTAAATTCTCTTTAACAATAGAATTTAAAAGACTTTTTTATTTCGCTTTCGCGAAAGCATGACTCGTACAGGAACAGAAAAGTAAAATGCTCCTTATTTTTCATAAAAACGAATACTCACAAAGCTATTGCCTTAGTACCTACTTATATCAATTTTAATGAAAATTAAAATTTTTTGGAGATAAGTCTCCAACCTCGATTTATAATAAATTTAATTACAAAAATCAAATAGGGTTGATTTCATATGATACTAATAATCTTTTTTTTTAAATACAATGGCCTCACAGTTAAGTCTAAGCTTCCTCTATTTACTTTGTATCCTCTTTAAGGAATTTCTTCTATGCTGAGAATACATATAAGCTTGTAAAGCCACAAGCAATTGAGGTTGACATTTATTACGGAAAACGTGAGTGAGATGTTAGAGGTATCTCAAGCTTAATAGAAGCAATTATGATTGGGATATAATAAGCTAATGCGCCTGTTGCAATTCCTCTAAAATAAATTAGAGGAAAAACACAGATAAGTATTACATATCTAAATGATTGGATTTATAGTGTAAGACTAAATAAATAAAATCATTACAATAATCACCTATACTACATGGCAATTATCGTAATGATTTATTGTAAAAGCACTTAAAGTACGTTAGCTTGATCCTTACTTCCTACTACCTTCTAGATTTCGGAATCTTATTTGCTGCGGTACAAGGACAATCACTAATACCTTGCAAGAGATCTAATCCTATAGTGATAGAATGTGTTCCAGAATTGTAAGACATCATATCGTTAAGAGTAACCTGATATGCGTAAGAGGCATAGAATATAGATTTTTTACCGCCTATCATCGGTCCAACGCTCAAAGGTTTCCCAATTTGATCATTGAGGAATCTATAGGTGGCTCCAGCCCATAAGTAATCATTATACCTATTAAATTTTCTGTACTTTATATTTAAATCTGTACTTGAACGGCCGTCACTTGTATACAATTGATAAAAGGCAGAAGGCTCCCACTGCGAATAATTATTTGTTTTTAAAGTATATCCCCCATACAGTTGTAAATTAAACAATAGGTTTGGCTCTAGTCCATCAAAACGTTCGATGTCTTTA
Source organism: Dokdonia sp. Hel_I_53 (assembly GCF_007827465.1). Taxonomy (NCBI): domain Bacteria; kingdom Pseudomonadati; phylum Bacteroidota; class Flavobacteriia; order Flavobacteriales; family Flavobacteriaceae; genus Dokdonia; species Dokdonia sp. Hel_I_53. Next base: position 1,185,058 of record NZ_VISL01000001.1, read on the forward strand.
GGAAGTATATTATTTGCATTAACACTTAAAAATGCTTCTCCTATTCTGTATAGTACTCCTACATCAAAGTTCAAATTTGTTTCTGATCTATTATCTGTAATAAAAGGGTCTATTGTAGGTTGCTCAAACGTGGGTGAAAAGTTATCAATGTCTAAACTAAAACTGTTTACGTTTCCTGACAAACCAAAAGAGATATACTGTTTTGTATTATAATCAAGCGTAAGATGGTGTGCAAATGAAACTTTAGCTCCCTGTTGTATGGTATTACCATTTCTATCATTATATAATGATAGCCCCAATCCAGATTGTGTTGCAAACCTAAGGTCTGCGTAGAAAGCTTGATTATCTGGAGCATTAGGAATACCTACCCATTGTGTCAGCGCATTGAGGCGAATCCTAAAGTTATCACCTATACCTGCATAGGTAGGTGCCACTACAAAATCGCTATCTGCCAAATATTGGCTAAATACAGGTAAATTTAATTCCTGTGAAGTTCCTTGTATCGCTGTAACAAACAGCGATACATAAAGAACATATTTTACTAAAACTTTCATAGGTTAAGATTTTAGGAGCATTGTATTATCTATATAATGTAAAGTGACCCACAAACTCACGATCATTACCTTCTGGTCCAAGTGTAATAATGTACCAATAATCTCCTGTAGGTAACTCTTTAGAATTGTATTTTCCATTCCAACTTTGTCCAACATTCATTTTAACAATTACACGACCATATCTATCAAATATTTGGGTCTTTAAGTTAGGGTAGTTATCTGCACACCCTGGAGCCCAAGTATCTAAGACACCATCATCATTAGGGGTAAAGTAATTAGGTACACATACATCAATAAATTCTATATAAATATCTGCTGTTGCGGTACAACCCTCAGCATCAGTAACAATTACAGTATAAGTACCTGATTCTGAAATAACATAGGTATTTGTGGTACCTGTAGAAATCCCATTAAAAGTATACTGATTATTACCAAAACCACCAGTAGCTACTGCCACAATTTCATTTAAATTACCTTCTTCTAGTGTTAATGATAAAGGCTGTATGTCCTCTATAATAAAGGGTATTGTGTCTTCAGAACATACTCCATCGTAAATAACTGTAATATAGTGCGTTCCAGGAGAAACATTTATAAATACATTATCAGATTGCTCATTACCACTATCATCAAGACTATACGTTAACAGAGATGGATCTGGTATAAAACCATCAACAGTTACAGTAACGGTATTTCCTGGTGTATTAGTATCACAATTAGGATCTACATCTAAAGTAGGAATAATATTAACTGTTTCTGGGAAGGTGATATTCCATGGAGATTCACATCCTTGCGCATCTCGTACATATACTATATGATCTCCTCCAGAGAGGTTATCAAATACAAATGTTGTTTGGGTAGGACCTCCCACAGTGTAAGTTCCATTAGGATCATCTAATACAACCTCATAAGGTAAAGACCCGCCTGATATTTCAACACTAAAAGAACCATCTGCATCTCCAAAACAAGTTTCTGGTATGATAGAATTAGGTACTATTCCTAGTGCTACAATTTCTGGATCTTCTAATCTAAAATCAAATGTGTCGAAACACCCTAATTGATCTTGAAAGATTACGGTATAATCTCCAGGTTGTAAATCCTCAAAAACATTAGTTGTAAAAAATTGATCAAGGTTAGGTGATATCGCATATATAATATCTCCTGTTCCTCCAGAGGCGTTTATAGTTAACACACCATCATTTGCTCCATTACATGTTATTGGAGTGAGATCATAATCGGCAGTCACTGCTTCTAGAGGCTCTGTAATGATTAACGTACTAGAAGTATCTTGACAATCACCACTTTGAACATATACTTGATATGTCCCAGCAGTTAACCCTGTGAATACACCAGGAGAGCTTTGAGTTGCTGGCACAGTAACCCCAAATTCGTCTTGTAACGTATACACGTAATTTCCTAAACCTCCAATAGCAGTTGCTGTTATAGATCCCGAAGAATCTCCTACACAATTAATGGTAGGATTATCAGAAGTAAGGTTTACTTCTAAATCAACAAGTGGTTCAATCGTGATCTCATTAGACGCACGGCTAACACATCCATTCTCATCCCTGATAAAATATTGATACGTTCCAGGTACCACAGAGAATGTTACATCAGTAACAAAAGTTCCTAACGGTGTAGTAAAGTCATCTGCATCATCATACGTATACAGACCAGTACCACCTGTCGCACTTAACGTAAGTGTAGCATCTGTAAGACACGTTTGTGTTGAATTTACGACTAGACTTGCATCAATCTGATCTGGCTCTGTGATTGTAATATTAGCAGACGTCAACTCACAACTGTATGTGTCTTGAATAGTAACAGAATACACCCCTGCTCCAAGGTTTGAAAATACGTTTGATGACTGAGGACCAAATGTACTTGCATTAGGAGAAATTCTATTAAGTGTATAGTTGTAATCAGCTCCTTGACCTCCTTGAACATTTGTTACAGTAATAGAAACTGTTTGATCACCAAAACACGCTACTTCAGTAGCACTTGGCGTGAAGGTGGCAGTAATTGCATCTGGCACTTCTAATAATACAGTGTCTGTTTCTAAACAATCATTTGCATCTCGTACAGTTACTGTGTATAAACCTGCACTTAGATCACTGAATGTTGCATTAGGTGAAAAGGCAACCGTCACTGGACCTGTTAATTGATATTCATATGGTGGTGTACCACCACTACCCGCAGCCGTGATAATTCCTTGATCATTTGTACAAGTTACATTATAGGTTTCTGTAGCGATAACCGCAACTGGGGTAATAGGAGACTCAATGGCCACACTATTTGATACAGTTGCACAGAAAGGAGTGTCAGTTGCAGAAACATTAACAGTATAATTCCCTCCATTCAATCCTGTTATAATCTGAGGGTTTGAATTAGTATTTCCTGTTCCTGAAATACCCACTGGAGCACCAGAGCTATCTAATACATCATAAGTATAATCACCTGTATAATTGAGTACCGTAAGTGCTATTTCTCCACTTGCATTTCCAAAACAATCTACATCTTCTAATGTACTTAATTGTGCTTCAATCACATCAAAAGGAGCTATTTCAAAATCTGTTAAGAAGTAACAACCCGTTGTCAAATCATTTATTTGGAAGTAATACGTTCCTGGGTCTGTTAAAGCAAATATATTTGAAGGTTGTGGTATTCCATTTGGTAACAATTGGTACTCAAAGTTTCCAGAGCCTCCAGTAACATTGATACTCACTTCACCAGTATTATTACAATCAATAGGTGATGTAATTACAAATGCTGCAGCCGTGATAGTTTCTAGCGGATCAATCGTTACTGTATTTGTAGCATCACAGTTGTTATCATCTCTAACGTATACTGTAATTGTCTGTATAGCACCAGTATCTGCTACCTCAAATGTATTTGAAGTAAAATAACTAGTTCCATCAATACTATATAAATAAGGAGGCGTTCCATCTGCACCCGTAATAGTAATCGTTGAGGTATTTACAGAATTATCTGCCGCACAGTTAAATGATGTCGCTGTCGCGGAAGCTGTTAAAGCATCTGGCTCCTCAATTATTACATCTTCTGTGAGTGTACATCCTCTACCAGACGTGACTTGCACCGTATAAGTATTTGCAGAAAGTCCAGTAAAAATATTTGAACTCTGTGCAGGACGAGTAAATCCTGCTGGCGCAATAATCGCGTAGGTATACAGCGGATTGTCATTTCCAGCACCTAAAGTAACTGTAATAGTTCCATCACTGCCCGCATTACAACTAACATCCTCATGTGATGTCGTAAATGTCACTGGGGTAGGTGCTTCTAAAGTAACTTGAGTTGTAAACGTACAACTTGTTATTCTATCTATGGCTGTTACATCATATACACCGGCAGGTAATCCCACAAATATTGGATTTGTACTTGGGGAAACGCCCAATGGATCTGGATTGATTGTATATTCATAATCACCAGAACCTCCTGCGGCTGTCACTTCTATCTCTCCATCATCATCACTACAGCTAGGTAGATTACTAATAGCTGCAATAGCCTCTAGAGCAGGTAGTATTGTCACAGATTCTGTAACTGTACATTCATTTCCATCTCTAATAGTTACTGTATACATTCCTGGAGCATTCACTGTAAAAGTGGTTCCCGTCTGGTATCCATTACCTATACTATATTCAAGAGGTGCAATACCACTTCCTGGCGTAACTACTAACTCATATTCACCAGAAGCATCTGGACATTGACTGGTTGCGGCAAATGTAAATCCTGAAGGTAGTGGATCTGTATCTATCGTCACGGTAATCATGTCTTGACAGTTGTTATTATCCTGTACATACACATCCCAACTCGTTGAAGTAGGTGGATCTAACGCCGCTGTATTAGAAGATGTAAAGGTTCCTGGACCAGCACCGCTTACCACAAATGAGTATACGTAAGGAGGTGTACCTCCTGTCGCACTCACCGTTACCTGTGCATCATCATTACAGTTTGCATTAATATTAGTGTCCTCAATTAATGTTAACGGTGCTACTTGAGCAACAGTCACAGAAGCTGTTGCAACACAACCTGTAACTTCATCTGTAATATCTATAGTTTGTGTACCTGGGATTGAGATGTTACTAACTAATACTGTCGCATTCGTTTGTCCAGTTACCGTTGCCCCACCATTTATAGAATAACTATACGTTCCTGTAAAGTTAGAGACCGTAAATGAAACTTCACCATTGTTTCCTGGATTACAAGTAATGTCACTCACCAATTGTCCTAGCACCTCAATATTCTCAATCGCTGGTACTGTAAACTGCTCTTGATAAGTACATCCATTAGCATCTATAACTTCAAAAGTATAAGAACCTACAGAAAGTCCTGTATAAATACCTGTAGTATCACCTGTAGTATTTGGATCTCCTGCTGGAATAATAATATCATACGTTAATGGACCTATTCCATCAGTGGCAGTAATTGTCACATCGCTGCTAGGTGTATCACAGGTCGCTACCGTAGCGCTAAAATCCAGGTCTGTAGGTGGATCTAGTGGCTGTACGTCTATAGAACCAGTAAACTCACAATTATTTAAATCTCTTACAATATAATTAATCGTCTGTACCGTTCCATTATCATTTACAACATACGTGTTATCAGTTGAGAAACCATTTCCTTCAAAGCTGTAGTAGTAACCCGTCGCTATTCCCGTAGGTGTTCCTCCGGATGCTGTAACGGTGATGGTTGTCTCCACATCACAAGTCGTATTAGCAGACAAGGATGCAGTAGCTGTTACCGGAGTTGGTTCATCAATTGTCACAGACTGTATAGCTGACCTGCAAGAAGAACCATCAATAACGACAATATCATACGTTCCTTGTGATAAGCCTGTAAAAATGTTAGAATCTGCAGGTGTGTTTAACACACCCTCTATTTCATAGGTAAATGGTCCTACCCCACCCGTAACGTTTACAGTAATACTACCGTCTGATCCTGCATTACAGCTTACATCTGTAGGCACAGGTGTAAATGTGACAGGAACAATAGGGGAGACTTCTATACTATTGATTGCCTGGCATCCAGCTCCATCTGTAACTCTAAAGAAATACTCTATAGGAGTAGCTGCACTGTAAACATTTGATCCCATTGCTGTATACGTAATACCGCCATCTGTAGATACCTCATAGGTATAACTAGCATCTCCTCCCCCAGCAGTAAGTGTAATCTCTGCATCTGGACTTGCTGTACAATCAAGTTCCTTTGTGATAGTAGGTATTAACGTTAGTTGATCGTTTACCACATACGTGGTAGTTGCTGTACAACCGTTATCATCTCTTATAAAAAAGTCATAAGATCCTGGAGCAGTAATCGTAAAGTTTGGGCTGTTTTGATATGGTCCACCCGCACTATATGTGGCATTACCATTAAAAGTAGTTCCACTCACTGTTACCGTAAAAGGTGTTCCCACGTAACACTGTGTTGCAACAGGATCAATAGTAGGTGCTGCATCTGTTGCGACGGTAACTGGTAATGTGAATGGACAACCATTTGCGTCCCTTACATATATATCCCAAGTTGTTCCTAATGAAGCATCTAGATTTAATACATTGTTGGTGGTATAAGCAGAAGTAGGTACCGCTGATGGTGAAAGTGCATACGCATATTCATAAGGACCCGTTCCTCCCGTTGCATTCACTGTTACTTGCGCTCCTGTATTACAATTTGCATTAATATTGTCTACCACCGTTGCAGTAAGCGCTTGGATTGGTTCTGTGATTTGAAAAACCTGCGTTGTAGAGCATAAAGTTCCATCAGTCTCTTCTACGAATAAGGTATAATTGCCGGCTCCTAAGCCTGTTATGACATCACTTGCAGGAGCTCCAGTTAGACCAGTAAAGGTTCCATTAGCTGGTGGAGCGATCGGTTGGTTAGTTAATTGATCACGTACTTCATAATAAAGCATGGTTACTGAAGCGTCATAATCTGAAACGGTAAAACTAACCTCTCCTGTGCTATCTCCATTACAGGAAACATCTGTTGTCGATAAAGCAGAGATATCAATAGGAGATAAAGGTGGTGTAGTTACTTCAATTATTGAGAAGCAACTACCTGCATCCTCCACTTGAAAGAAGTAGGTTGTATTGTGATCGAGTCCTGTAAAAGTATGAGATGTGTTTGCTGTCGGTCCAAAAGCCGTAGCCGGTTGACCAAATATAGAGTAGATAAATGGTTGAGCACCAGTTAGAACTTCTATGGTAACTGTTGCACCTGTTGCACAAGAGCCGGTAGTGGTGTTACTGGTCAAACTAATATTTGGTGGTGTTTCAATACGTTGAGCCGCACTTCTAAAATCACAACCATTTGCATCAACAATTGTTACAAAATAATCACCAAAACTAAGTCCAGAGAACGTATGTGTTGTCAAAGCTGTACTTCCACTCGTATCAATTTGCGTATTTGTATTATCAAATAAAGTGTAGATAAATGGTGCTACTCCACCTGAGTTTATTGTAACATCCAAACTACCAGGTACATTTGAATTACATTGGATAGCGTTTCTTACTATGGTCACATCGATCGGTGCTGGATCATTCAAAGTAATAGACCCAGTATCCTCACACTGTTTACTATCTCTTACAACATAATTATAAGTTCCTGCACTCAAACCACCAAACACATTTGAGGAAACAAAGGTAGTTCCGCCATCAATACTATAGGTAAACGGAGCCTCTCCTGAGGTAGCCGTCAAGGTGATAGACCCGTTGGTATCTCCATTACAAGTAGGGTCTATATGAGTCTCGGTTGCTGTAACTGGAACTAATGGATCAATAGTATGAACAACAGAAGTAACAGAACAACCATTGCTATCTGTTATTCTAAATTGATAGTCTCCAGGATTAGGAGTACTATAAATGAATGGTGAGGTCAAGGCTCCTTGTGGATTAAATCCACCTCCATTAAATTCTACCTCATAGGTATATGGTCCAGAACCTCCATTAAAAGTAAGTGTAATTTGAGCTTCAGATGGTAAAGGTGGTGCACAATCAAACTCTTCAGTGATTTCACTGTTTAATACTAGCTGAGGACTCACAGTAACTGAATTACTTGTAGCAGTACATCCATTAGCATCTCTTACAGTAACGGTGTAGGTTCCTGGTGTTACCGTAAATGTAGCACTTGTTTGGAAATTCGTTCCATCTATACTATATGCATATGGTGAAACTCCTGAACTTGCTGTTGCGGTAATGGTATAGCTATTACCAATCGTACCACATTGGTCGTCTACCGCAAGAGTAACTGTAGGTGTAGGATCTGTAACGATATTGATATCTTGAGATACCGTACAATCATTTGCATCTTTTACCCATACTGTGATATTAGATCCTAAAACACTTGTATCTACCGTAGTCGTATTACTAAAAGCAGATGGCGCTGGTGCTGGATCTCCCTGAATGACATAGGCATACGTATAGCCTGGTGTTCCACCGCTAGGTCCTGTAAAAGTAATAGTTGAAATAGATTCATTACAATTTACACTCGATGCCGTAGCTGTAAATGTAATCTGTGTCGCTGCGTCTATTGTTACGCTCGCAGAGTCGGTACATCCTGTAGCGGTATCAACGACATCAATAGTATATGTCCCTGCGGTAAGACCTGTTACGGTTACTACATTATCTACTTGAGTATCTGTAGTTACAGTAGGACTAATTGTATAGGTATAATTGCCAGTACTGCTCACATCTGTAATGGTAAATACCGCTTCGCCATCACCTGCATTAAAACATTGTTCGTCCGCTTTCGCGAAAGCTACCTGAATAGGTCGAACAGGTGAAATACTATGTGATGCTGTAGCCGAACAACCATTTGCATCTGTCACCTCAAATGTATAATTACCAGGAGTTAGTCCTGTGAAAACACCTGAGTTCACACCCGTAGTATTTGTCGTAGCAGCACCTGGTGCAGTAATTACAAATGTAAACGGAGAAATCCCTCCCGTAGGTGTTACCGTCACATCTGTGGTCGTATCATTACAAGTAATGGCATTTGAATCTGCAAAAGCCACTCCTGTTATAGGATCATATGGTGGAATATCTATAGAATCAGTATCGATACACCCATTAGTATCCCTTACAGCATACGTAATATTTTGTATTACACCAGTATTATTTACCGTATACGTGTTTGAACTCGAATAAGAACTTCCTTCGAAACTGTACTCATAACTCCCTGTACCACCAGTGGCAGTTACCGTTATTACAGTTGTAGCACTACAGCTAGTATTAGCTGGAATAGAAGCAGACGCTACAAGTTCATCTGGGTTATTTAAAGTTACACTTATAGTACCTATACACTCGTTTCCATCACGCACATAGAAAGTGTAAGTTCCAGCAACTAAACCTGTAAATAATGGGTCTGATGTATAGGTAACATTATCATCACTATACATATACGCACCAGAACCCCCTGAGCCCGTAAGAAGCACTTGCCCATTGCTATCATTAAAACATAATGGATCTGTTGGGGTTGCAACTACTGTAGGATTAGTGATAGGTGCAACAGTGGTTACTCCAGATTCCGCGATACAACCTTGATCGTCTGTCACTTGAAATTGGTATGTACCGTCTGTTGTTACCGTGTAGGTAAAAGGAGATCCTGTTGTTCCTAACGAAGTGTATGCTGCACCATTTATAGAAACAGCATAGGTGTATGGAGGATAGCCTCCAGTTATAGTTCCCGTGATTTGACCATCAGGAGACGATGTACAATCTAGTTCTTTATCTAATATCGTAGTTAATGACAATTGTGGAGCAATACTCTGACTTGCCAAAGTAAGTGTACATCCATAAGCGTCTCTTACAGTAATAGTATAACTTCCAGGTATAAGATTTGGAAAACTGTTACTCGCCTGAAATGGACCTCCATTTATACTAAATTCAAACGGCGCTACTCCAGCAGTTACATCTACCACTAAAGTGGCTCCACTAGTTGTATCATAACAAAGGTTAGATGTGCCACTTAATGTAGCTTCTACATCTTCAGGAGTAGTTAAATCAAAAGTAGTGGTCACCTCACAACCATTAACATCAGCCACTAGAGCCGTGTATGTTCCTGGAAGTGATAAACCTGTAAAAGTCGTGCTAGATTGCGGACCTAAAACTGAATTATCAGGTTGGGTAATCGTATAGGTATAACCTCCCCAACCACCTGTAGCAGTAAGCTCAACACTCCCATCATCCTCACAAGTAATAACAGTTTCTGCAGCAGACAGCGTTAATGCGGCACCAGGCTCTTGTACCGTTGCTGTATCCGTTCCTTCACAATTGGTTACGGTATCTATTATGACAATAGCGTACGAACCAGCTCCCAAACCAGAGAGTGTAAAAGGTGAGGTTCCAGCGATTGCTGCTCCACCATTCACGGTATATTCAAAATTAGAAGTTCCTGATACCGTTACAAGAATGGATCCATCTGAATCACCGAAACACGTTACGTCATTTTGTGTTTGGGCGCTCACTGCTATACTAGGTAATCCATCAACCGCATACTGCTCACTGTATAAACATCCATTTGCATCCCTTACCTCAAAAGTATAGGTGTCTGGAGACAGATTAGCAAATACGTTAGAATTTTGATATGCTGTCACTGCCGCGGCTGGAGCAATAATTCTGTACTCTAATGGAGCAATTCCCCCGGTCGTACTTGTGATAGTAATATCTGTTAAGTTAGAAGGACATGTAAGTGCTGTGTTTGAAAATTCAAGATCTGTTGGAGGATCTAGTGCATCTATTACAATTACTGGTAGAGCTAGTGAACATCCACGTGAATCTTGAATAACAACAACATAAGATCCGTTTGTTAAATTTGTAAATACTGTACCTGTTTGAAAAGTAACTCCGTCAATACTATATTCATACCCTGGGGTTCCTCCACTAACATTACTTACCGTAATTTGAGCAGTAGTATCACAAGTGTAATCTACTGTAAGATCTGCCTGACCCACAAGAGGTTCTGGTATAGTAATCGTTACTGTCTCTGGTAATGTTGTACATGAGGAAGGCCCAAAGGTATATTGTATAAGCGTTTCATAATCACCAGCGGGAAGGTTAGTAAAGACATTATTACTAGAGAACGTAACTCCATTATCTATACTATATTCCAAACTACTACCGTAGGTAGTAGTAACATTAAAGGTGATAGTTCCTGAATCACCAGAATCTGCACATTGAATATCAGTTGCTGTAACAGTATACTCTGGAGGTAAAATTTCTTCTACTTCAATAGAATAGGTAGCCTCACAACTATTGGCATCTACAACTCTAATATTATAGGTACCTGCACTTGTAATATTATAAACTGAACTACCCTGAAAAACTGTTGTACTATTAATGTAAAAAACATAAGGAGGAGTACCACCTACAGCGTTCATGTTTATCTCACCTTGAGTTTCCTCAAAGATTGGATTACCAAATTCATCAAATAATAAATTACCATCACCATCAGTTGCTTGAATCAAACAATCGATAAATGGCGCTGCAAGATCTGCAGTTAGGGATAATAAATCTGGTTCCACAATGGTAACCGTATTTGATTCAACACAGCCATCTTCAGTCTGGACATTTGCTGTATACTCACCCGCATTAAGGTTTTCAAAATTATAAGAGCTTTCTACAATTGGACCAACAGTTGTAACTAAGGCACCTGTATCATCAAACAATGTAAAAGTATATTGAGGCTCACCATCATTTGCAGAAACTTGTATGCTTCCTAACTGTCCATTACACAATGGATTAGTTGCTGTAGCCGCAAATGTGAAATCTCTTAAACGAACACGCACATTTTCAACAGTAAAGACACAGGCCGTATCTGGAACATTTTGCTGTCTTACATATACTGTGTACGTACCAGCAGTAGCTACATTGAATATATTACTAGTTTGATAATTTGTTCCATCAAGACTAAATTCATAATCACTAGGCACATTATTTACAGTAATTGTACCAATGCTATCACACAATATATCTGTGGCAACTGCAGTTGGGTTCAATACATTTTGATATACATTAAAAAAGAACTGATTAAAACAACCTCCATCGTAATTAACAGTAAGTCTAAACTGTCCAGCGGTATTTACTGTATAATCGGTACCAGTTGCTACTTGATTCCAAGAACAAGCACCATCTTCATTTGCACAATCATTATTACCCACCGCTGCACAACTAGACTCGTCTAACTGTTCCCAGATTATAGAATTTGAATCTGTAATAGCTGCACTAAGATCTCTACTATCATTTAAACCACATAGGAAAATATTAGGCAATAACCTTCCATCATCTGGACAGGTAACTACTTCATCAGCTTGTGGAAGTATAGGATTTGTTTGGTTTTCACCATAGATGATCACATCAAAAATTTGAATAATAGATCGACAAGGAGCTGGTGCGGAATTATATACATAATAAGTCCCACTTTCAGTAACCGTTAAAGTTTGAGAAGTTCCTAGAACTGGTGATCCTGAGGGGTCGCTAGACCAAGAGTATGAATCATACCCATCGGCAGCTACAATATCAATACTGTCACCACAAAGAATTGCGTTTTCACGAAATTCGCACTCATCAATATCTGCTAAAAAGTTAGTAGCTTGAGGCACTAATAAACAGCCTGTGTTTGAGCTAACACTAGGATCATCTGTAATTATAAAATCTGGATTAACAGTTCCTACGTAACTAGCAAAGGCTTGGTTTTGAACCAGGTTAGAACAAGCACTTGACAAATCATTACAGTTTTCGACAACATTAGCATTGATTCTAAATTCTACTACAGGATCTCCTTCCTCAATGAGATAATCTTCTACAGATAAAACAATCTCACGTGTAGCAGGATCGTAACTTACAACTGTAACTCCTGGTGGCAAATCAAGTCCTGAAGGAAAGTCAAAAACAGTATTAATAGGTAATACGTCCCTTATTATAAGGTTTTGTCCGTCATCATTCCCTATATTTTGAAAACTAATCACGTAGTTAAGTTCTTGACCAAGACCAACCACTTGATCACTTATATCTTGCCCTAATTCATCCTCTACCGTTTTTGTAAATACAATATCTGGTTCTATAATCTCTACGGCAAATGAGAAAAAATATTGAAAGTAGGTATCTTGAACAGTACCTAAAGTAACTACAGCAGAGGTGTCTCCATTGTTAATAACTGAATTTCCAGGATTAGGTACCGCAATAATTCCAGTATCGAATCCTAAAGTGTTTGAGCTATTCGGGTTTCTATTATTAACTGGTAATGCATTCAGTTGTGTAACTGAACTATTAAAAAAGTTGTTAGCTGGGCGATCGGCCGTCGATAAACTAGAACCATTAAGGGCCAAGAAATCTCCTGGTATTGGACTATCACCTTCTAAAGTGGCAAATGCTAAATTAGCTCTTACAGGTCCCGTAGGAATTGTCCTGAATCCATCAACATCCACATCTACTGTTCCTCCAGTGGCTACACTAACTACTTCAAACCCATTGAAACTAGTAATAGATTTGCTAGGCAGTGTAGGATCTTCATACACTACATAAAGAGACCACCCAGCAGATTGACCAGTCCCTCCATTTGAGCCTTGTCTTGAAGAAACGTTTGCTACTGTATAGGTACCTGTGTTAGTAGCTAAACCTTGAACTATACTCGTTACGTCTGCGTAACAAGCATACGGCAAACTGTTAGCAATTTCTGATCCTATTGGCGTTCTATCATAAATAATATTTCCAGCAACATCAACATATCCACCAGAAGGCCCTCTGAATTTTACATTTGTAAAATCTTGATTACTGTCCCGCTCTACTGCCCCCCAATATAAGGCTGCATATCTAATTTCATAACAGTTAGGATTTGGGACTACTAAATCTGCACTAGTGGAGCTAAATGTTGTAGCATCTCCATCAATATCAATATAACGCATATCAATATTAGAATTATATTGATTATCATTATTATATGCATTATTATTCCTTCCTAGTATATTGTTTCCAATTAGAAGAATATCTCCCTTTAGGTCATCATCAAACACAGGAGTAAATTCTACGCTGTCTTGAGCCAATGACTGCAATCCTGTAAATATGAATACTAAAAATAAGGGTATTTTATAAAAAGTAGCTTTCTTCATAATAATAATGATTTGGGGTAAATCTTACAATGATTAACTATTCTAAAATTTGTAAAACTTTAATTATCAATTTGAATAATAGAAACCTTTTCTGCAAAAGGAGCCTCATTCTTTATACTTAATTTATCGTTTGCACCTGCTATTGAATCTACTTTATCAATATAGATGTAGTACTTACTTGTGTCAATATTATAGAAGTAATTCACTTGACTGTAGCCAGATGCAATTACTTTTTTAACAAACTCATCTCTGTCCTTAGCATTGCCATGTGTTGCTAATACTATATAGTATCCGCTATCAATATTTTCCACGTTACTAAAACGACGTGTAATACCGCTTTCTTGATCTCCGAAATCAAAATCTTCACTAGTGTAAGGCGTATTAACAACAGGTGTATTTGCCTTGAGCACTCTGAGAGAGGCTTGATCTTGCTGGAATCTATCCTCCTCATTATTAAAGGCAGCTCTCTTAATTCTTCTTGATCGCTCAAATTGAGTTGCTTCCTTAATTCGTTCTAATGAAGCCACTAGATCTGCTTTTGCTGCCTGAGTTAATTCTCGATCTAATTTAAGATCTGTGATTGCCTTTCTATAATACGCATTTGTTGCATCATCACCAGAAAATTCCTTTGTTCTCTCTCTTAATAAGCGCTCTAGTTCAGAAATTTTACTACTCTGCGAACTAATTGCTTGATCTAATTCTGTTTGTAATGCTGCAATTTCAGCATTTTCTTGAGAAACACTTTTAAATGGTTTTGGGGCCACAAAAATACCTTTCTCACTTAAATCATTTGCTTCCTTAAGGTCTCTTAGATCTTCATCCTTAGAGTCTACCACTTCGGCTAAACGGTTTAATAGATTATCCTGAGACTCTTGTGCTGTTTCTGTTTGTTCTGTTAAGTTCTTTATATTTTGACCTAAATTATCTGTAGGATTTATCTCGGCTTCTTTTGCTTCCTCAGCTAGTCTTGCTTCTTCAGCTAACCTTGCTTCTTCAGCTAACCTTGCTTCTTCAGCTAACCTTGTTTCTTCTGCTAGTCTTGATTCTTCAGCTAGTCTTGCTTCTTCAGCTAACCTCGTCTCCTCTGCTAGTCTCGCTTCTTCAGCTAACCTTGCTTCTTCAGCTAACCTTCTTTCTTCAGCCAACCTTGATTCTTCAGCTAGTCTTGCTTCTTCAGCTAACCTCGTCTCCTCTGCTAGTCTCGCTTCTTCAGCTAACCTTGCTTCTTCAGCTAACCTTGTTTCTTCTGCTAGTCTTGATTCTTCGGCTAGTCTCGCTTCTTCAGCTAACCTTGCTTCTTCTGCTAGTCTTGATTCTTCGGCCAATCTTGCTTCCTCAGCTAGTCGTGCTTCTTCAGCCAATCTAGCCTCCTCTGCTAGTCTTGCCTCTTCTGCTAGTCTTGATTCTTCGGCCAATCTTGTTTCTTCGGCCAATCTTGCTTCCTCAGCTAGTCTTGCCTCTTCGGCTAGTCTTGCTTCTTCAGCTAATCTAGCTTCTTCTGCTAGTCTTGCTTCTTCAGCCAATCTTGCTTCCTCTGATAATTGAGCTTGCTCCGCTAGTCGTGCCTCTTCAGCCAATCTTGCCTCTTCAGCTAATCTAGCTTCTTCTGCTAGTCTTGCTTCCTCTGATAATTGAGCTTGCTCCGCTAGTCGTGCCTCTTCAGCCAATCTTGCCTCTTCAGCTAATCTAGCTTCTTCTGCTAGTCTTGCTTCTTCAGCCAATCTTGCTTCCTCTGATAATTGAGCTTGCTCCGCTAGTCGTGCCTCTTCAGCCAATCTTGCCTCTTCAGCTAGTCTTGCTTCTTCAGCCAATCTTGCTTCCTCTGATAATTGAGCTTGCTCCGCTAGTCGTGCCTCTTCAGCCAATCTTGCTTCCTCTGCTAGTCTTGCTTCTTCAGCCAATCTTGCTTCCTCTGATAATTGAGCTTGCTCCGCTAGTCGTGCTTCTTCAGCCAATCTTGCCTCTTCAGCTAGTCGTGCTTCTTCAGCTAGTCTTTCCTCCTGAGCAATACGTGCTTGTGCATCAAAATCAACAGCTTCTTCAGTTTGAGCAGGCACTCTTGGCTTGCTTGGGGTATTTCGCGCTAAGCGTTTCTTTTTACTAAAAGATCTCCTTCTATTTTTCTCAAAATTTAACAGTCCAGTAATACGCTTCTTTCTAAAATCAAAAGAATTCTGAGTAGGAAGCATGAAAGCAAGTGTAAATTCATGTGTAGAACCTAACCCGACAAAACCTCCCAATGATTTTTCATAATTGTATTCTAATGCAATTTGGGATGTGACATTGAGACCGACACCAGCAGACGCACCAAAAACTGTGTTATAACCACCTTGAACCCAAAAACCTTTTGGAACAGTCAACATCACAGTACCAGAAAAAATGGATGTATCCTCCTGTATTTCTGCTCTACCTAATGCAGAAAACTTACTATTATCTAAAAAACCATAAGTATCTAAAAAACCAGTATACATTACATGTCCCTGAATTCCTCGCCGGGTTTGCTCCTTGAGTAATTCTGAATTACTTACATCATAAGTAACAAGATTATTTATAGTAACCCCAACATCCATGAATCCTCCTCCGTAGTTAACACCTGGACTTATAGTGGTTATAAAACTAGAAGGTATATTATTTATTGATGGATCATCACTTGTAGAGACTACATTACCCGAATTCACACTACTGCTATATGCAGCTAAATTAAGACCAAAAGTCAAATTACTCTCTGAAGCAAGTTGTGCGTTATAAGCAACATTTGCAATTCCTCCAAATGTTGTAAAAACACCAAAATTTCTTTGAAATAGGCCTAAACCTGCACCAATCTTTTCTGTGAATCTACCCGAAAAACTTGCCAAATACGTTTGAGGAGCATCGCCTGCCTGTACTAATTCTCTTTTATTGTTAATAGAGATGTACTTATTCTCCTCTCTTGCAAAACTTAAAGTTGGACTAATAATGTATTTACCAAACATTAATGAATTACGAGCTGGTAAATCTAGAGCAATCGCACTAGACTCTTCTTGACCCTGCATTGTTGCAGCGTAAAGAAAAACTAAAAGTATATGGAGGAGGTTATTTTTCAATTTAATTGATAATTGTAATGGATCCCTTAATAGATTCTTTTTCTTGTGGAGTAATTACGTAATAAAAAACTTGATTCCCAGAACCTATTTGCTCCATATCCTCAGGCCAATTATTTAAATATTCTTTTGTCTCAAGTACTTTCTTTCCAGAACTACTCACTATAAGCACTTCGGCATTTGATCCACTTAAATATTCTGCTGGAATCATCCAAGTGTCATTTATTCCATCGCCATTGGGAGAAATTACATTAGGAATATTGTCTGCATCTACAACAACACGTAGTTCAAAAAATAGCTCTACTATTAAATCACAATCGCCTGTAGCGGTAACGACGACCTTATAGTTACCCACTTGGTTAGCGCTGTAAGTCATTGTTGTAGCACTCGGGATGATTTCATCATTAAAAAACCATTCATATTGAGGATTATCGAGTTCTGTAATCACAGAAACTTGTAAAGATTCACCAGCTTGAATAAAATTAATATCATTAACATCAAGCATAGTACTTCCACTCAAACTTTCTATATCAATACTTCCTACAGCCACACAGCCATTAGAAGTAACAATCACAGCATAACTCCCAGAGTCATTAGTTTGCAACGTATTATCATTTGCTCCCTGTATGAGTTGATCATTTCTGAACCACTCATAACTATCACCATTGACCGTAGTAAGCGTTGTACCTTCCCCATTAGAACAAAAAAGAGTTCCCAAACTAGAACTTATATTAGCGGTCGCAGGTTCTCCATTAGTAGCAAATGTCACCGTAACTCTATTAGAAAATGAATCTGAACTACAGGGTCCATAATCAGTTTCTGCAAAATAGGTTCCTTCTTCATCTACCAAATACGTATCACCTGTTGCTACCCATTGTGAGTTTGTATCATCAATGACGCGAAACCAATTAAATTCTAAACTATTATATGTTAATGGGGATATGGCCCCATCAAGCCCCGGATCATCTATAGTTAACAAATAACCAGATGATGGACAAAAAGTGGCCGTATCTTCTAAGTTATTAATAGTAAAAGGTGTGTCGTGCAACTTAAAGTACGCTGAGAAAGGATCGGATGGAACACTAGATGCGACTGGAGATGTACTTTTCACCCTTAGCCTATATCCGTCACCTCTAGCATCTTCTGGTATTGAAATGGAAACGGTTGCTGGAGAATCAACAATAGCACCAGGGTTTGACCTAAAAGCTTCAAAAGCAGGGTCGTCAAAATTTCCATTACCATCTGATAATTCAACTATGAATTGATTTGAAGCATCTAAACCACTTGAAGGGTTAAAAGAAAAACTTACATCATAGGAGTTAAAAGATGACGTTGCGCAAGCACCTTGAAAAATATTTATACTAGGTTGTCCAATAGCGATTTGAGCACTAACAGAAAAAACTGGTGTGACAATAATGCACACCAGTAAAAGCCCTTGAAGTATACACCGGGTAGATTTTAACATTATGTAGGTTTTTGGGTGGTGGTATGCTATCTCGTAAATATTAGTTAAAAATAACTCTATATTTTTATATTAATTTGAGCTGTTAGAGGCAATAATTTTATTGATACGTAAGCGAAAATCAGGATCTCTTAAATTTTTAGAATCTATAAACGTTTTAGAATCTTCCCCTTTAGAATATACATTTTGGAAACCTGGATTACCGTACCAATTTTCTAAGTCTTCATTATTTTGTGAATTCTCAATAAAGATATTTCCTTCACAGCTATTGAAATACATTTTTGTAAATTTAATACGCTGTAAGTTTTTATCATTTAATGAAATATCACTACTAAAAATCACTGCAGGATTAAAACCAGATATCACACTCTTATCCATTGTAAGTGAAGTATTTGAATCTACATATACAGATTCATGAACCAAACCAACCTCAATAGCACTTTTTAAGTTATCACTCATATTAAGAAGCGTAAGGTTAGAAGCAACAACTGATGTCTGATCTTTAGCAAAATCTGCCTCAGAGTCATTACTTTGAGATGTAGCATGTAAACTTGCAGCTCCTATAGATGCTGAATCGTACGGTGAGCGTACCGCCAAAGAATTGGTGATATTAATTTGAGAACCGAAGTCAAATTTAAAATCTGACCTACTAGCCTTGAAAGAAACAAGATGAGTTAAATCTAAATCACCACCTGCAACATAAAGAGAATTACCTTTACTATAACTCATCATTATGTTAGATATTTTAGTTTTATTACCTACAGCATACAAACTAAGAGCATCAAAAAAACCAAAGTCTTTAGTTCGCTTTCCAGCATACTCTATTCTAACATAGTCCATAACACCAGAATTACTTTCAGCATTAGACCCTCCGTAAACTAGATTATCTGGAGCATACGATTTTAGTCCTTTTCGTAAAATATTTCTCTCACTAATCTTATTTACAGCAGCATCTCCAAGTAAAAATATACCTCCCCAATCACCAGGTCTAGGAACATCTCTATTAGAGGTAAAGACAATAGGATCTGTTTCTGCTCCAATAGCTTCTATAGAAGATCCAGCCGTCACTACAAGTGATGCTTTTGTCTTATGATCAGCAAGAATAATTGTTCCTGGCTCGATAATTAACTTAGTACTATCTGTTACAAAAACATCCCCTAGCAATAGGTAGATCTCACGCTTTTGTAAAGTATACTCTCCACCTTTAATTTCACCCGTTAAAATTTGAGTTGGCTCAAGGTTTACATCTACTTTTGGTTTGAATTCTGTCCAATAACTTAACCAGTTATCTTCTCCTATAATTCCCTTTTCTTGTTGTGCAAAAATATTTCCTGAACAAACAATAAGTGCGATCAAAAACGTGTATATGTTATTTTTCATTACAATAGATATTTTTAAATAATTAACCAACGATTTGAGTATTAACGATTTTCGAAGCTTCGAAACTACGTTATATCCACCAAATCACAAAGCATCGCAGACAAAAAGTTTAAAAAAAACATAAAATAATCATAATTTTTAAACACCTGCAATATATACACCTAATAATAGGTGTTAGTAATTTTAATTAAAATCATTATAAGTATGTAGTGATTTTAATGTTTGCTCATAAAACAAAATTGCAGCGATTAAGCTAGACTTATCTGAATATGGCAATACTTGCTTTTGAAAAGCCGAAGTATTTTCAAAGTAAGATGCTGCTGCTTCAATATTATCTGTCAAAGCTTTTCTATGCTCTTTCGTATCAGGAATACCTAAATCACTCATTGTTACCCCTGGCTTGGTAGTAAATGCGATGTTTGGTAAAATCTTAATAATCACATCCACACGTTGTATGTATAAATCTAAAAGAGGCCCTTTTTTCAATGCAAGTAATTCTTCACGATCATGATATCTATTGATCTTGACTTTTTTGCTGATAATTTCTTGTTCAGCATCTTGAGCAACACTCAATTGAGACATTCCAAAGAATAAAAATGCAAATAACGCAGAGCGTAAAAATAATTTAATAGTCATAGTAATAAGTTTTAAGTTAGGTTTATAATCTTATTTTGGGATAATATTACGAATAAACTCGATAAAAAGCAAAAAAATATCGATGATAAGCGTTTAATTTATAAACAAACACAACGTTGTATTAAAAATTACTTATCAAATTTGCAGATATTTCATCAATAAAATTTTCAAATTTAACTTTATATTTAAAGCATAAAATTAGATTTAATCGGACAAAATCATTTGATTACAAGACACTTAGACATTAAAGAAAATCTAATTCAAATCTATTCTAGTTGTTATATCTCTTCAACAATCCTTACGATTTACAAAGATACTTAAATCATAATTTTTTTATAAAAAAAATACATCTTTTAGAAGTTTTTTTTAGCTAACTACTATTTAGTCTCTATGTTGAAATTTTAACTCTGCTCTTTTTTTTCTTATAACCTGTCTGAAATATATACGTATATATTTTAAAAATAGTTTCATCAAATTCTAAATAGGTAGATTTTATATAATTCAATGTCAAAAGTTTTGCATTTCACAAGAACAACATATATTTGCAATCGCATTACAAAATATGCAATTCTACCCGGGTGCTGAAATTGGTAGACAGGCACGGTTGAGGGCCGTGTGCACTAGTTGCGTGTGGGTTCAAGTCCCATCCCGGGTACTACACAAGGAATTAACTTTTATCGGTTAATTCCTTTTCTAGTTTTAAGTGCTGGTCTTAATAGTTTTAAATCCTTTCCCTTATTATCTATTTTTCATTATTTATACGCTTTCGCGAAAGCGAACTCAATATTTCTATTTTTTGTTTATTTTTTAACTACATTTTGTTAAACAAAAAACAAGATTTGAGTACATTTACGACAAATAAAGGGGTATGAAAAATGTAGTGAAAACCAAATTTAGCATTAAAGATCTCGAAAGTTTGAGTGGGATTAAAGCGCATACCATACGTATATGGGAAAAACGTTATAGCTTATTAGAGCCTCAACGTACAGCTACTAATATTAGAACATACTCTTTAAATGATTTACAAAAGCTGCTCAATGTAGTATTTCTTACAGAGAACGGTTATAAAATCTCTAAGATTGCAAATAAAACTACTTCTGAAATCTCAGCACTTGTTTCTGTCATCGTCTCAGAACTCAGTGCAGCCAGTGAAAATCACGCGATCAATTCATTCAAAATAGCGATGATGAATTTTGATCAAAATCTATTTCACAAGACTTATAATAGTTTAGTAGAAACAAAAGATTTTGAAACTATTTTTTATGAATCCTTTCTGCCTTTACTCCACGAGATTGGTCTTCTCTGGCAAACAGATACAATTAATCCTTCTCACGAGCACTTTATATTTAATCTAATTAAACAAAAGATACTTATAAATATAGAAAAGAAACAACATAGTACCCCTTGTACTCAAGAGCAAACATTTGCGCTATTTCTTCCAGAAAATGAGATACATGAACTAGGCTTATTATTTCTTAACTATGAATTGATATCAAATGGTTACAAAGTCATTTATTTAGGTCAAAGCATCATGTTATCTAACCTTAAATATCTTTACTTAAATCATCCTCGCCTATCATTTGCCGCGTATTTTACTGTAGCCCCAGAAATTGACAAAATAGAGGACTATTTTAATGAATTTAACAATCTCTTTGGTACTCAAAAATTAGACCTATATATATTGGGTGCTCTTACCTCTAAAATTGATGAATCTTCAATTCCTGATAATGTTTACTTAATGATGAGCATCCGGGAATTTGTAAATGTGATTCAAAAGAAACTTCCTATATATGCCTAAAAAAATTGCCGTTATAGGCTCTGGATTCTCTTCCCTATCTGCCGCTTGCTATTTAGCGCATGCTGGTCACGAAGTTCATGTGTTTGAAAAAAATGCCACTCTTGGTGGACGCGCAAGACAGCTACAAAAAGATGGCTTTACTTTCGATATGGGTCCCAGCTGGTACTGGATGCCAGATATCTTTGAAAAATTCTTTAATAATTTTGGGAAAAATGTATCTGACTATTACCAACTAGAAAAATTAGATCCAGCGTATAAAGTATGGTTTGCAGATGATATTGTAACTATAGGTGATACGCTAGATAAAATTGCAGTTGAATTTGAGCGAATTGAACCAGGAAGTTCTGCTGCACTTGAAAAGTTCATTAAAAAAGCGGGGGTAAATTACGATATAGCCATCAATGACATTGTCAATAAGCCTGGAATATCTCCACTAGAGTTAGTTACTCCTCAAACTGCTTTACGGGTAAATCAGTTTTTCAGAACTATAAGTGATGATGTACGTAAAGCATTTAAAAATAAAAAACTGGTTTCTATATTAGAATTTCCAGTATTATTTCTAGGTGCAAAACCAAATAAAACACCTGCATTTTACAGATTTATGAATTATGCAGATTTTGGTTTGGGTACTTGGCACCCAAAAGGGGGAATGCACTCGGTTATCAAAGGTATGATTACTCTAGCCGAAGAACTCGGCGTTCATCTTCATACAAATGCTGATGTTGAACAGATAATTGTAGATAAAGGTATAGCTAAAGGACTACTAATAAGCGGCAAAACTATTCCTGCAGATATTGTTGTAAGTGGTGCAGATTATCACCATAGTGAAACGCTACTATCCAAGGAGTACCGTCAGTACTCAGAAAAATATTGGGATTCACGCGTTTTTGCCCCTTCCTCCCTACTCTTTTATGTAGGTTTTGATAAAAAATTTAAAAATCTTGCCCATCATAATTTATTTTTTGACACTGATTTTGATGAACATGCTCGAACCATTTATGATGATCTTGCTTGGCCAGAAGAACCATTATTTTATGCCAATTTTCCTTCGGTAAATGATTCTTCAATGGCCCCAGATGGGAAGGAAAATGGATTTTTCTTAATTCCTATCGCACCTGGAGTAGAAGACAATCAACAACTTAGGGATAAATACTTTGATATTATCATGAAACGCATCACAAAATTATCAGGTGAAGATTTTAAAAGCCATATCCTTTTTAAAGAGTCATTTTGCGTAAAAGATTTTATATCAGAATATAATTCTTACAAAGGAAATGCCTACGGAATGGCAAACACTTTAAAGCAAACTGCATTTCTTAGACCAAATTTAAAGAGTAAGAAAGTAAAAAATTTGTATTTTACTGGTCAATTAACTGTCCCTGGACCAGGAGTACCACCAGCGCTTATCTCTGGAAAGCTTACGGCACAACTGATAAACAAAATTTTTTAAGTTAATGAAATCATTATTTGACACCGTTTCCAGAAGTTGTGCTAAAGTTGTGACAAAGTCCTATAGTACCTCTTTTGCCAGTGCTACAAAAATGCTAGCACCGTCTATACGACAGGACATTTACAATATCTACGGTTTTGTACGTTTTGCAGATGAAATTGTAGATTCTTTTCATGACTACGATAAAGCCCTACTTTTTGATAGGTTTGAAAATGACTTAGAAAATGCACTTCACGATAAAATTAGTCTCAATCCTATATTGAATGCATTTCAAGAAACGGTACATAAGTATGATATATCACAGGAGCATATTGACTCCTTTATGAAAAGTATGCGATTAGACTTAACTAAGTCTGATTATCTTACAGATGAGGAATATCGAGAGTATATTTACGGTAGTGCAGATGTAGTAGGTCTTATGTGTCTAACCGTTTTTGTTCAAGGCGATAAAAATCATTTTGAAGACCTAAAGGAAAGTGCCATGAGTTTAGGTTCTGCATTTCAAAAAGTAAATTTTTTACGTGATTTAAAAGCTGATTTTGAGGGTCTGAGCCGAACCTATTTTCCAAATACTAATTTAGTTGATCTTGACGAAGCCTCTAAACAACAGATAATACAAGATATAGAGGAAGATTTTGAAAAGGGACTCGCGGGTATTAATAAATTGCCAATAGAAGCAAAGTTCGGAGTTTATACAGCTTTTCGCTATTATAAAAAACTCTTAACCAAACTTAAGAAAGTCCCATCTGCAGAAATTAAAAACACACGCATACGTGTACCAGATTATGTAAAAGCTACACTACTCGCTCGTAGTTATGTAAAATATAGATTAAACCTTATTTAAATATAGAATATCGCAACAATGGACATATTTCTTTGGATCCTCATTTTTGTACTCACCTTTGTAATAATGGAATTTCTAGCTTGGGCGACCCATAAATACGTTATGCACGGTTTTTTGTGGTCTTTACATCAAGATCATCACCACAAGAAACATGATTCTTGGTGGGAAAAAAATGACTTATTTTTCATCTTTTATGCGCTTATCTCTATCGGCTGTTTTTTACTTTGGCGTTATGAAGATGTCTGGATAGGTTTACCTATTGGTTTGGGAATATTTGCTTATGGCTTAGCTTATTTTGGAGTACACGATATTTTTATCCACCAGCGATTCAAAATGTTTCGTAAAGCAAATGGCTGGTACGGCAAAGCTTTACGTCGTGCACATAAAATGCACCATAAACATTTAGGTAAAGATCATGGAGAATCTTTCGGTATGCTCTTTCCGCCTGTTAAATATTTTAAACAAGCAAGACAGACCCGCAAATAGGAGCATATTTGCATTTACTATCATACACTCCGAATTTAAATCTGTTATTTGTTACGCTTTCGCGAAAGCGTATACCTCACTATCCACTCCTATTTCTTAGGTTTGCATTATGCAATACACATCACTCGTCACAGGAGGGGCTGGCTTTATAGGTAGTCACGTCGCATCGTATTTACTACAACATGAGCACAAAGTGGTCGTCCTTGATGATCTCTCTGGTGGATTTGAAGAAAATATTCCAGAAGAATGCCTTTTTATAAAGGGCTCGGTTACAGATTATCAACTAGTAAATGAGCTTTTTAATACCCATGTTTTTGATTATGTCTATCATCTGGCAGCGTATGCCGCCGAGGGTTTGAGTCATTTTATACGACGTTTCAATTACGAGAATAATGTTATAGGTAGTATAAATTTGATCAATGCATCAGTCAATCACGCTGTGAAAAAATTTATTTTCACTAGCTCAATCGCTGTATACGGTTCACAAGAATTGCCACTTCGAGAATCGCAAAATCCGCAGCCAGAAGATCCTTACGGTATTGCAAAATATGCTGTGGAAATGGATCTTAAAAACGCACACGAAATGTTTGGGTTAGATTATATCATTTTTAGACCTCATAATGTGTACGGGCCAGGACAGAATATAGGGGACAAATATCGCAATGTTGTTGGCATATTCATGAATCAGATTCTTAAAAAAGAAGCACTTACCATTTTTGGCGATGGAAAGCAAACTCGTGCGTTTACCTATATAGATGACGTGGCTCCATATATTGCTGCGAGTTACGCTTTCGCGAAAGCGGATAATCAAATTTTCAACATAGGTTCAGATATTCATCATACTGTGCAGCAACTCGCTGAAGAAGTTAACAAAGCAATGAGTAGCTCGACTCAAATTACGCATTTAAAAGAGCGTAATGAGGTGCAGCATGCCTATGCAGATCACTGTAAATTTGAGGACATATTTGAGCCTGCTGTAAAAACTACTCTTGAAGACGGTTTAAAAGTAACAGCGAGATGGGTAATTGATAAAGGATCAAGAGAAAGCCAGCCATTTCAACATATAGAAATTAAAAAAAACCTTCCCCCATCTTGGCAATAGCCAAGTACAGAAATAGCATGTATTAACAGTTATCTTAAATCAGTTTTAATTACCCTTATAGTCTATCTATCCACAACATAAAAATGTCAAGTTCAACAAATATAAATACCACTCCATTAGTATCAATCATCATGGCGGTAAAGGATACGGCACCTTACCTACACGATTGTATCAATTCTATTATCAATCAGACGTATCAAAATTGGGAACTTATTGCCGTAAATGATCACTCTACAGACGAAACTCCTCAAATACTAGCGTCTTTTGCTCAGCAGGATTCACGTATACGAGTATTTCACAGTAATGAGCATAAACTAATCCCTACCCTACAACATGGTTACCGAGAAGTAAAAGGAACGTTGCTTAATCGCATGGATAGTGATGATAAAATGCCAGAATACAAAATACAAGTGCTGGTTGATGAATGGTTGAAATACGGAAAAGGGCATGTGATAGCGGGTGGAACTGAGCATTTTGTAGATGAAGGTGAAGTAGGCGACGGTTTTTTAAGGTATGAGAAATGGCTGAATCAAGTCGCAAGAACAAGCACACATTACCAGCAAATTTATAAAGAGTGTGTAATCCCTTCGCATTGCTGGATGATACACAAAGACGATTTTGATGCCGTTGGTGCATTTGATCCAATTGTTTATCCAGAAGATTATGATTTGTGCTTTAGAATGTATCGTAATAATCTTAAGGTTATAGGCATCGATGTTATTTTACACCACTGGCGTGATCGCTCAAATCGTATTTCACGCACTTGGGAAGAGTATAAAGATAATCGCTATTTTGAATTAAAAATGCGCTTTTTCTATGAGTTAGACCGTGATACTTCAAGACCTTTAGTTTTGTGGGGAGCTGGCAGAAACGGCAAAGACATGGCAAAAATTATTCAATCCTATGAAAAGGAATTCCATTGGGTCTCCAATAATCAAAAGCAAATAGGTAAAGATATTTACGATATACGTATGCAATCCTTTGAGGATATACCTAGGATTAAAAATCCGCAACTCATGATTGTAGTTTCTTCTCCCGATGGTAAAAAAGAAATACAAGAGAAATTAAACGAATGGGGGAAAAATCCCGTAAATGATTATTGGTTTTTTGCTTAAAAGGACA
This sequence comes from Dokdonia sp. Hel_I_53, assembly GCF_007827465.1. NCBI lineage: Bacteria > Pseudomonadati > Bacteroidota > Flavobacteriia > Flavobacteriales > Flavobacteriaceae > Dokdonia > Dokdonia sp. Hel_I_53. Next base: position 1,212,086 of record NZ_VISL01000001.1, read on the forward strand.
CCTATCTTTGCTCAACATATAATTTTCATTTTATGCTTAATATCGTACTCATCAATCCTGAAATTCCTAATAACACGGGTAATATAGGCCGTCTTGCTCTAGGATCTGGTTGTAGGTTACACCTAGTTAAACCTTTTGGGTTTAAAATAGACGACACTCGCCTAAAACGAGCTGGGCTCGATTACTGGCAGCACATGGACGTATCTTATTATGATGATGTACAAGACTTTTTCAATACTAACAGCGAAGCAAAAATGGTTTTTTTATCCAGTCATGGCGATAAAACACATTATGAGATTCCGTATGAAGAAAATATGTTTTTAGTCTTTGGTCAGGAATCTAAAGGGTTGCCTAAAAGCATAACAGATGCTCATTCTGAGCATCTGTATAAAATTCCACTTTATAGTGAGCACATACGCAGTTTAAACCTTGCAAATGCTGTGGGTATAGTGGTGTATGAAGGTAATAGACAACTGAGATAGGTATCTTAGTACGCTTTCGCGAAAGCGTAACAGTTTTACTTCACAAAATTATTGACATTTAGTTTGTCAATCATCTCTTGCGAAATTTGACCATCGTAAACACCGTAAGCATCTACAAGTAATCCTTTTGTCCCATCCTTACTCTCTACAACATAGAGAATGGAATTATCTCCAGGATTAGTCATTCCTTCAAAACGGAAATAGTTTGTTACATTTATCTCTCCTGCATTCCACTGCTTTTTAAGGTTTTTTGACTCAATTCCATCGTCGACTAAATTAAAGTCTTCCGTATAACCTTCTTTCTGCAAATCTTCTATTGCTAGTGATAATGTATCGTATCCTTTTTTCATTGGTTTATGTTTTTCTTAAAGATATAAAGAGTTAAAAGCTACACCAAAATTTTAGAATAAGTTTAGTATTGTTGGACACGTACGTTTGGTCAGAGTTATCAACTTAGAATAGACCTGAGTTTATACAGACTGGAAGCCTATTACAAAGTTATTACTGTAAATTCCCCACTAAGCGGATCGAGAGCTTCCATAAGTTCTGGAATTAGATCTTCTCCAAACTCCAAATAGAACTGAGCAAAATTTGTATTACGTTCTTGTAAGCTCTGCATAGGAAATATATCATTTTGAAGGTCTACCAATCGCTGTACGTGATCACTAAGCTTACGCTTTTGTGCGCGTAATAGTCGGCTTTCTAAATTATCTAATCCTTTTAATTGTTTTACTTCTTGAGCTTTTACCGCTCCTATAAAACTTTTATCAGTTTCCTCTGCAATGAGCTGCATAGCTCTAAATTGTTCTTTCAAAAAACTGCGTTGTGTTGAAAAGTCAATTTCAATATTAGAAATCGAGCGTATTTTTCTATTTATTAGCTCATTCTGTTTGAGAAATAAATTTGGCAAAGAGACGCCAAGATTTTCAGCTTTAGTGCGTTGTTTCTCTGTTCTAATTAATGCAGAGTTACGCAAGAGCAAAACCGGAAAAGGAACTTGCACTTCATCAAAATAGCTTTTAAGCTGAAACCAATAAGCAAGTTCTCCTCCACCTCCAATGTAACAGAGATTGGGTAAAATAACTTCTTGAAATATTGGTCTCAATAATGCATTGGGAGAGAAACGTTCTGGGTAATTTTCGAGTTCCTTTAAAATTTCGCTTTCGCTAAACTGTAAATCGGTGTCATTCACCACATACATACCGTCTAACTTTATAATTCGCTCTCTTAATCCTTTCTTGATATAGAATAGATTAATCTCCCTTGGATGAACTTGCTCAGGATATCCAAAGGAAGTAAGTTCTTTAGTTTGCGTTGTAATTTTATCATGAGAAACATTCTCGACTAGTTCACGTTTTACATAAGGTATAAATAGTCTTTTGAGATGACAATCATTCCCATCAATGATTACTAAACCTTGATTTCCAAACAATTCATTTCCCAAATATCTCGTAGCATCTGCAAGATTATCATGTTTGAGATATGCATTCTCAAAAAGTGACACTAAGGACTCTGCACTGTGTGAAGTACCCAGTTGTTCTTTAAATAGTTCTAAAACTTCCTCAAGACCTTCTGTTGAAAGTTCTCCTACTGGACCTCCGTCCTCACGACTCCATTGCACTTTACGACCTTCAAAGTTGAAGTAATTAATCTCGTCAAAATCATGATCTTCAGTGGCCATCCAATACACAGGTATATAGTGCCTGGCGGTATCCTGCTCTGACAGCTCTTTACACAAATTGATTACTGAAATAATCTTGTATAAAAAATACAAGGGACCAGTAAACAAGTTCAATTGATGACCAGTAGTTATGGTAAAGCTATTAGACTCAGAAAGACGCTCCAAATTAAGTGCTGTAGCATCTGAGATATTGATGTCATAATATTGCTTTTTTAAAGAAGAAACCAAAACATCACGAGACTCTTGTGAATAATGCCTTTCTTTATCTGCTGCTTGACTCTGTAAACTTGCAACCGAAGGAAATCTATGATAAAAGGGGTTCAACTCTTTTTTTTGATCTAAGTAGTCGCAAATTAGTGGTGAAAAGTACCCTGTATCTCGATAAGAAAGACTGTCAGTTGGCATAAAAAATTATTTAACGTAAAGATATAAGGTGCCCAAAAGGAGCTTTCCCAAAAATACGTTAAAACGGCAATCACAACGCGCTACTTTTATGTAGTTTTAGACTTTATCAAAAAAACACCTTTAATGAAACGCCTTCTCATAAATACTGTTTTCTTACTATTCACATCAATATTAGCTGCTCAAGTTCAGTCTCCTTCAGAATTTTTGGGGTATGAAATAGGTACAGAATTTTCTCGTCACGCAGATGTGGTACGGTATTTCCATCATGTTTCAGAAAATAGTGACCTAGTTACCTATCAACAATATGGTAAGACTAATGAACGTAGACCCCTCACATATGCAGTCGTTACCAGTGAGACTAACCATAGTAATTTAGAGGCTATACGTAAAACTAATCTTGTACAAACAGGAATTTTAAAAGATAACGCTTTCGCGAAAGTGGACCCCGAAACAGCCATTGTTTGGCTTTCGTATAATGTACACGGGAATGAAGCCTCATCTACTGAAGCTGCCATGGCAACACTTTATGAATTAGTAACTTCAAAAAAAGAGTATTTAAACAATACCGTTGTCATTATAGACCCATGTGTCAATCCAGATGGAAGAGACCGTTATGCAAATTGGTACAACCAAGTGAAATCAACACCATACGATCCATTGCAAATTGCAGCCGAACATGATGAGCCTTGGCCGGGAGGTCGACCTAATCACTATCTTTTTGACCTCAACCGCGACTGGATGTGGGCAACGCAAGTAGAAACACAACAGCGTCTTAAGATTTATAACAAATGGATGCCGCATATTCACGTAGATTTTCACGAACAGGGAATCAATGAGCCTTATTACTTTGCACCCGCTGCAGAGCCATTTCATGAAGTGATAACAGACTTTCAACGTGATTTCCAAACTACTATTGGGAAAAACCATGCAAAATATTTTGACGAAGAAGGATGGCTATTTTTCACCAAAGAGCGATTTGACTTATTATACCCTAGCTACGGTGACACCTATCCCATATTTATGGGAGCGATTGGGATGACTTATGAGCAAGCGGGTCATGGCCGTGCAGGATTAGGCATTAATACCGATGAAGGATATGAACTTACTCTTATAGATAGAGTAGCACATCACAAGACAACTGGTTTATCTACTGTAGAGGTAGCTTCTCAAAACGCACAAACTCTAAATACCGAGTTTAAAAATTATTTTAAAAATGATAATCTAAAATATAAAAGTTATGTGCTTTCAGGTGATAGTTCGCGCTTAAAATCTCTAGCAGAGCTACTTGACAAACATGAAATTATCTATGGATTTGCGACTGATGGAACAGCTACAGGCTTTAATTATTCCCAAAACAAAAAAGGAAATCTCAAGTATGATAGTGCTATGGTTGTAAGCACAAATCAACCTAAGGGAAAAATGGTCAAAGTGCTTTTTGAACCTAATGCAAAATTAAGTACACCGCTCACATATGACATTACAGCATGGAGCTTACCACATGCATACGGTCTTGAGGCCATTGCTAGTGAAACTTTAGTAAATACCACTGCCGTTAGCCCCTTTGTAGATAATATAGCTACAACTGGTCGCGCAGGTTATATCGCACAGTGGAAAAGCATGCAAGATGCTCGCTTTCTGGCAGATTTAATTAAACAAGGAATTAGAGTACGCTTTACGGAAAAGCCTTTTATAAATAGAAGAAAAAGTTATGACCGCGGCTCACTTATATTAACCAGAAGAGACAATAAATTAAATGATGATTTTGATGCGACGGTCAAAAAAATTGCAGCTAAACACAATGTACAATTAGACGGAACTTCCTCAAGTTTTTCTGATGCTGGACCAGATTTTGGCTCTCCAGAAGTAAAACTTATCAATCCACCTAAAATAGCATTATTAAGAGGTGATAACACCTCATCATTAAGTTATGGCGCTACGTGGTATTTCTTTGAACAAACACTTGAATACCCGGTCACTTCGGTGTATACATCTAGCCTATCTCGTACATCCTTAAATCAGTTTGATATTATTGTAATGCCTAGCGGTTGGTATAATAGTATCTTGACGGAAGACGGGCTTAAAAAAATCAAAGATTTTGTTCAGAACGGAGGTAAAATAATAGCCATTTCAAATGCTGTTAGTAGTTTTGCTGGAAAATCTGGTTTTAGCTTAAAGCGAAAATCTTCAGGAAGCACTACAGATGAAGATGAAACACAAACAGATGATAAGCTTATACCTTACGGTGATCGAGAAAATGCTAGTACAAAGAATTTTATAACCGGAGCTATTTTCAAAGCTAAGGTAGACCCTACGCATCCACTAGCTTTTGGATATCCAGAAAATTATTTTACGCTAAAATTAGGGAGTACCTCGTATGATTATCTGGACAAAGGTTTTAATGTTGCATGGATTCCAGATGAAATCACTAACGTTTCTGGTTTTGCTGGAGAAAGTGCTAAAGAAAAACTACGTAAATCAATGATTTTTGGTGAAGAAAGAATCGGTAGCGGTAGTATTATCTATATGGTAGATGACCCACTATTCAGAGGGTTTTGGGAAAATGGTAAATTATTTTTTGCAAATGCTTTATTCTTTACGAATAATAACAAATTCAGGCTTTAAAAATCTATACGCTTATCTTAATGTAAAGTTGAGTCTACTAAAGAAAAACTAACCATTTCAACTTTAGAAGAGTCATTTTGTAACATTGTAAAAGCAATATAAACTTGGTTGTCTACGACCGCTAGCTGTGGAAATCCACTCTGGCGTTCTGCAGAGATATTTGAGACCGTGATAGGATTGCTAAATATTCTGTTAGTATTCACTTTAGTTATTTTCAATGCTGTTTTATCATCTTGAGGTTCTAGCCAGCTCACTAGTGCATTCCCGTCTTTTAAAAACTGAGCACCTACTCTGCCTATTGCATTACCGCTGTCTAAACGAATTGGGTTTTGGAAACTCTCTCCAGCATCAGTAGAAAAAGCTACCATTACTCTAGGAGTTTCACCTTGTGCCGTAAACCATGAGACCACAACGTTCATACCCTGAGTATCCATTGCAGGTCCATTGACAGGGCATCCGTTTAATTTCCAATCATCATGGGCAATAGGAGTTGGCTTTGTCCACACTCCATCCACATATCTTACAATCGAGATGTCACGTATTTCTTCCTCTGTACTTGTACGATCACGATAAACCACAATAGGACCATTTTCTGTAATTGCAGTTGCAGTACTACAACAATCGCATACTCTGGCATCTAATTCTGTTTCTTTTGTGATTACCCCTTCTGCAGTGACAAAAGCATTTCGCAAGGTCATTTGATTTTTATAACGATCTTTATTTTTTGTATTTCTTCCATCTAGCCAGCTTACAGAAAAACCATCATTGTATGGTTTACTGGAAACAAAACCATGCTCTGCTGCAATGCCATCGGTATTCAAAAGTATATTTGAATTTCTAGAACGCTTTCGCGAAAGCGTATCAAAAACACTCAACTTGATATCGTAATCGTAAGTTCCTTCAGCAGATTTTTCTAAAATATTAGCAAGTACTTTGTCTCCATTCACAGAAAGTGACGGAAAATCTGCCCAGTTTATAAACCAGTTTGTACCGGAAGTAACGGTTTTTGGTATACTCCACGTATCATTTTCAAACCATGCATATTTTAAAATAGAAAGGCTGTCCTCCTCCTCAACCCAAGACATATGCAATTTATCTTTTGTGCTATAAAGTCTAGGTAGGTGAGAAACTCCTTGTTGAGGAAGTGCGATAGATCTTAAAAAAAACTTAGATTCCTTTTGATGCGTCAAAGACGCATTTGTTTTTGATGATTGGTTACAAGAAAAAAGCAGCCCTGTTATAACTAATGAGATGATCTGTATACGCACAATCTATAAATTTGATATATTGAATTCAAATTTAAGAAAAGAAATACCTAATTATTTACTTTGAGAATGAGCAGCCCTTTTTGCATGTAACGGCTGTGGTTTTTCTAACGTTGTCACAGGTGTTGCATAAAGGTCAAAATCTTCTGCCTCTGTAATAATTACTTTTGTGTAATCGCCTATTTTTAAATAGTGAGTTGTGGCGTCAACCAGCACTTCATTATCTACGTCTGGGCTATCAAACTCTGTACGACCAATAAAGAAATTACCCTCTTTACGATCTACCACTATTTTAAATTCTTGACCTATTTTTTGCTGATTGAGCTCCCATGAAATTTGTGATTGTATTTCCATGATTTGATTTGCACGATCCATTTTCACCTCATCAGGAACATCATCTTCTAAGTTATACGCATGCGTATTTTCTTCATGAGAATAGGTAAAACAACCAAGACGCTCAAAGCGCTGATCTTTAACCCATTGTTTTAGGATTTGAAAATCCTCTTCAGTCTCTCCTGGATACCCAACAATAAGCGTAGTTCTTATGGTCATTCCTGGTACGCTTTCGCGAAAGCGTTCTAGCAATGCATTCGTTTTTGCCATAGTAGTACCACGGCGCATAGATTTTAATATCGAATCTGAAATATGTTGTAGTGGGATATCAATGTAGTTACAAACCTTTGGCTCACGGCGCATTACATCAAGCACATCGATAGGGAATCCAGTTGGGAATGCATAGTGCAGTCTAATCCACTCAATACCTTCTACCTTAACCAAGTTTTCTAATAACTCTGCAAGGTTTCTCTTTTTGTATAAATCGAGCCCATAGTAGGTGAGATCTTGTGCTATAAGAATTAATTCTGAAACACCGTTTGCTGCTAGTTTTTGAGCTTCTGTTACTAAATGCTCAATCGGTTTTGACTTATGCTTACCTCTCATAAGCGGAATTGCACAAAATGAACACGGACGGTCACAGCCTTCGGCAATTTTTAAATAGGCATAGTTTTTTGGTGTTGTGGTAAGACGCTCTCCAATAAGTTCATGCTTATAATCTGCTCCTAGTGCTTTTAAAAGTCCAGGCAACTCTGTAGTCCCAAAATACTGATCTACATCTGGAATTTCTTTTTGAAGATCTGGCTTATAGCGTTCAGAGAGACATCCTGTAACAAAAACCTTATCAACTTCACCTTCTTCTTTTTGTTTGACATACTCCAGAATAGTATTTACAGATTCTTCCTTTGCATTATCAATAAACCCACACGTATTAATTACCACAATGTTTCCTTCTTCTTCATGAGCAACATCCATCTCATTTGCTTTGAGTTGGCCCATTAAGACTTCACTATCATAAACGTTTTTTGAGCAACCTAAAGTAACAACGTTTATCTTATTCTTTTTCAGTGATTTCGTACGCATTTCCTTTGTATTTTGGGAGTGCAAAGATAGTTTAAAAGAATGAGCTGGAAAGAATGATTATCTTAGGATATTATTTTACAAATTTTTATATAAGTTCTCGCTACTAAGTTCTATTCAAACTTTTTACAGAAGGATTAGTCCAATTTTCATCATTAACAGATACATATGCGCTTTCTAATCATACCAATACTTCTCTTCTTTTCATGTACAACCACAGATAATCTAGATGATGTTGCCAGCGATGAAGATTCTGCATCTCTATATTTTCCACCTATAGACGATACTTCGTGGGAGACCGCTAGTCTTGATACATTAGAATGGAATGAAACAGCGCTAGAAGAGCTCAACTCTTTTCTTATCGCGTCCAATACTAAAGCATTTATTATCCTCAAAAATGGTAAAATAGTAGTTGAAAATTATTATCAAAATACAGATTCCAATACTAATCATAGGTGGAATAGCGCAGCAAAAACGCTTACTGCTGCGACTGTTGGTATTGCTCAAGAACAAGGCTTCTTACATATAGAAAACCCTAGCAGTGATTATTTAGGGGAAGGATGGACCTCAATGACTACAGAACAAGAAGCAGCTATAACTCTAAAAAACCAACTCACGATGACTACTGGTGGGGAGTATATGGTAGATAACTTAAATTGTACAGATCCCGAATGTCTCTCATATAATTCTGAAGCAGGCGCTAGTTGGTATTACCACAACGCATTTTATATCCTTATTCAGGATGTAATTTCTAACGCCACAGCGCAATCCTTCGATACCTATTTCAATACACAATTACAAGCAAAAATTGGCATGAATGGCTTTTGGTTTGACTTTGGTTATCTCAAGTTATTTTCAAGTAATGCTCGAGACATGGCTCGGTTTGGATTGTTAAATCTCAGTAATGGGATTTGGAATAGCGAACAGATTATTCCAGCTTCATTTTTTACAGAAATGACCACAATATCACAATCACTCAATAAGGCATATGGTTATTTGTGGTGGCTCAACGGTCAAAGCGATTATAAACTTCCAGGAAGCAATATTACCTTCTCTGGAAAATTAATTCCGACGGCTCCAGATGATTTAATTGCCGGATTAGGCAAAGACGATCAAAAACTTTATGTTGTTCCTAGCGAAAAGCTAGTCGTAATAAGACTAGGCGACGCAACAGATTCTTCCACACAAGGACCATCTGGATACGATACAGAACTGTGGGCTAAAATTATGGCGGTAATTGATTAAGGTCTCGCTTTCGCGAAAGCGAACATTATCCAAACGGATTAATCCACATTAAAAATCCGTAGATATACATTTTAAAAAATTCAAAGAAAAATACACTTAAAATTGGCTTATACCAGCGTTTGATAATATCAGTGCTTCTTAAATACATCCAAATAATGATTACTATATAAATATAGAATAGGATAAAAATAAAATGAGGAAAGGCAGTATAAGATCCCAGTGTTTCTGGAAATAGTGGATTTTTTTCTACGCTATTATATGATTTATAGACACTCCAAAAATTGAGAACTATAAACCCCAAACATAATACTGCAAGTATTCTTAAGACAAATTCGGGAAACCAATTAAAACTAGATTTCATTCAAGTCTATATCAAAACTGCTCTACTAAAATTAAATTTTAAAGATTATTTAAAAAATGAATCTACAAACTCTACTTTATTAAACACTTGTAAATCTTCGATACCCTCTCCTACACCAATGTATTTCACAGGGATTTGAAACTGATCAGAAATTCCAATAACAACTCCACCTTTTGCTGTACCATCCAGCTTTGTAACTGCTAGCGAGGTTACTTCTGTTGCAGCGGTAAATTGTTTTGCTTGCTCAAAGGCATTTTGACCCGTAGATCCATCAAGTACTAAAAGCACATCGTGTGGAGCATCACCTATAACCTTTTGCATCACACGCTTTACCTTAGTAAGCTCGTTCATTAAGTTTACTTTATTATGTAAACGACCTGCTGTATCTATAATAATGACATCTGCATTTTGATTAACGCCACTTTCTACAGCGTCAAAAGCTACAGAAGCAGGATCACTGCCCATTTGCTGCTTGACAATAGGAACATCAACACGGTCTGCCCATACTTGTAGTTGATCAATAGCCGCTGCCCTAAAGGTATCTGCCGCTCCAAGAACCACTTTTAAACCTTGTTTTTTAAATTGATAGGCAAGTTTACCTATAGTTGTAGTTTTCCCTACCCCATTAACTCCTACCACCATAATGACATGTGGTTTATTACCAGAAGGAATCTCAAAATCTGTCGCATTACCCTCGTTAGTCTCACTTAAGAGACCCGCTATTTCCTCACGTAAAATTTGATTGAGTTCATCTGTCCCTACATATTTATCACGCAGTACACGTTCTTCAATACGAGTAATCACCTTAAGAGTCGTTTTTACTCCCACATCACTAGTTACTAAAACCTCTTCAAGGTTATCAAGTACGTCGTCATCAACTTTAGACTTTCCGGCAACTGCCTTACTCATCTTATCAAAAAAGCTTGTTTTAGTTTTCTCAAGACCTTTGTCTAGAGTTTCCTTTTTTTCTGGTGAAAATATGTTTTTAAAAAAGCTCATTATTGATGGTTTGTATGTTACTAAGAACAGTTAAAGAGAATTCTCCTCCACTGCTTGATTCTATCGATTTTGATTTGACAAAAATAGTGCCTTTTAATGAGAATGTCGTTATGGCAGTTTGTACGCTTTCGCGAAAGCGTAATCTTCACTATAAAATCCTCTATTTCCTAAGGAAATTATCTTCTAAAATCTTATTTTTACGAGAAGGCACGATTGTAAAATCTGAAGAATTATTGATACGTAGACCTTAAAATTTAACCGAAAGAAATTAAAAGTTTTCTGGCCTTTTGAAAGGTGTTTCAAAATATTAATAATTTTTTTTGCAGATACTTAGTTTTAGAATTAAACTACAACTTATACTAAAAAAGATATATGAATATTCATTTCATAGCCATTGGAGGAGCCGCAATGCACAATTTAGCATTGGCTTTACATCACAAAGGAGAAACAGTAACAGGTAGTGATGACACTATTTTTGACCCTTCAAAAACACGTCTAGAAACCTATGGTTTATTACCAGAAACTTTTGGATGGTATCCTGAAAAAATTACTAAAGATTTAGATGCTGTAATCCTTGGGATGCACGCAAAAGAGCACAACCCAGAACTTTTAAGAGCGCAAGAATTGGGATTAAACATTTACTCTTATCCAGAATTTTTATACGAGAGTGCAAAAGATAAAACACGAGTAGTGATAGGAGGATCTCATGGAAAGACTACCATCACCTCAATGATATTGCATGTAATGCACTATTGGGATAAAGAGGTAGATTATATGGTAGGAGCACAACTTGAAGGCTTTGACACCATGGTAAGAATGACAGCTGATGCAGATTTTATGATTCTAGAAGGAGATGAATATTTAAGTAGTGCTATAGATCGCAGACCAAAATTTCACTTATACAAACCTAACATCGCTCTTCTAAGCGGCATTGCATGGGACCACATAAATGTATTTCCAACATTTGAAAACTATCTAGAGCAGTTTCAGATATTTGTAAACTCTATGACCAATGGTGGCGCCATGGTGTATAACTCTGAAGACGAAGACGTAGTGCAAGTTGTAGAAAATGCTACTGCACACATAAAAAAATACCCGTATGTTACTCCTGAGTACACAGTACAAAATGGAGAAACATTACTACAAACACCTGACGGACCAATGCCTATTGAGATCTTTGGCAAACATAATCTAAATAATCTAGCCGGTGCGAAGTGGATCTGTCAACATATGGGAGTTGTAGAAGAAGATTTTTATGAAGCAATTTCAACATTTAAGGGCGCTAGTAAACGACTAGAGAAAATTGCAGAAAATGATAAAACTGTTATATATAAAGATTTTGCACACAGTCCATCAAAAGTAGAAGCTACCACTATCGCAGTAAAAGAGCAATTTCCAGAACGTAAACTAGTTGCTTGTCTAGAGCTTCATACATATAGTAGTCTCAATCCAGAGTTTTTAAATGAATATAAAGGAGCTCTGGATGCTGCAGAAGTTGCAGTTGTATTTTACTCTCCACACGCTGTTGAATTAAAAGGTCTTGAGGCTATTGATAAAAAACAAATAGAAGAAGCTTTTAGAAGGCAGGATTTAATTATTTATACAAATCCACTTGATTTTAGAACATTTTTGTTTGGTCAAGAACTTAGTGATAAGTCCATCTTATTAATGAGTAGTGGGAATTATGGAGGGTTAGATTTTGAGGATTTAAAGGGGCTGATGTAACAATATCTAACAATCTACACTAACCATAGTAACTAATCAATAAAACAACTTAAATGAAATTTATTATTACATCAATAGCGCTATTTTTTATCGCTGTAGCTTCTCACAGTCAAGAGATAAAAAAAATATCAAGAGACTGGACTTCTTTTTCTCAATCTATAAATATTTCTACTGATTCACCTAGAAAGTTTATTCTCAAAGGTAGTATTAGAGTAATTCCAAAAGATAGCATGTCTGGAGCTGGATTATGGGCAAGAGTTGACAGAAGTGATGAAGAAAGAGGTTTTTTTGACAATATGAGTGACCGATTAGTTCAAAGTTCTGAATGGAAAGAATACACGATCGAAGGATCATTTAACAAGAATGCAAAAAAATTGGTTTTTGGAGGGCTTGTACATAACGATGGAGAATTTTTTTATGATAATATATCGTTGCAAATTGAAGATGAAGAAGGAGAAATGAAGTTAGTAACCTTAGGGAATCCAAGTTTTGAGAGCCCTTTAAAAAACGGAATTATTAAAGATTGGTCACCAGGAATCTCAAAGAACAAAACAGTATTAGTCAATGAGTATAAAATGAGTTCTAGTAAAAATGCAGTTGATGGATCCTTTTCATTACTAATTAAAGGAGAAGGTACAGAACCTGGATATTCTCCAACCCGTATAGGCGAAATAGAGGGATACACACCTCAAGTTGGGGCACTTATCACTATGCTTGATGATTTAAAGAGCAGAGTAAAAGATAGAGTAAAAAATCTATCTCAATATGAGGTAGATCACTTACACGATGAAGAAGCAAATCGGATAGGAGCTTTAATAATGCACCTAGCAAGTGCAGAGGTGATTTACCAAAACCTTACTTTTGAAGGAAGAGAGTTTAATGAAGAAGAGAAAGAGAAATGGGAACCAGCGTTGGACTTAGGAAAAAAAGGTCGTGATACCTTCAAAGGAAAGCCTATCTCCTATTACCTTAAAGAATATGACAAAGTAAGAGCTCGAACTAAAGAGCTTTTTAAAACGGTTGACGACGAGTGGCTTATGCAGGAAATTCCTGCAGGAGGAATTACAAACTTTTTCTCTTGGTTTCATGTAATGGAACATCAATCCAGTCACTTAGGACAGATCTTATTTTTAGCAAAACGGATACCACCAGAAGCTGAAATTCTAGCTCCAGAAGAAATTAAAAATTAAATATACCTGTGAAAATTCTAATCAGTATTACCCTCTTTTGATCTTTCGCGAAAGCGTAATTATATTTTAAAAAAAGAACCATTCCTAGATAAAGGTTTTTCCACAAAATGTTGATAACTTCAAGGCTTTGCAGCTGTATTCACAGAGCTACTGCAAAGCCTTTCTTTATATTTGTTTGTTACACGATTTAAGACAATTTTAAGACGAATTATATGAGCGACGACGCTAATAAGAAACAGTACTCGGCAGATAGTATCCAGGCCCTAGAGGGTATGGAGCACGTACGCATGCGCCCATCGATGTATATAGGTGATGTAGGAGTACGAGGATTGCACCACTTAGTATATGAAGTAGTAGATAACTCTATCGATGAAGCGATGGGAGGTTATTGTGACGCCATAGATGTCACCATAAATGAAGACAACTCAATTACAACTCGTGATAATGGGCGAGGAATTCCCGTAGGGATACACAAAAAAGAGGGCGTTTCTGCACTACAAGTAGTTATGACCAAGATAGGTGCTGGTGGAAAATTTGATAAAGATTCTTATAAAGTATCTGGAGGTCTCCACGGTGTAGGTGTATCGTGTGTGAATGCACTTTCAAACCACTTGAAAGCAACAGTTTACAAGGAAGGTAAAATTTGGGAGCAAGAGTATGAGCGTGGTAAAGCACTATACCCTGTAAAGACTGTTGGAGAAACAGATTTTACTGGTACGGAAGTTACTTTTTTACCAGATGATTCAATTTTTCAGCAAACTACAGAATATAATTATGACACTCTCGCATCTCGTATGCGCGAGCTAGCTTATCTTAATAAAGGAATTACCATAACGCTTACTGACAAACGTCAAGTCAATGATGATGGAACATTTGAGACGGAGACTTTTCACTCAGACGAAGGTCTATCTGAGTTTGTTCGTTTTTTAGACGGTAACAGAAATCCTATCATAGGAAGTGTTATCTCTATGGAAGGGGAGAAAAATGGCGTACCTGTAGAAGTAGCAATGATATATAATGATAGTTATGCCGAAAATCTACATTCTTACGTAAACAACATCAACACACACGAAGGAGGTACTCACCTTGCTGGCTTTAGAAGGGGTCTTACAGGATCTTTAAAGAAATTTGCAGATGCTTCTGGAATGCTCGACAAATTAAAATTTGACATTGCTGGTGATGATTTCCGCGAAGGTCTTACAGCAATCATTTCTGTTAAAGTAAGTGAACCTCAATTTGAGGGTCAGACGAAGACAAAACTAGGTAACAGAGAAGTTACTTCTGCGGTTTCTCAAGCTGTTGCAGAGATGATTGAAATTTACATGGAAGAGAACCCTAACGATGCTAAAACTATCGTTCAAAAGGTTATTCTTGCCGCACAAGCTCGTCATGCAGCCAAAAAGGCTCGCGAGATGGTGCAACGTAAAACAGTCATGAGCATCGGCGGATTACCTGGAAAATTATCTGATTGTTCTGAAACAGATCCCACGCTTTGCGAAGTCTTTCTTGTTGAGGGAGATTCGGCAGGTGGAACAGCAAAACAAGGTCGTGATCGAGAATTTCAAGCAATCTTACCACTAAGAGGTAAGATTCTTAACGTGGAGAAAGCTATGCAACACAAGGTTTTTGAAAACGAAGAAATCAAGAATATTTTTACTGCTTTAGGAGTCACTATAGGAACTGAAGAGGATAGTAAAGCACTAAACTTATCAAAACTAAGATATCACAAAGTAGTTATCATGTGTGATGCCGATGTCGATGGTAGCCACATTTCTACGCTAATACTCACGTTTTTCTTCAGATATATGAAGGAACTTGTTGAAAATGGCTATGTATACATCGCCACTCCTCCCCTGTATCTTGTCAAAAAAGGTCAAAAAAAGCAATACGCATGGAACGATAAAGAACGTGACGCCATAGCAGAACGTATGGGTACTCAAGGAGTTTCCATACAACGATACAAAGGTTTAGGAGAGATGAACGCAGAACAACTTTGGGACACTACGATGAACCCAGAATTCCGCACACTTAGACAAGTTGCCATTGATAACGGGACAGAAGCAGATCGTATTTTCTCAATGTTAATGGGGGATGAAGTACCACCTAGAAGGGAATTTATAGAAAAGAATGCAATCTATGCAAATATTGATATTTAACATTCGCAAATAGCTGTATTTTGGTTTAAATCTTACAAAATGATAAATAAAATCATCTTGTTATAAAGAAATTTAAATACTGTTTTATAGAAATTAAAATTTATAATTTACTATAAATCATTTACTTATGATTATTTTCAGTTTTGCACTTTATAAAATTTAAAATCTATCAATTTCATTTTCAATGATTTATTTGGATTTTATTTGTAAGAAAGTGTATCTTTCGCCTGTGAGAATTAAGTAATTGTTTTTAAACATATACTTTCACTTCTAATCTCGATAATTAAATGTAGGGGTTTAATTTGAAGGGATTAGAACAATAAGATGCCCTGCCATTAACTAATGGTAGGGTTTTCTAGTTTTAAACGCAAAAAAGCTTCCTAAGATAGATTCTCACAATTAATTAGATCTGATTTGAGATGAATCCAAAAATTTTCTTTCTCAAAACTACCTCTCAACTATTTCAAATAGATCTTATTTACAAATTCTAACCTGGTTATATGATCACGTCAATGTTTTTGAAAATTAGAATTTTCTTTTAAACATCTCTTTAACATGCAATGACCTTCATTATTTATTATTGAATTAATATGTCTATTTCACAAATGAATGGACTAGAGATTCTTTAAAATATAGACATCAAAAACATTGAGATATTGTATTTTCGCAAGAGCTTAAAGGCTAAACACTAGAACTATAAATTTTAAAATAATAAATCATGAAAGTTACTGTAGTAGGTGCTGGAGCTGTAGGAGCCAGTTGTGCAGAATATATTGCAATTAAAAATTTTGCAAGTGAAGTTGTATTAGTTGATATTAAAGAGGGATTTGCTGAAGGAAAAGCAATGGATCTTATGCAAACAGCATCTCTTAATGGTTTTGACACAAAGATCACTGGAACTACTGGTGATTATTCAAAAACTGCTGGGAGTGATATTGCAGTTATAACTTCTGGAATTCCTCGTAAACCAGGAATGACTCGTGAAGAATTAATAGGAATCAACGCAGGTATTGTTAAATCTGTCGCTACTGAACTAGTTAAAGCTTCACCTAATGTAATTTTAATTGTGGTTTCAAACCCAATGGATACAATGACCTACTTAGCACACAAAGCTACAGGTCTTCCTAAAAATAGAATTATTGGTATGGGCGGAGCTCTTGACAGTGCTCGTTTCAAATACAGATTAGCAGAAGCCTTAGATGCGCCTATTTCTGATGTTGACGGTATGGTGATAGGAGGGCATTCTGACAAAGGAATGGTACCCTTAACTAGGTTAGCTACTCGGAATAGTGTTCCAGTATCTGAGTTTATCTCAGAAGATCGTCTCAATCAAGTAATGGAAGATACTAAAGTAGGAGGTGCAACCCTTACTGGGCTTTTAGGGACTTCTGCTTGGTATGCTCCTGGAGCTGCAGTATCAGGATTAGTTCAAGCCATTGCTTGTGATCAAAAGAAAATTTTTCCTTGTTCTACACTTCTTGACGGGGAGTATGGTTTATCTGATCTTTGTATCGGGGTTCCAGTTGTATTAGGAAAAAATGGTATTGAAAAAATTGTAGAAATTAATCTCAATGACGCTGAGAAAGCCCACCTTGCTGAAAGTGCTGAGGGCGTTAAGAAAACAAATGGTTTGCTTGAGTTATAGAGCCATTTAAAAAAAGTTTAAGTCGCCTGTTATTTTTTATATGACAGGCGACTTTTTTTTACGCTTTCGCGAAAGCGTAATTAGCACCTCTAAGATTAATAAACTCAGAACTTATAATAATTAAATAAGTACATACCAAATTATTTGCTACTTAGACTGATAATATTATATTTGTGCGCTTGCTGAATAAATAAATAAGTTTGTGAGAAACAAGTGGTTTTTAAGTGCGTTTGTAATTGCCCTAGCTATATTAGGAATAAGCTTGGAGCAAAAAGATGTGCCTAATCAGGAGATTCTCATTACATTTTCGACTTCACAAAAAGGGCCTAATACTACTCATGACGCAATTGCTCTAGTTACTAGTAAATTACAAAGCACGGGCGCAAGTAATATAAAGGTTGAAGATCTACTGGACGGCACCTTGAAACTCAGCTACCACAGTAAGCTAGACGTTTCTCAAATCCAAAATATTTTTAACGAAATAATTGAGAATAAGTCGTATACTTCCTCCTGTAAAAATTCCTTCCCTACTGAAAAAAGCACTATTTACTATGAGTTAGATATTTACAAAATTCAATACTCAAGCGATTTTGATGGTCCCGTGGGGCATATCATTGAATCAAAATCAGAAACAACACGTGCTACTAGCTTTGATAACTATGCTTTTATTAGTAAGCAGAAAGCCAAAGAAAAAAATCTTTACAAGGCTAAAACAAAGGCAGTTCATCTATACACCGCACTTGTAATTAAAAATCTCCAGTACAAAATACCAGAGGTACGTGCTGGTCCTATTTCTTAAATTCTTACAAGATTATCTTACACCTAAGTTTTTTTATACTTATGGTCTTATCACCCGCTCAACTTCTTCGATGAAATAGGGCGCCTATTATTAATTATATTATCAATCTATTTAGGCAAGTACTTATAATACTTGTTTAAATTACTACAAACATTAAAAATGCAAAACAAAGGACTCATTAGATTTTTTGCGATAATTTTTGGTTTGGTATGTATTTACCAACTATCATTTACGTATTTCTCTAATAAAACAGAAGATGAAGCTAAGGCCTATGCCGTGGCGCAAGCACCAGGTGACGCAGATAGACAAGACTATCTTGAGCGTTCGTATTTAGACAGTATAGGAGCAAATCCAATCTTTGCTGGTATCACCTATAATGACGCAAAGGAAAAAGAACTTAATAAAGGACTTGACCTTGAAGGAGGTATTAACGTAATACTGCAAATTTCTGTACGTGATATTTTAGGTGGTCTTGCAAATAACAGTACAGATCCAGCTTTTATTGCCGCACTAGACGCAACTGATCAAGCTCAAAAGGATAGTCAAAATACCTATTTTGAAGATTTCTTGACAGAATTTAATGATCAAGGAGGAACACTAGCATCACCAGATATCTTTTCAAATGTTGTTTTAGAAGGTAAGGTGGATACTTCTATGGATAATGATCAAGTAGCTACAGTACTTGAAAAAGAAATTCAAGAAACTATAGGCTCTGCTTTTGAAACGCTACGTAATCGTATTGATAAATTTGGAGTTACCCAACCAAATATTCAAAGTTTAGGGGACAACGGACGTATTCTGGTTGAACTTCCAGGCGCAAAGGATATTGACCGTGTGAGAGGGCTTCTTGAAAAAACAGCACAACTTGAGTTTTACGAAACACATTATGCAGGGGATGTAATTAACTATCTAGGTCAAGCAAATGAAGCATTACGTGCTATCGTTTCTCCAGAAGTGAAAGAAACTGAAGTTGAGAAAGATAGTACGCTAGACGATAGCGTTTCTGATCTTTTAAAAGATGTGGACGAAGAAGAAGTAGAGGAGCAAGATTTTGGACCCCTATTTAAAATTTTTAGTCCTAATCAACAAGCGTTTCAATTCAGTCAAGTTCCTACTGTAGGTTTTGCAGCTGTAAAAGATACTGCAACGATTAATTCTTACTTGAGAAATCCTGCAGTTATTAAAAAACGCCCATCTTCATTACGTTACGCAAAATTTGCTTGGGGTGTACCTGAAGATGAAGGAGCTGATATTGTAGCACTGTATGCTTTAGAATCCAACAGGCAAGGTGCTCCTTATATGAATGGAGACGTTGTGAATGATTCTCGCCAGCAATTTACGCAAACTCAACAGCCTTCTGTTGGACTTGATTTTGAGGGACAAGGAGTGAACCAATGGGCAAAAATGACACGTGAAGTTGCTCAAAAAGGAAACGCTATTGCGATTGTACTGGATAACAATGTATACTCTGCTGCGACCGCTCGTCAAGAAATTAAAGGTGGAAGTACAGAAATCTCTGGAAACTTTACAGTAGCAGGTGCACAAGATCTTGCAACTGTACTTAATGCAGGTAAATTACCAGCCTCCTCAAAAATTATTCAGGCAGAGGAAATAGGACCATCATTAGGCCAAGAAGCAATTGATTCTGGAATTTTATCATTCTTAATTGCACTATTATTCGTGCTTTTATGGATGGTATTTTACTACGGAAAAGCAGGCCTTTTTGCAGATATCGCTTTGGTAGTAAACATCCTCTTTATTTTTGGAGTACTTGCTGGACTAGGTGCTGTTTTAACACTTCCTGGTATTGCAGGTATAGTACTTACTATAGGTATGTCTGTAGATGCAAACGTACTTATATTCGAACGTATTAAAGAAGAATTACGAAAAGGTAAGTCTCAAAAAGATGCTATTAAAGATGGTTTCAACAACGCGCTATCATCTATTCTTGATGCGAATATTACTACGTTCCTAACAGCATTAATTCTATTCTTATTTGGAACAGGTCCTGTACAAGGATTTGCTACAACGCTTATGATAGGTATTGCAACTTCTCTATTCTGTGCAATCTTCATAACACGTTTATTTATTGACGGTTACGGTAAGAATGGAAAATCACTTGAGTTTGCCACAGGAATGACTAAGAATCTTTTTGTAAATAACAAAATAGATTTTTTAGGAAAACGTAAGATTGCTTATGCTATCTCTGGTCTTCTAATTGTTGTTGGATTAGCAGCATTATTTACTGGCGGTCTTAATGCTGGTATTGACTTCGTAGGAGGTCGTACCTTTACAGTTCGTTTTGATCAACCTATGAATGCACAAGAGGTGGAAGATGCTTTAGTTGCAGAATTTGAAAGTGCAGATGTCAAAACATTTGGAGCAGATAATCAATTAAAGATTACTACCAAATATCGTATTGATGAAACAGGTACAGATATAGATGCTGAAATTGAAAGACAACTATTTGGCGCATTAACTCCATACTTACCAAATGGAATGAGCTACGAAGCATTTGCAAAAAGCTCAGATGACAAGCAAGTAGGTAAGATGGAATACTATATGGTAGGACCTACGATTGCAGATGATATTAAGAAAGGTGCATTATTTGCAGTTATCGGTTCTTTAATTGTAGTGTTCTTATACATCTTATTACGTTTCCGTAGATGGCAGTTCTCTCTTGGGGCAGTTGCTGCTGTTTTCCATGATGTATTATTAGTACTCGGTGTATTTGCAATTTTCAAAAATATCATGCCGTTTGATATGGAAGTAGATCAGAACTTTATTGCCGCTATCCTTACGGTGATTGGATACTCCCTGAATGATACCGTGGTTGTTTTTGACCGTATACGTGAGTATATTAAAGAACATGGATCAACAAGAGGGTTTGGTAAATTAATAAACCAAGCACTTAATAGTACATTAAGCCGTACACTTAACACCTCTGTAACTACTTTAATAGTACTACTAGCGATCTTCTTCTTAGGAGCTCCATCTATTAGAGGATTAATGTTTGCATTAATCGTAGGTGTGATTGTTGGTACATATTCATCACTATTTATTGCAACACCAGTGATGTTTGATACCGTACAGAAAAAAGGTTTAAAAGAACCAAAGAAAGATGAAGAACTAGAAGCATAATTCTTAATCTCTATAAATATTAAAATCCGCTACTATGACAGTAGCGGATTTTTTTGTGCGGTAAAATAAGTTTTGGATACGTACGCTTTCGCGAAAGCGTAATCCAACAAATTACATAATCTGCATTTGGTATATCTGATAGTATCGAAAGCTTTGGAAAAGCTAAAACTATTTTTCTAAGGGATATTTAAATATTTGTGAGTTTGTAGACTCACCTTCCATTTAGGGTTTGCCATCACATAATCTACTATAAGAGGTACTATTTTATCCCGTACAGACCATTCTGGCTGTAAATATAAAATACAATCATCCCCTACTTGCTCTGCATGTTTCTCTGCAAAAGTAAAATCAGATTTGTTGAAAATAATAACTTTAAGCTCGTTTGCTTTTTCTAGAACTGAAGGTGTTGGGAGCATTCGCTTTTTTGGTGATAAACAAATCCAATCCCATTCTCCAGAAAGTTGATAAGCACCAGAAGTTTCTATATGAGTTGTAAGTCCAAGGCTTTTCAACTTTTCAGTAAGTGGGTTCATATCCCACATTAAAGGTTCCCCTCCTGTAACAACAATTGTATCAGAGTATTTTGCTGCATTTTGAGCAATAGTATCTGCACTGGTAGGTGGATGTATTGCAGCATCCCAGCTTTCCTTTACATCACACCAATGACAACCTACATCACAACCGCCTACACGAATAAAGTATGCAGCTGTCCCTTTATGAAAACCTTCTCCTTGAATGGTATAAAATTCTTCCATAAGAGGAAGCATTTCCCCGAGATCTACCTGTGCCTGTATCGCTTCTGAAGCTTGTTTTGTCATAGCTGGCAAAGATAAGGAGTACTTTTGAGATAATTGCTTTTTATCTGGCTTAGGGAAATCTTGTGAAAATTTGTTTCAAAAATTGAGTTACACTTTCGCAAAAGCGTGATCACATAAAAAAAACCCACTTCAAAATATGGAAGTGGGTTTAGTATTATGTGAAAATTGATTTTTATCTACCCCATTTACCTCCACCTACGAAGAAGCCTAAAGAAATTCCTAAATAGCCATTTTTAGTAGTTCCTACCACGTCACCATTAAAATCTTGAAGATCACTCTTACCAACAATATTGTAGTCTAATGTCATTTTAAAACCTGCCCAATTAAAACCACCGCGAATCATGGCACCAAATTTACCACTCCCTTCCAAATCTGCGGTTCCTGAGCTATTCCCATCAATAGCAACGCTAGCTACAGAATAATATCCCAAACCTCCGCCAACAAAAGGTGCAAATGAAGACGACCCGTCGTTAAAATAATAATCATACGTTCCTACATAAGAACCATTAACACCAACTTCAGCTTCAGCCTCTTGATTGTTGTCAGAGTACTCTATATTTTTTACCAGCGCAGCACCACCAAATCGTAAACCTACGCTCATATTATCTTCAATGTTCCATTTTGGTTCTAGATAAAAGGCTACCCCGCCACCGCCACCTCCTTGTGGAATTGCGTACCCTAAATCAAAATCGAAACGAAATTTATCTGCTTCCTGTGCATTCATTTGTACAATTGTCCCTATAAAAAGGACTGCTACTAGTAATAATTTTCTCATTCTTTTAATATTATTCAATTAGTATGACTCTTATTAAGCGTGACAAATATAATTTCACTTCTTACATACACAACTAGATAAATGTTAAAATTTTAACGAATTCATTTTCTAATGAAGTTTCTTTCACTTCAATTCCTACAATATAGGTCTAGCAAAATCCCTATTTTTATACAAGAAATAAGATAGCTACAGCCATTTGTATGAAATATGAAAATAATCTCGCTTTTGCGAAAGCGCAAGATCAGCAAGACCCATTAAAATCGTATAGAGATCAATTTTACATTCCAGTAGACAATGATGAGAATGAGCTCATTTATTTTTGCGGGAATAGTCTAGGCTGCCAGCCAAAAGTTGTTGCTCAATATATAGAACAAGAACTAAACGACTGGGCAAACCTAGGTGTAGAAGGACATTTTGATGCAGAAAATCCTTGGATGCCGTATCATGAGGAACTAGCAAAACCCATGGCAGAAATCGTGGGCGCAAAACCACATGAAGTTGTAGTCATGAATACGCTCACAACTAACCTTCATTTGATGATGGTTTCCTTTTATAATCCTACAAAAAAGCGTCATAAAATCGTTATCGAGAGCGACGCTTTCCCGTCTGATAAATATGCGGTAGAAAGTCAAATAAGACAGCGCGGTTTTAATCCAAATGACACCTTAATATTATGGAAACCTAGGGAGGGAGAAGAACTTTGTAGATATGAAGATCTTGAGGCAATAGTAAAAGAACATGGTGAAAGTATTGCATTGTTGCTAATTGGTAATACTAATTACTATTCGGGTCAATTTTACCCTATTCAAAAAATCACTCAATTAGGACATGCTAATGGCAGCAAAGTAGGTTTTGACCTCGCGCATGGTGTAGGTAACATTATGCCTAATTTACATAAAAACGGACCTGACTTTGCTGTATGGTGTACCTATAAATACCTCAACAGTGGCCCTGGAAGTTTAGGTGGATGTTTTGTACATGAGCGCCATCATAAAGATGAAAAAATTCAGCGTTTTACGGGGTGGTGGGGACAAAATAAAGATACGAGATTTAACATGCGCAAAGGATTTGACCCAATCCCAACAGCCGAAGGATGGCAATTATCAAACCCTCCTATCTTGAGTATGGCTGCTGTGAAGGCAAGCTTAGCTATTTTTGCTCAAGCGGGTATGAAAAACATACGTGAAAAGTCAGAAAAAATTACAGGGTATCTTGAGTTTCTCATCGATGACTTAAACAACGATAGGATTTCTATCATCACTCCTTCTGACCCTACACAACGTGGGTGCCAGCTAAGTATTCAAGTGAAAAATGCCGATAAAAGTTTGCATGAGCAGCTTACAAATGCTGGAGTAATTTCAGACTGGCGTGAACCAGATGTCATACGCGTGGCACCAGCACCATTATATAATAGCTACCAAGATGTATTTGAAATGGTAGAGCGCCTTAAAAATATTCTTTAATGTACATCCCAGACATTTATAAGAACGAAAATGCGCAAGAAATTCGCACGTTTTTAAAAGCAAATGCCTTTGGAATTTTTGTTACGAATAAAGATGGTAGGTCTTGTGCTACCCACATTCCTTTAGAAATTACCATGCGTGAGGACGGGAAAGAAATCTTACACGGTCATATTTCAAAAATGAATGAGCAAGTGGAGCATCTTATAGATGGTGTAGAAGCACTTGGTATTTTTAATGGTCCACATAGTTACATTTCGGCAAGCTGGTATGATTTTGAAGAAGTGTCTACTTGGAATTATATTGCTGTACAAGTGAGAGGCGTTTTAAAAATTCTTGACAGAGAAGGATTATATAACTCTGTAAAAGCATTGATGAATACATATGAAAAACCTCAAGAGAACCCTGTCAACATGGATTCTTTATCAGAGAAAACAATGCGCCAACTCGATGGCATAATAGGTTTTGAAGTAGAAATTAATAGTATTGAGGCTGCAAAAAAAATGTCTCAAAATAGGGATGTAAAGAATCATAATCAGATTATAGAACGCTTGCGCGAAAATGGCAACCCACAAGAAGAAGCCGTCGCAAAAACAATGGATCAGAACAGAAAGTAACTGAACGCTCAACGAGATCAAAAAGAATAATGAAACAAAAAGAACATATATTAATCATAGGCGCGGGCCTTTGCGGATCCTTACTTGCTTTGCGCATGGTACAACGAGGCTACAAAGTGAGTCTAATGGAAAAGAGGCCTGACTTAAGAGCTGTGCATCAAGATGCTGGAAGATCCATCAATCTTGCGTTATCAGATAGAGGGCTCAAGGGGATTCGGTTAGTGGGCTTAGAAGACCGAGTAAAAGAATTATGTATCCCAATGAACGGCCGAATGTTGCATGATGAAAAAGGCGACACGTTATTCAGTCCATATTCTGGTAGAGAAAACGAGTATATCAATTCTATCTCTCGTACCGATCTCAATATTTTATTATTAAATGCGGCAGATGAGCATGACACACTACAAGTATATTTCAATCAGTCATGTACTTCTGTAGATCTTAAGAATGCCACAGCAACTTTTACAGATTACCTCACCAAAGAAGAGCAAACCATAACCGCAGATATTATCCTAGGTGCAGACGGTGCAGGTTCTGCGGTACGTAAAAGTATGTATATGAGCAAGGACTTCTTATTCAGCTTTTCGCAAGATTACTTAGGGCATGGGTATAAAGAATTAAGCTTCCCTCCTGCTCCAGATGGAGATTACCAGACCGAAAAGAACGCACTACACATCTGGCCAAGAGGTCGCGATATGATTATCGCATTGCCTAACGTTGATGGAAGTTTTACAGTAACGCTTTTTCTAGATTATAAAGATGCTCTAGACAGTTTTGAATCACTTTCTAATCCTGAGGCTATTAAGGAGTATTTTACAAGACAATTTCCAGATGCTGTGGCGATGATGCCAGATTTAGTAACAGAATTTAAAGAAAACCCCGTAGGTCCTTTAGGAACGATAAAGTGTCATCCGTGGAGTGCATTTGGAAAAACATGTATCATTGGTGATGCTGCTCATGCCATCGTTCCATTTTATGGACAAGGAATGAATGCCAGTTTTGAAGATGTTGTTGTTTTTGACGAAGCATTAGAAACGTTTGGAGAGCAAGGATGGGAGAAAGTGTTTCAAGAATTTGAAAAGACTAGAAAACCAGATACCGATGCCATTGCAGATCTCGCTGTAGACAATTTTCATGAGATGAAAGAACATACCGCACACCCTATGTTTCAAGAAAAGAGAAAGCTAGAAACGATGTTTGAAAAAGAGTTTCCAGAAACGTATTACTCTAAATATAGTTTGGTAACTTTCAACGAGGATATAGGATATAGAGAAGCCATGCTTCGTGGAAGAGCTCAAAATAAAGCGATTCTCAATTTACTGGACGATGGACTACTTCCAGATACACTTTCGCTTAAAGCGAAATTAAATAAAGTACAACAAGCGACACAGAATGTCTTAGACGATGACAACGTACTAAGGAAATAAAATAAATTAGAATGAGTGATAAAGAATTAGATTTAAGGTTAGAAGGAGATCCATTTAATGAGAAAAAAGTTAAACCGCGTGGAGCATATCCGCTTATTAAGCGTGCGGGAGATTTTCTTTTAATCTCTGGAACTAGTAGCCGTAGAGCAGATAATAAACTTGCTGGCGTGCATGTAAAAGATGAAATGGGAACTATGCATCTGGATATTAAAGAACAAACAAGAGCAGTTTTAGAAAATATCAAAAAAACACTTGCCACTGCTGGTGCCACTATGGAAGATGTGGTTGATGTCACTTCTTTTTTAGTAAACATGAATGATTTTGGCGGGTACAACGAAGTGTACGGTGAATTTTTTAATAAAGTGACTGGACCTGCTAGAACCACCGTTGCGGTGCACCAATTACCTCATCCTCATCTTGTGGTAGAGATAAAGGTGATGGCTTATAAACCTGAATAATTAGCATTTCTAAATTCAGCAATTGCTTCAAACTTTATGAAAATAAAAAATTACATAAACGGCGCTTATCAAAAGCCATTATCTAATGACTGGCTAGACAATTATGATCCATCTGTGGGTGAAGTTTATGGGCAAATACCCAATAGTAATTCTCATGATGTTGAGGAGGCTACCGCTTTCGCGAAAGCGGCATTCCCGGCTTGGTCATCTACCACACTGGAGGAGCGCAGTCGTATATTATTAAAAATTGCAGAAGGCATTGAAGCACAACTCGAAAAATTAGCTGAGGCCGAAAGTAGAGATAATGGAAAACCCATTTCACTTGCTACAACAGTAGACATACCGAGAGCGGCTAGTAACTTTCGATTTTTTGCTAATGCTATCACCCAGTTTGCTAGCGAAAGTCACGAGAGTACTGGTACAAACACCATAAACTTTACGCTAAGAAAACCCATAGGCGTTGTGGGATGCATTTCGCCGTGGAATTTACCATTGTATCTTTTTACGTGGAAAATTGCACCCGCAATTGCTGCAGGTAATTGCATCATTGCAAAGCCAAGTGAAGTAACCCCAATGACAGCTTACCTACTAGGAGAAATTTGTACAAATGCTGGATTGCCAGCAGGCGTTCTCAATATTGTTCATGGATTAGGAAATACTACAGGAAAGGCTATTTTAGAACATCCAGATATTAAAGCAATCAGTTTTACGGGAGGAACAAAAACGGGAGAACACATCGCTCGCACTTGTGCCCCAATGTTTAAAAAACTATCCTTAGAACTTGGCGGTAAAAACCCCAACCTCATTTTTGCAGATTGTAATTATGAAGAGATGCTCTCTACTACCCTACGCAGTTCTTTTGCAAATCAAGGGCAAATTTGCCTCTGTGGTAGCCGAATTTTTGTTGAAAGGTCTATTTATGCGAAGTTCAAGAGGGATTTCATTAGTAGAGTTGAAGAACTAGTTGTGGCTCATCCAGCACAAGAGAATGCAAACTTAGGAGCACTTGTATCTAAGTCGCATTTAGAAAAAGTTGAAGACTACATCAAGCATGCTGAAGATTACGGTGGTAAAATACTTTCTGGTGGTAAACGAGTAAATGTTGATGGCTATGAAAAAGGATATTACTTACAACCAACTGTAATTGAAGTGTCAAATAATCATTGTAGATTAAATCAAGAAGAAATCTTTGGCCCCATCGTCACCATCATGCCTTTTGACAAAGATGATGAAGCCCTAAGGCTAGCAAACGGAACCAAGTACGGACTTTCTGCAACAGTATGGACGCAAAACTTAGATAGAGCCATGCGACTAGGAAATACTCTTGAAGCAGGAATCGTTTGGATAAACACCTGGATGAATCGGGATTTACGTACCCCTTTTGGCGGAGTTAAGGCCAGTGGTGTTGGTCGCGAAGGTGGTTTTGAAGCATTACGATTTTTTACAGAGGCTAAGAATGTGTGTATAAAATATAATTAAAAAATGGCTGGAATATTATCGAGCCTTACAATAAGTTACTATGAAGTTAAATCTAACTAATAAAAATGCCCTTGTTTGCGGTTCTACTGCAGGAATTGGAAAAGCTACCGCAATTGGACTAGCCGAAGAAGGAGCAAATGTGACTCTCGCAGCCCGAACAGAGGAAAAGCTAAAAGCCGTACTTGCAGAGTTACCAAATAATGGCAATCAACAACACAGTTACGTAGTTGCAGATTTTACAAATCCGCGACAGGTGGCAGAAGCTGTTTCAGCAACTGAAAATGTATATCATATTCTAATTAATAATACGGGTGGACCTCCAGGTGGACCCATTGTAGATGCTGATGTAGACGCTTTCGCGAAAGCGTTCACTCAACATTTACAAACCAATCACTTATTAGCACAAACGGTAATTCCTAGCATGAAATCTGAAGGTTACGGTAGGATTATCAATGTGATTTCTACTTCTGTAAAGCAACCTCTCGATGGTCTAGGCGTGAGTAACACCATACGTGGTGCCGTGGCAAACTGGAGTAAAACCATGGCAAATGAGCTCGGGCAATTTGGTATCACTGTAAACAATGTACTTCCAGGAGCAACTGCAACTGGCAGACTTTCTGAAATTATTGAGAATAAAGCAAAGAAGACAGGAAAGACTGTAGACGAAGTTTCTAAAACAATGGCTAAAGCTTCGCCAGCAAATCGATTTGCAAAACCTGAAGAGGTAGCAAATGCAATTGTTTTTCTAGCGAGTGAAGCCGCCTCTTTTATCAATGGAATAAATGTGCCTGTAGATGGTGGACGTACTAAATCTTTGTAAATTTAACCTATGACTAAAAAACTGCGTATAAACGGGCACTCGCATCTACTTCCTTATCCAGAAGAGATTCCTCAATTTATGAAGGATAAAGGGATTTTTTGGGTGGATAAGGACCGAAAGTTTATGCTCCAAAAAGATTGGAGTCGACCAGTTACTGATTCTAGTTTTTTCTTACACGAAAAATTAGAATGGATGGAGCGCAACAAAGTCGATCACGCTGTGGTGCTGAATTTGTCGCAACTGTACGGAAATGGGTTGCGCATTGAAGAAATGAAGCAAGCGCTTAAATTTCAGAATGATTTTAATGCTAGAGTTCAAAAAGAACATCCAGATAAGTTTACGACCGGTTTTGTAGTGCATCCAGGTTTTGTACGTGGTGCTTTATGGGAAATAGAACGCTGTGTGGAAGTTTTGGGAATGGATTTATTATGCCTCCCAACTCACTATATGGATACTATAGGTACGTGGCGCTGTATTTTTGATGAAGAGAACGAGCCTATTTTTGAGCTTGCGAGTAAATATAATCTTGCTGTAGAAATTCATCCGTATGATGGAGAGAAGTTTATCAAACTTGAAAATACAAGTTGGAGATTTCACCTTATATGGATGCTTGCACAATGTGCAGATGCATATCATTTTCTGACCTTAAATGGCTATGCAGATAAATATCCGGGTATGAGAGTATGTTTTGCGCATGGTGGCCAACTTGCTCAAATCAACTTAGGTCGTAGGATACAAGGTTTTGATGGACGTCCAGATCTATTTGAGGGTAAATCACACCCACGAAAGTCTGTTGGCCACCCTAACATTTTCTTCGACACATTAGTTCACGATACGAATAGCTTACAAATGGTTATCGAAAATCAAGGTAGCAAACAAGTAGTTATGGGTCTAGATGATCCTTACCCTCTTGGAGAGATGGAAAGTACAGACCAAAGTAGCTATCCTGGAAAAATATTAGATCTCGCCTTAGAACGCAAAATCATTAATCCAACAGAATACGACCAAATATGGGATGACAACGTTGTGCAATGGTTATACGGAGATGATGAAAAGCGTAAAGAAGCATTTAGGAAAAGGATTATGAATGAATCATAGCAGTACCTCAATGTTTTGATTACCTAACTTTTATCGAACAAAAATGGTGTTTTGTCGATTAAAATATAGTATTATTGTGGTTTAATTTTAAATCTTCTCCCAATGAATTTATCCAAATTTATTTTTGTTTTACTTCCATTGCTTATCATTACAAGTTGCACTGTTGATAATAGTGGTGACATAGTGACTAACAGAGATGGTCAATTTTTTGCCTCTGTAGATGGCGAACTCTTTACAGCTAGTGGAGCAAGAGCCAATGCTCGTTTTTCTGGAGGCAGCCTGAGTATTGATGGAACTAATAGTGGCGGAAATATTATATTCCTAACCATCCCAACATTTCAAGGAGAGGGTAGTTATGATCTTTCAACATCAGCTTCGATTGGTACTGGTGCATATTTTGCAGTAGGAGATGACACAACATATCTCTCTATCGCAGATGGAGGTTCTGGGTCAATAACTATTACAGAATTTAATTCTTTAGAGGGCTATGTATCTGGTACTTTTAATTTTACAGCAATACAAGAAAATATTGATATCAATACACAAGAAATCACTACAGAGACCGTAGTAATCTCCAGTGGTAGTTTTACAGATTTAAACCTACAAGGTATTCTTACAGAAGGAAATACTAATAACACTCTCGAAGCAATAATAGATGATGTAGCTTTTAGCGCAAATAATGTTGCAGCTTTTGATTCTGAAATGAACGGCGTAATTAGTAAGACCATCATTGCAAATAATACAAATACAAACCAGAATATCACTATTACCTTAAATGGTGCTATTGCGATTGGAACCTACGATCTCTCATCTACAACCTCTTCTGCAAATTCAACTGCGCTTTACACTCCTGATATAACTAGTGGAGGTAGTTCATATGTAGCTCAATCTGGCGGAACAGTAACCATAGATAGTTATGATGATGTCGCTGGGTCAATGAGTGGTACGTTTCAATTTGTAGCAGAAGATATTTTACAACAAACCACTGAAACATATACTATCACAGAAGGATCATTTTCAGTTACTTTTCAGTAATAATACTTCCATATTTAAAATTGAGAATAGTTTCTTTAAGAACTTCTAGTTAAACCCACAATAAATATGAAAAATTTTAAATTTCCACAGGTACTATTCCTTGTGATGCTTTTTATTATAGGCTGCTCATCTAATGATGACGATAGCACACAAATAGCTGATCGTGGAGAAATTGTTGCCACCATTGATGGTGATACTTTTGCGGCTTCTGGTAATTCTGTTGGGGCAAGTCTTCAATCTGGTGTACTAAACATAACAGCATCAAATACCGGTGCTGATACTATATCTATCAGTATAAATAATTTTATTGGGGAGGGTACTTTTGACCTTTCTGGATTTACTGTGGAAGGCACAGGAATATATCTTCCAGCTGGCGATAATCGTTTTTTTAATACGGAGAATGAAGGTGGAGAAGGCTCTATAACTATTACCTCTTACACTGAATCTTCTGGTTTAATCTCTGGAACTTTTGAATTTGTTGCAGTAAGAAGTAATTCCTCTGGTGCTAATGAAATTGTAACCATTACAAGTGGTTCTTTTAATGATATTTCAGTCACAAATTCATAAAAGTAAAATTAAATTACTATTATACGTAAGAGCTAGAGATTATTTAATCGACTACTATGCATTTTTTACCAGAAGAACTCGATGATTATGTAGTGAGGCACTCGGCAAATGAACCCGAGCATTTGAAAAGACTCACAAAAGAAACTTACCAAAAGATTTTACAACCTAGAATGCTCTCTGGACCTTACCAAGGAAGGGTATTAAGTATGATTTCTAAGCTCCTACGACCTATATCCATTTTAGAAATTGGAACTTTTACAGGCTACAGTGCATTGTGTCTCGCAGAAGGCTTAAAAAAAAATGGTCTTTTACATACCATTGACATTAAAGAGGAAATGGTTGACTTTCAACGGAAGCACTTTGATTCTTCACCTTACGGTGAAGTGATCATACAGCATTTAGGGATGGCAATTGACATCATCCCTACAATTAATACTACTTTTGACTTAGTTTTTATTGATGCAGATAAGTCTAATTATATTAATTATTTTAATTTGATCATTGATAAAATGAATCCTGAAGGTGTTATTCTCACTGATAATGTTTTGTGGAGTGGCAAAGTCACAAAACCTTTAAAAGATAAAGATATAGATACTGCGGTGTTACTAGATTATAACAAAATGATACACGAAGACCCACGTGTGGAGACAGTTATACTTCCTATTCGTGACGGTTTAACTATAAGCAGAGTTTTTAAACGTTAGCTTTCGCGAAAGCATAAAAAATCCTGCGAAGCTAGCTACGCAGGATTGATCTAATTATTGAATCATTGTCAACCTATTTTAGGACGACTAAAAATTTTATAAAACTATTGTACGGCTGCGCTTGCATCTAAATTTCCGTAACCATAGTTGCTACTTGTATTACCATATAGGTCAGAAGTACTACGCATCTTATTCAACACCTGTGCTCTAGACCAAGAG
Source organism: Dokdonia sp. Hel_I_53 (assembly GCF_007827465.1). NCBI lineage: Bacteria > Pseudomonadati > Bacteroidota > Flavobacteriia > Flavobacteriales > Flavobacteriaceae > Dokdonia > Dokdonia sp. Hel_I_53. The sequence continues at coordinate 1,244,692 of NZ_VISL01000001.1, forward strand.
GGATACTTTGACCAAACTAATGCTGCTATACCCGCGGTAGTGGCCGTCGCTACAGATGAACCCCCTACATAATCAGATTGACCATTATTAAAACCTAATACTGGGCTATTCCTACTATCATCACCGTCACGCTCCATAACAATGGTGAATTCTATTTCGTTTCCGTCGTGACAGATATCACATTTTCTATACCCTCCATTATAATCCGTAATTCCCGTAACTGCTATAGCCTCAGACATACTCGCAGGGAAAATTACTGGATACCAATTTGTTAATGACGTTGAAGTTCCTCCAGCTGCAAATATGAGCTTACCTTTACTATAAGCATACTTAACAGCATCTTCTACATTTCCAATACCCCAAGGGTAGCCGATAGACATGGATATAATTTTTACATCACTTCTATTTGCAAGTGCCTTTAGTGCATTAGAAACCCCCTTGCGCTCATGGTAATCATCTAGTACAACATCTGCAGTTCCTCTATACATAACCAGGTTTGCATCGTAGGCAACTCCTACTGGCAGACCGTCATTATTTCTAGGCGCTACTGCTGCAGAGGCCATGCTCGTACCGTGCCCACACTGATCGTTAGGGCCATCAATATTATTAGACCACCACCAAGCGGAGTCGATGTATGTTCCGTATTTTTCTACTGTACGATTATTTATAGATGCTCCATCCCCAAAATTTGAACCAAGTAACGGTTGATTAGGAGATAATCCGGTATCTATAATACCAATGGTAACACCTTTACCTGTAGATTGAGACCAAGCAGATTCAATATTGTGATAATCAAAGGTCCAAGGAAGTTTTGCTCCTGGAGATATTGATCTATAATCATTATTATTTAAGGCCTGTCCATTTGTATCACAGCCAGCACTTCTTTGTTGAGAAGCACTTTTTTCTTGCTTTAATTGGTAAAATGAATATCCATTAGGTTCTAAATAACGTAAATTTTGAGTTGCTCGAAGCTCCCTTACTGTCTCTAGTAATGTAACTTCAACATCAATAACATTAAGAACATCATCAGACTTCACCTTTAGAGTAGATTTTGTTTTTCCTTCTTTCTCCTGTACAAGTTGTATAAATTCATTTTGTATAGAGGATATACGAGAATTTTTTTCCTCATGAAAGCTTTCATTCTTTTTACCATATCCTATGGTTATCATATTACCTCCATGCACAGCGGCACTCCAGAGTACATTAGTAGCTACATCATCCCACGAAAAAGATTTTTTTTCATAAAAAGACTTATCAATAATCTTGTTTATTTCATCTATTGATAAAAATTTACTTGACTGTTGTAAATCAATTGTGATATCTTCTGTAAAGTCGGTAGGGGTTAACTCTTCTTCGTTAGTACAAGAAAGAGTTACTAGCAGGATAGCTCCTGCAAGATACATTTTTGATCTTTTCATATTTAGTTGTTTATGTTTGAAGAGATCAATATATTAAAATAATCTTAAAATAAAGCTAAAATATTACGATTTCAATAATATCAAGCAGTCATAAATCCATTTACCGCAAATAAATAAGAAAACTATTGAATTTTATACAGGATTATTTTCAGATTATCAATAAATACTACCTATGATTTTAATGCATATGAAGTCGAATATATAAACGTAATAGATATTAGTGAAGACGAAGAAGTTATACTTATTCTGGCATTAATTTTTAAATTCCAGAAAAAAGGATTTATAGCGAGCGCTTAATAGGGCCAGTGATATCATTAATATCTTCCTTTGCCTTATCAATTTCCTTTCTTATATCTTTAGTTACATCAAGATCAATGTCGTTACGCTCTGCAGTTTTTGTAATCTCAGATTTAATATCATTAGTAGCATCTTTTAGTTGACGCATTCCTTTACCTAAGCCACGGGCTATTTCTGGGACTTTATCTGCACCAAAAACCATTATCACTATAAAGATTATAAAAGCGATTTCGGCTCCTGATATAAAAAGTGGAAGTGATATCATAGGACGCAAAGGTATTTAATCTTATGTGGCTTTAAAAATTTTTGAGAATCTTCTCCACAAAAATTTGAATGATCAAATTAGACTTATAAATAGTTTTAAGTGAATTATTTTTCTCACTAACATTGAAGAATTTTATGAGAGTGTATACAAGAAAATTTTACTAAGAATAGGTGTTGGAACCCTATATAGAGTAACGGCTGAAAGTATAATTTTTTTTTTATTTAAAAAAAACTTTAAGTTTTTTGTAACATTTTGCACATTTGCTACGTATAACTACTACAATACCCTAACCCAGATTTATAATAAGAATATGAGACAGCTTAAAATTACTAAGCAAGTTACTAACCGTGAGACAGCTTCTTTAGACAAATACCTTCAAGAAATAGGAAAAGTAGATCTCATTACTGCAGACGAAGAGGTAGAACTTGCACAACGCATAAAAGCCGGAGATCATCGAGCTTTAGAGCAGCTTACAAAAGCTAACCTACGTTTTGTTGTATCCGTTTCAAAACAGTACCAAAATCAAGGACTTACCTTACCTGATCTTATAAATGAAGGTAATTTAGGGTTGATCAAAGCAGCACAACGATTTGATGAAACGCGAGGTTTTAAATTTATCTCCTACGCCGTATGGTGGATTAGACAATCTATTTTACAAGCCTTAGCTGAGCAGTCTCGTATTGTAAGGTTACCACTCAATAAAATTGGTTCTATTAATAAAATTAATAAAACCTATGCATTTCTTGAACAAGCTAATGAGCGACCTCCCAGTCCTGAGGAAATTGCAAAAGAGCTTGACATGACAATAAGTGACGTAAAAGAATCATTAAAAAATTCTGGAAGACACGTCAGTATGGATGCGCCACTTGTAGAGGGTGAAGATTCTAACCTTTATGATGTATTAAACTTTGGTGAATCTCCAAATCCTGATCGAGAGCTCTTACAGGAATCATTACGAACAGAGATTGAGAGAGCGCTAGAGACTTTAACTCCACGAGAGGCAGATGTTGTACGTTTATATTTTGGACTTGCAGATCAACAACCTATGACGTTAGAAGAGATAGGTCAAACCTTTGACCTTACCCGTGAAAGAGTAAGACAGATTAAAGAAAAAGCAATACGTAGATTAAAACACACCTCACGCAGTAAAATATTAAAGACTTATTTAGGTTAAGATGTGTTATTTCTATAAAATGTTAACACGACTCGTTAACATTTACTAAAGTGGTACACACCCTATAAAAGGTTTCGTATATTTACCTCATACTAAAAATGCATTTTACGCTTAGAGCGACTAAATAACCGCAACAACAGTTTATCATAACTGTTCGTTTTTTGATTGATGAATGAATCCCCGGCTGATTACCGGGGATTTTTCATTCCATAGAGTCAGCTAAAATTTATATTTGTAATACATAACAAGTTTTGTAGGATCTTGTTATGCTTTCGCGAAAGCGTAAACGTAAACCCCATATTCCTCCTCAAGATCAATTCCTTTATCTTTACCTAAAAAATCCATGAGTTCAAAAATGATTGCGCCTTCCATACTCGCAGCAGATTTTGCAAATTTACAGCGAGACATTGAGATCATCAATAAAAGTGATGCAGACTGGTTTCACATTGATATTATGGATGGAGTTTTTGTACCTAATATCTCTTTTGGTGCACCCGTTCTTAAAGCTATTAAAAAATACGCTACAAAAACCATCGATGTACATTTAATGATTGTAGATCCAGATCGTTATGTTGATACTTTTGCAGAACTTGGCGCAAATATTTTAACCGTACATTATGAAGCGTGCCCACACCTACACAGGACAATTCAAGCAATTAAATCTGCTGGAATGAAGGCTGGAGTGGCACTTAACCCGCACACAAATGTTAACCATTTGGAAAATATTATTCATGATATAGATCTCGTTTGTGTGATGAGTGTAAACCCTGGATTTGGTGGGCAACATTTTATAGAAAACACCTATAATAAGGTAAAATCTCTCAAAGCACTTATTAAAAATAAGAATGCTGATACTCTAATAGAAGTTGACGGGGGTGTTACTGATCAAAATGCCCAAAAGTTATTTAATGCGGGAGCTGATGTATTAGTCGCTGGAAGCTTTGTTTTTAACGCAAACAACCCCTCTGAAGCGATCTCCTCCTTAAAATATTCAGATTAACTAATAGAAAAATCTATAACCAAAAAGCGCCTTTATTAAATAAAGGCGCTTTTTGGTTAATCTAAGTTTAGGTTTTAATCCCTAGACATAAATATTCTCAATATATACCAAAAAAGCAGCATTAAAGAAGCAAATAATCCGAGTGCAGCTGCTACATATTGTTCTTCTTTGTATTTATGTACCATATTAGATGTCGTATACAGGATGGATCCAGCTGCCAAAGCAACCATTGCCACACTAAACCACAATCCTAAGTCAAATCCAAAAATAGTCCCTGCGATCATCAATCCTATTGCGATAAAAAAGCCTAGGGTGAGCCCCGCTCTTAAAAATGAAAAGTCTTTTTTTGTAAGTATTACTACTGCAGAAAGACCCGCAAAAAGTGAGATTGTCATAACTGCTGCCTTTTGCAAGATTTCAACGCCATCTACCATAGTAAATGCCATAAGTAATAAAGGTACAAATATAAATGCCTCTGCTATTACATAAATGCCAAGAGCTACATAATGCGTATTACGATCTCTAGACTTTAGCGCAAGTCCCTCGGCATAATTAGTCACAATCATAAAGCCGCCTAATAATAGCAGCCAGCTCCATCCACCTGTAAGAGAAATAGCAAAATTTACTATAATAGGAGATTGAAAAAATAAATATTCAGTGACAATAAATAATAATACGGCTAATGCAACATGTGTGTATGTCTTCTTATAAAAATCAACACGTCGATCCTCAGCTAGTGAACTTACTGGTACAATTTGGGATTGAAATTCTTCCATAAATATGTTTAAATCTTTAATAATATAAAATGCCTACTTTATATAACTTACTATATGATATACGCTTTCGCGAAAGCGAAAAAACAAATGTAATGTCTTTAACAATTTAATATAGGATCTGTCTTAAAAATTTCTAAGATACATTTAGAATCAACTATTGAAAACATAAAATAACGGATTGCTATTAAAGTGTGCATCACTGATTTTTGACATTTACTCCAGAATGGACTGAATAATGATTTTATTTTCTTTAACATTTTTAACTTTTCTGTAAGATTTTATTTACAAAAATAAAACTGTGCAAAAACTTCCTAAGTACTCCTGTGATGGCAAACTCAAGGTATTTAACTACTCAAATTAACTGTAAAAGTGATTTTCTATTAGTGCATTTTAAGATTGAGTTAACAGTTATTTAACTACATCACGAAAACCGATACGAAAATTCCAGCGTATGTTAGAGTAAATAAACACAATACCATGAAAAAATTACCTAAGATTTTAATTGCTGGAGCTTTAGTACTAGGAGTTGGTGCATTAATTGCAGCCGATCACCTCGATGCTCCTGCCGTAGGCGGATCGACCGCAGACATTACAGATTATTTTGCTTTTGAAAGTACAGAAAACGCAAATAACACCGTTTTTGTAGCCAATGTGCAAAGCTCACTTGCTGGCACTGATGCCACTTTTGATGAAAACGTTTTAATTGAATTTAACATCGATAATGATGGAGATTTAATAGAAGATAGAGTTATTCAAGCAATTCCTCGTGATGGAAATATGTATTTCTTTGGACCTTACGAGATTTCTACTCCCGGACTTAATAGTACAGTAGACGAATCTCAATTTATAGGATTTGTAGAAATTAGTACTGGAGCAACTCCTATTGTAACTACCACTAATAATGGAAGTAAATTATTTGCTGGCCCTAGACAAGATCCTTTCTTCTTTGATTTTACAACCTATAATGCTGTAATAGGTGCAGATCCTGGAGATTTCACTGGAACAACTGGACCTAATGGCGGTTTTAAAACAGCAGATAATGCTACAGACAGTTTTGACGGGACTAACGTATTATCAATAGTAATTGAAGTTCCAAACCAATCTTTAGGAGAAACTTTTGCGCACCCAGCTGGAACCAATGTCCAAGTGTGGAATACGTGGGTTGAAGCTAAGGTGAAACAATAAATTTAAAAAAGACATTTATTATGAAATTACATACACTTAAATATTTACTAGCAGGTATCATTCTAACTGGATTTGCATCTTGCGGTAACGACGACGATTTTACAATACCAGAAGTTTCAGTAGAATTTACTGGAACTTACGCTCAACAAGATCAAATGGGACGTGCAGCTATTAATACGGTTCTAGGAGGTTCTAGTGCAGATAAGAATGAATTTAATGTAACTATACCATCAAATATGGTCGCAAACTTTCAACAAGATTTTTTACAAAAAGCTGTTGATTTACATGGCGCTTTTGGTGTAGAATATGAGACAAATATTCTAAACCTTGATGCTCCTGCATTGACAACTATCTTAGCTCAAGATGTGTTACAAGTGGCTCCAGAAGGTGTAACTACTTATTACGATGGAGCAAATGTATTGACCGGAAGACAACTTACTGACGATGTTGTAGATGTATCTTTAATATTACTTTTCGGAGGAATGAATGGAGATAGGTTTAATGGTCAAGATACTGATAATGATGGTAATCCTGATTTACCTATATTAGTTACTGATAATGTAAGTTATACAGGAGACGCTCCTAGTGCAACTTTTCCATATCTACAAAGTCCAGAGTAATCTAAGACATTTTAAATTAAAAGGGTTTGAAATTTTCAAACCCTTTTTTATATTAAAAAAATACCACCTCTTATGAAATATTATTTTCTAAATATTCTGGCAATTGCACTTTTACTGTCATGCTCAAATGAACAGCAAGTGCACAACCCTGAAGATTATAATCAATACTTGACGTCAGATAATAAAAATTCAATTGCAAAATCAGTAGAAGAACTTGCATTTTGGAATAAACGCATTAAAGAAGATAGTCTGCAACTCATTGATTTATCAAAAAGTGCAGGTGTTCAAAGTCGTATCTTCCAAGAAAATGCAGATATAGAACAACTCAAAAAAGCAGAAAAAAACCTAACTAGAGCATCAAAAATTGCAGCAGTAGGGAAAGACACTTACCTACTCTCTCTAGCTCAGAATTATATAACTCAACACAAATTTAAGGAAGCAAAAATTGTGGTAGATAGTGCACGTGTAGCAGCAGGTGGAGACACACCTTCCGTAAACCTAGTTGCATATGATGTTGCAATGGAGTTAGGCAATTATAACCAAGCGCAGAAGTATCTCCAAAAGGAAACTGACTTTTCAGATTACAATTATTTAATAAGATTAGCAAAATGGGAAGATTATCAAGGAAATCTTGATAAAACAATCCAACATATGGAAAATGCTAAACTTATTGCAGAAAGTGGAAAAAAGAAAGATCTCCTTATTTGGGTATATACAAACTTAGCAGATTACTATGGGCATGATGGCCGTATTCATGATGCTTACGCACATTATCTAAAGGCCTTAGAGATAAACCCAAGTAATGCCTACGCTAAAAAAGGAATCGCCTGGATAGCTTATGCGTATGATAATGACCCAAAAGAAGCGATCAGAATTATAAATTCTATAGAACCCCAAACGATGAGCCCAGACTTAGGTTTACTTAAAGCTGAAATTTTTGAATATATGGGTGACGAAATAAAAAGTAAAGAGCTTACAGATCAATTTATAAAAGCGTCGAGCGACCCTAGGTATGGCGATATGTATAATGCGTATCACATCGAAATCTTGTCGAGTAATGAACAGACAGCTGCTCGTGCGGTGGCTATTGCAAAACGTGAAATCAAGAATAGAGCAACTCCAGAGACGTATGATTTGCTTTCCTATGCCTACTTAAGTAATGGTGATCCAGAGAGAGCACTAGAAATACAATCTAATCATGTAATTGGAAAAACATATGAACCTGTCGCTCAATTACATCTTGCACAAATTTATAAGGAGCTCGGTATTGCTAATAAGGTAGTTCCTCTTAAAAATGAATTACTGGAAGCCTCTTTTGAACTAGGGCCAGTAATAACAAATACTGTTAAAAAATTATAAATAAGAAACCGTCCACTTCTTTAATTCGTAAGTATTTACAAATAGAGAAACTATTAGTAAATGTCGTTAGGTATTTACTTTATAGGTTGGATAGTTTTTTTGATTTTGTTTGTTTGGCGATCTACTTTCAATAAAGTAGATCGCTTTTTTATTCTAACTCTATATAAGCCTTATTGGTTATTTACATTTCTAAATAGCATTAACTATATTATTCTGAAAGAAATCCAAAAAGGTTTCAGAGTTAATCTTCCTTATAATCTTTAAGATTAGCTAGATATTGACTCCTAATTACTTATAACGTATTTGAATAATTGAAAGTCACCATTTTTACAATAGTGATCTAACAAGTAACAGATTATTTAATAACTGTATGTATTACTTAAAAAGCCCTTTTCACATGTGTGAAAAGGGCTTTTACAATAGTCTATTGAATTACTTGTTACATTTAAGAAGTTTGCACAACACCTAGCGTATACAATTGCTCTAGCGTAGGTGATACACTACCACCTGCTGGTTCTAGAGTAATTCCAAAAGCTTCTGAACTATTTGGGTTGCTAAATTCAAATAGCTGACTACCCTGGGTATCGAATTCATTTAATACACCTAAACTCGTGGGTGTTAAAGGCTCAAGAGTGAGCGACCATACTTGATACACTTTTCCCTCTGGCGGCTCTGGCAAACCTTTTACATCTATATAGGCTTTATTATTTTCTTTATCCCAAAAAACAGAGGCATATGCTTCGGGTGCAATTTCTTGTCCTGCTAGCGGTATAGAAATTACATTCCGAGCACGAACGACATCAAGCAACGATTTTGTTTGCTCTAAATTTTCTTCAGCAACTAGCGTTTTACCTTCTTGTAACAAGAGCTCTCGTTCTGTATCAACAATACGGTTTTCAAGTTCGGATTTTTCTGTGTAAACATATGCTAACCCAAAGAGTAATACCAATGCCGCTGCCCATCCAAGGTAGGAAGTAATAGGTGTTCGCTTTCGCGAAAGCGGTATTACATCTTCATCCTTCTCAAAGGAGATGTTTAGATTTTTAAATTTTGGTTTATACGGTGCTGCAGCACTTGAAAGCTGCATCAGTGCACCTTCTATTGAAACAACTTCATCGAGAAGAGTTTTATTTTCAAGTACTTCATGAGCAACCTTTACCATCTCGTCTTCTGGGAGAGTTCCATAAACAAAAAGTTCTAAAACCCCTGAATCTATATATGTGTTTTCATCTTTCACGATACTCCTACTATTTCTCTTAGTTTATTAATACATATTCTATTTCTAGTTTTTACAGTTCCTAATGGTATTGCTAATTCTTCAGCAGTTTCCTTTTGGGTGTACCCTTTAAAAAATAAGAAATGAATAACTTTTTTGCAAAGTGGTTCAAGCGCTTCAATATATTTTTTGAGACCTATGGCATCTACTGAAGTAGTAAAACTTCCCTTTGCTTCGAGAATATCTACGAAGTATTCTGAGGTATGGTTCTTTTTTTGGTTTTTAAATGCCTTAGACCTAGTCTTATCTATAGCTCCATTACGAGCTATATTGAGCATCCATGTGAAAAACCTTCCTTTTGAAGGATCATATTTTCCAGATTTCTCCCAGATCTTTACAAAAGTATCTTGTAAAACTTCTTCTGCGACTTCTTTGTCGTGCACTACGCTATTTATAACGCCAAAGAGGCTCTCGCTGTAGAGATCGTATATTTTTTCGAAAGCAACAGCATCTTTTTCGAGAAACTGTGCAATAAGTAGGTCTGGTTGTGTCATCATAATTTACAAGTAGCAATTTAGTAATAAATGCTAACTTTTGCACAACAATTACTCACAAAGAAGCTGTGCAAAACCTCTGGTATTTTCTTAAGTATCTAGAAAAATCCTGTTACCTTAAAAATATTATTATGAATAGAATAGAGTATTGACAGTAATTTTGCCCTCTATATAAGTAACTTTGCTAGTATAGACCTCTCAAATTTTAAAACAAATGCTTCAAGAACTTCAGATCTTTTATGGCTCTCAATTTGAACACGCTTTATTGGAAGAAATAAGCAAAGTAGGAATTTTAAAAGAATTTCCTGAGGGTAGTGATTTAATTAAACCTGGAGAATATATAAGATCAATGCCTCTCTTACTTTCAGGTAGTATAAAAATTATGAGACCTGACGATCAAGGAGATGAACTTCTATTATATCATCTAGAGAAAGGGGACACTTGCGCAATGACTATGACCTGCTGTATGGGCAATACTAAAAGTGAGATACACGCCATTTCAGAAACACCATCTAGATTATTAATGATCCCAATAGGTAAAATGGAAGAATGGTCAAGTAAATACAAAACGTGGCGCAATTTTGTTTTTGCAAGCTATCACACACGTATGATGGAACTTTTAGAAAGTGTAGATAATATTGCGTTTAATAATATGGACGAGCGACTCGAGCGTTATTTTGATGATAAAATGAAAATTCTCAATAGCAAGCATATTTATACCACACATAGAGAAATAGCTGCAGATTTGCACACAAGTAGAGTTGTTATCTCTAGATTACTTAAAAAAATGGAGCACAAGGATAAAATAAAACTACACCGCAGTTTTATTGAGGTCTTGTAACATCTGTTACAAACCAAGGGTTCAAAGCCTTCTATATTTGCATTAAAATTACGTTTTTATGGAAATAATAGATTTTTTAGGCTATTTTGGTGCTCTTCTAATTGGTATCGTACTAGGATTGATAGGAGGTGGAGGCTCTATTCTAACTGTTCCTATCCTTGTATACATCCTTGCTTTTAATCCTGTTATTGCTACAGCCTATTCATTGTTTATTGTGGGAACCACATCTCTTGTAGGTGCGATTAAAAACATGATAAAAGGAATGGTTGATCTAAAAACAGCCATTATTTTTGCTATTCCAGCATTTATTGCTGTGTATAGCACTCGCGCATTTCTGGTTCCTGCAATCCCGGAAGAACTTTTTAATATTAATGGATTTATGGTTACAAAGAATCTTGCGATCATGCTATTCTTTGCCATAGTTATGTTATTTGCTTCTGTTTCAATGATTCGTAATAAAAGTAAAGAATCAGATGAAAATACTGAAATTACATACAATTATCCACTCATCATAATTGAAGGTTTAGTCGTAGGAACAATTACAGGTATCGTAGGTGCAGGCGGCGGTTTTTTAATTATACCAGCGTTAGTATTGTTTGCAAAACTGCCTATGAAAAAAGCAGTTGCTACATCCCTATTTATAATTGCAATAAAATCACTAATAGGTTTTATAGGGGATGTTCAAAATCTAGTGATAGATTGGCCATTTCTATTATCATTTACGACACTTTCTGTTGTAGGTATTTTTATCGGAATTTATCTTAATAGGTTTATTGATGGTAAAAAATTAAAAAAAGCATTTGGTTGGTTTGTCCTAATTATGGGCGTGTACATCATCATAAAAGAACTTTTAATGTAACTTTTGTTACCTTAAAAGTCTACTGTTCTCATTATTTTTATAAAAATTAGAAAAATGACTATAAAACAATTCGAATATAAGCCTCTAGCTCATTACTCTTACGCTATCATAAGCGATGGCAAAATGGCGGTAGTAGATCCAGAGAGAGACCCTTCACAGTATTACGCTTTCGCGAAAGCGAATAATGCAGAAATAGTAGCAGTAATTGAAACTCATCCCCATGCAGATTTTGTGAGCTCACATTTAGAAATTCACAAAACAACTGGCGCTACTATATATAATAGTGAAGAACTAGGCGCAGATTATCCTCACAAATCTTTTGATAGTGGTGATCACATTGAACTAGGACAAATAACACTTAAGGCAATTAACACTCCAGGTCACTCACCAGATAGCATCACAATTGTAGCAACTCAAGGTGATGAGACTGCCATGTTTACTGGTGACACTCTTTTTATAGGTGACGTAGGTAGACCAGATCTCAGAGAGAAAGCAGGTAATATGCAAGCTAAGAGAGAAGAGCTAGCAGAGATGATGTATGAAACAATTACAACAAAATTTACTGATTTGCCAGATGATGCTTTGGTATATCCTGCTCATGGTGCAGGTTCATTATGTGGTAAAAACCTAAGTGATGCAAATAGCAGTACATTAGGTAATGAGCGCATGGGAAATTGGGCCTTTAAAAAGCAGACTAAAGAGGAATTTATGGATGTGCTTCTTGATGGTCAACCATTTATACCATCTTATTTTGGTTTTGATGTAGATCTTAATAAAACGGGAGCAGATAATCTTGAATCATCAATTAATGGTGTACCATTATCTGAAGGCACAACCGCAACCGGAATTATTGTAGATACTAGAGATGAGGAATCTTTTAAAAATGGCCACTTAGAAGGTAGCTTTAATATACAAGCTGTTTCTGATAATGCTAAATTTGAAACTTGGTTAGGTTCTATTATTAAACCTGAAGAAAAGTTTACGATGGTGCTTGATCACAAAGATTCTGAAAAGAAACTATTAAATCGTATTGCAAAAATTGGCTATGAGAAAATTATTCTCAAGACTATAACCTTACCTAAAGATTTTCTAGCTATTACAGAAAAATTAGACGTCCAAGATTTTGAAAAAAATCCTGACAATTATACCATCGTAGATATACGTAATACAAGTGAAATTGAGGAAGGGAAAATTTTTGAAAGTGCTTTACCTCACCCACTTAATGAACTGAGAGACACTGCTAGTGAAATTCCTACTGATAAACCTATTGTTGTTCATTGTGCAGGAGGTTATAGAAGTGCTGCTGGAAGTAGTATACTACAAAGCATACTTGAAGATGTCACGATTTACGACCTAAGTGATGATGTGAAAAAATTTCAAGACTAAAATTAATTTAAGAAATAAAATTATATGGATGTAATTTATGAACCATGGCCATGGTATGTTGCGGGGCCGCTCATTGCCTTAGTAATGTTTCTCCTGCTTATCACTGGTAAACAATTTGGGATGTCATCAAACTTACGTACCGCTTGTAGTGCTGTAGGCTGTGGCAAATTTTCAGATTTCTTTAAATTTGATTGGAAAGCACAACGATGGAACCTAATGGTTGTTCTAGGCGCAATTATAGGTGGCTATATAGCATCAGTATTTCTTAGTGACAATACAGTTGTTATTAATCCTGAGATTGCACAGCAACTGGCAAATGATTATCAGATAACTAGTGCTGGAGAAAGTTACTTACCACCAGAGATTTTTGGTTACGATGCGCTTTCAAATCCTGGAACTAATATCCTTTTACTTATAGGTGGATTACTTGTAGGTTTTGGCGCTAGGTATGCTGGCGGATGTACATCTGGACATGCAATATCTGGTTTAAGTAATTTACAACTGCCGTCGCTTATAGCAGTGATTGGTTTTTTTATAGGTGGACTCGTAATGATTCATTTAATTTACCCCTTAATATTTTAAAGTAATGAGATATTTTATCTATTTAATAATTGGAGTGTTTTTCGGGATTGTGATGTTCAAATCTGAAGCTGCTTCTTGGTTTCGTATTTATGAAATGTTCCAATTTGGGAGTTTTCATATGTATGGTATTATTGGTTCTGCTCTAGTGCTTGGTGTATTGGGTGTACAGATCATTAAAGCAAAGAAAATTAAAACACTAGATGGTAGCGAGATGAGTCTCAAACCAAAGGATAAAAGCATATCTAGATATCTTTTTGGAGGCGTAATATTTGGTCTTGGCTGGGCGCTCTCTGGAGCTTGTCCAGGCCCTATGTATGTTCTTGCGGGTGCAGGTTATGGATCTATACTTATCGTAATTTTTGGTGCGTTATTAGGTACTTTTCTTTATGGAATAGTAAGAAAATATTTACCACACTAATAGTTTTGATGGTATTGTAGATTTTCTATTCTGAAACTCCATAAAGCAAATCACTTTGAAGATTCTTATCACTGCTATGTAGTACAGACATATCTCCTGTACTTTCAAGCACTACCGCATGTACTTCTGAAAAGTTCAAAACATTTGCTTCTCTAAGTTTAGCGATCAAATCACCTTTGCCAATGTTTGTTTGTTCAAGATTCTCATATAGTATGACTCCATCTTTCATTAAAAGTTTTGGGTCATTTGTAGCCATATTTTTAAAGAAAGAAAATTTTCTTACAAGATATGCAAAGGACTTCTGAAATAACACAATCCCTGCAAGAGCCGTAGCACCTTTAAATATAGACTGATTGTTGTTCATTACTACAGCAGCAAGAACTGATCCAATTGCAATAGTAGATGCAAAATCTATACTTGACATTTTTGCAAATGTTCTTAGACCTGAAATTCTAATTAATAGAATCATAATGATATAAATAGCTACGATTGACAAAACAACTTTTACTATTGCTGGCAGAGATGCTATAATCCAATTTTCCATTTTAGGTGTTTTTTTCGACAATGTAAAAACAAAAACATTCACACTAAAAATTTAACAAAATAGAAACGTTTGATATTTTTAGTTGTGGGCTTTTAATTTAATAAATATTAAGATGCCTGAGTTAAACATTACTAATTCAAATTCTGTTCGTCAATCTTCATAGTAATTTAGCTGTATAACAAAAAAAAGAAAAGCTATGAAAACATTAACTGACCTATTTGAACACCAACTAAAAGATTTATACAGCGCTGAAGATCAAATTGTAAATGCATTTCCAAAAATGGTGGAAAATGCAACGGACACAAAGCTTAAAGAAGCTTTTGAAAGTCACCTTTCTGAAACTAAAAACCAGAAAGATCGCCTTAAATCAATCTTAGATACACTAAATATAAAACCATCTGGTGAAAAGTGTAAAGCGATGGAAGGTATTATTAAAGAAGCAGAGCATTTTATTAAAGAAGATGCTGCAGATGATGTAAAAGATGCCGGTTTAATAGCTCAAGCGCAACGTGTAGAACATTATGAAATTACTGGATATGGAACAGTGATAAGATATGCCAAAGAACTTGGACATGATGATATTGCTTCAAAATTACAGAAAACTCTGGATGAAGAATATGGTGCAGACAATAAACTTACTGATATGGCAGAGGACAGACTTAACAGAAAAGCCAAAAGCTAATTCAATTCAGTACAATTTTGAAAAGCCTGATTTACTAATCAGGCTTTTTTATGCCTTAACTTTTTAAATAATAGAATTCTAGAATAAAAATAAAGCCCTCAATTTTGAGGGCTTTAATGAGTTTTAAATTCTATAGGTTTATTGCTTAGATCTTATTTCAGCATCTTTATGTGCGTGGTCCTGTACAGCATTTGCTTTGTTTGAAATGGTACTGGACTCATTAGCATCATCTTCACTAGGATTAATTTTTCTTTTTAGAGTTTCATCATCTTGAACGCCATATTGATTTATGTGCTCATCTTTTTGGGGACCTAAATCAATCTCCTTTTGATCTTTTTTATTTATTTTCTCTTTCATGACCTTAGATTTTAGTTACTACTCTGCCCTGTTGATATGGTATCATTGGCTTCACTTTCTCTCATTTCGTTTACAGTAGCCTTTTCTTTAATAAATGTTGCATTCTTCTCCTTTGAAGAAGTTTCTTTCTGTCTCTCTATCTTCTCACGATTTTCTGCTTTATTACTTTTTTTAACTTCCATAAGATTTATCATTTAAATTAATTTTCTCTTCAACTTTTTGAGATTTGGAACGAATTCTTCTTTAAAAGAACGTTTGTTTTTAATCCAATCATAGGTATAGTAACCCAGTTGTAATACAGTTACAATTCTAAATAATTTGTTTACCTGTTTCATAGTTTTTTTATTAAAGTTAATTACTAACACAAATATTAAATACCATCTTAAAATACTTTAACGTCAATACGTTAAAAATTACTAACTTAAAAGATCTAATTAAGGTCCTGATTACGCTTTCGCGAAAGCGTAATTAGACAATCACATATCTCTAAACTTTAATTTGGAAAATAAGAATTCATATACAAGAGCCAATCGTGTGTATACATATGCCATTAAAAACACCTTTAACTATATAACGATGAAGATTATTCTGTTCTTAGTTATGACTCTACTTTCTCTATCGCTGTACAGCCAAAACTTTCATACAAAATATGAGCACAGTTATAGCAATAATGAAAAAGTGATTATTGAAAATAGCTTTCCTAAGGGTGGGTTTATTTATGCTACAATAACAGGCAAAAAATATTCATACGTAGTTTTCCGGAGCCATATAACAAATAACACAAATTATGATTTAGAGCTACACATTGATGCGTCTCATCAAACATTCAAAATACCAGCATCACCAAGGGTAGGTTTTAAGATGTTTTTTCCAAAAAATTTCGAGCAATATGGTAGACAAAATTTACAGGATTACGGCTTTAATGTAAAGGAGTTCTTGGACTCTAATATACACAAACCATCCTTTTTTACTGAAATCATAAAGGCTGGTGATTCGCATGGATTATACAGTGTAGTGTTATCAGATAACGGCGTTAGTGGAGTTATGCGCGCAGGATTAGTGATAGGTGGAAAAGATTTAATCTATAAAGTGAATGGTTTGAAATTATGTGTTGGTTATTTAACACCTAATTTATAAGTTTTTACTACTAGCTATAATTGGTTTGACGGTCTTATAGTGACTGTTAGATTCAGCACCCAGTACTAGTAGTTTGTTTAATTCACTGAATTTTTATAGGTATTAATTAATTAAAATTGAATCAGTATGAGATCTTTTTTTACTGCGTAATTATGTTCACCCACAGCTCCTTTTCTATATAATAACCAATATAGATAAATGGACTTTAAGGACCTTTTTTCATCCTAATAGAACTTGGAAATAATTGCCCAGTATTCACTATGTTTCTAAATACTACTGGAATAGTTTATATAGTATGCACTTAGCATTATCTCATTTATATCATTCAATTTAATAATTCAAGGTTACCTCACTAATAGAAATAAAAAAGAGAGCAACTTTTAAAGCTGCTCTCTTTCTATTATAAGATGTAAAATAATTTAAATCTTAAAAGTTTACGAAATTAGTGTTTTATAGAATAGGCAATAATACTTGATCAATTACGTGAACCACCCCATTAGTTGTTTGTACATCAGGGATTACCATATTAGCTGGGCTATCATTTCCAGAACCACTTACAGTAAGTACACCGTTAGTATATTCACCTAAAGTGATATCATCATCGCCAAGCGCATCAAAAGAACCTGCATTCAATTCAGATGTAAATTTGTCTGCACTCACATCTGCAAATACGTGATTTAAAAGTACCGCAGTTACTAAATCTTTGTCAAGTTGTCTAATATCAGCTGGCTCTGTAAATGTCAATCCAAGCGCCGTGCCTAAATCTATAAAAGCTTGATCATTAGGTGCAAATACCGTAAAATTTGCATCAGGATTACTTAATGCCTCTGCAAGTTCCGCATACAACACAGCCTCTACAAGATATGAAAGTTCAGATGTTTGAAAAACTTGAGCACTTTGTAAGGCTATAGCAGATTCTACAACGTTTCCACCAGTGGCGATCATCACCTTATCAATTACGTGTATCGTACCATTTTCAGCTTCGATATCTGTTGCTAAAATTCTTGATCCATTCACAAATAGAGAACCATCACGCTCAACAAATCTTCTTGTAAGGCCTTGCAGAGCAGAGCTTGATGTAGAGCCATCTATAATATCAGCACCCCTTAAATTTCCATTAGAAACATGATACAATAAATCATTAGTTAAAAAACCTTGTTGTAGTACACCTATAGTAGATTCTGTGAGCCCTAAACGCGCAAAAGCGGCATCATTTGGTGCAAATACAGTATAATCTCCTGATGGATCATTTGGGTTAGCATTACTTAAAACACCTGCAACATTGCCGTAAACAGCTGCTGCTTCAAGTGTACTAAAATCTGGATTTGCAACCGCTATTCCAGAAATTGAGCTAAGCTCATCTTCGTAAATACTTGATGTTTCACAAGATGTTAGAGTGATTGAAATAAATGCTATTAAAAGCATACTACTATATATATATGATTTTTTCATAATTTTTATAAGTTTTAAATTTTATTAGAATGAATACGTTAAACCTGCATAAGAACCAATAGCCTGTCCTATATTTCTACCAGCAACATAAGCATTAGTACCTGCAGATATACCAAAACCTTGGTAAATGGGCACAAATGCGTTTAACCCTAATCTTGTATAATTTACACGAGTAAGTGGAAATGCTCCTGTAAAGCCATCTCGTAAGATATCCACACCATCTTTATCAGACAATTGATTTGCTACATTAACATCTATGTAAAATTTTGTTGCTGCATATCCTAATTTCAATTCACTAATTAGTGCATTTGGCACATCATCACCTTTTAAGCTATATCCCATTTGACCTATTACAAACAAACCTGAATTATCCTTATAGGTTGCGATACCTAATCCAGTTACTTCTGTAGCTCTATTACCTATAGCAATAATAGATTGAAGACCTTCATCTACACGATAATCACCCAGTGGAAATTTTACTCCGGCAGCCCCTATAAAATCTATAGTACCATTTAATACTGGTGTTGAATAAATATTATACTTTCCATACACCCCGAGATCTTGGATACCGCTACGTTCATTCTCAAAACCGTTATTAGCTAAAGTAGCCTCAGTAGCCTCTCCTTTAGACTTTATATATGGTAAATTAACTACAACATTGAAATTATCTGCAATACCATATTCTGCATAAAGTGTTACAGAATTTCTAGTGACCTCATTAAAAACGGGTACTTCCTCAACTTTTTCAGGAACTAAGAATACATCGCTGTAATTTTCTGAAAAATAGGAGACTGTTGCACTACCTTCTCCTTTTGCTTTCATAAAGCCACTTACAGGGCTTTGAGCTGAAATAATACTCGGAATGCACAGTGCGACAATTCCGATAAAAAGTAAATTTAACTTCATAATTTTATTTGATTTTGTATTTATACATCTATGTACGTAAAAAGGTTCCAAGCGGTTTTTAAAAAGTTATATAAAACCTCATCAAGGGATTTTACGTATATAAAATAAATGAATTAACATATGATGTTTCTAAGATTTATACTACTAGTATGTACCACTGTTTGCTTCTCCCAAACTGACAAGATATATTCTAAAATATATTATGACGGAGAAATACTAAAATCGGAAGGCTGGCTTCAAAATGACAAAAGAGATGGCTATTGGTTTTTTTATAACAAGGAAGGAGAGTTATTGAAAGAAGGACATTACTCTCAAGGGAAAAGAACCGATTGGTGGATTTTATATGGTAAAGATAATACGATCACCAAGGTTCAATATAATGATGATGTGAAAGATGGCTATGCACTCCTATATAAAAATGATAAGTTGTATAAAGCAAAGAAGTACAGTGGTGACCAATTGACCGGCACTTGGACTAGTTTAAAAAAGTTTAAAAGAGATAATTACTTTTAAAGTTATTAGGAGTATCTCATGATGCTATTTTTTCCCAATAGTTCAAGTACATATTTTATAAGGACATAATTAATGAAGAATTTCTGCAGTGGTTCCTCAGGGCTCCGCCCTAAAAATAGAAAAGCTCTACTTACAAATTTAAGTGAGCTTGATTTGATGTAAAACTTTTCTATTTATTTGTGACCTCGAAGGGATTCGAACCCCCAACCGTCAGAGCCGAAATCTGATATTCTATCCAGTTGAACTACGAGGCCTTTTTTGCTTTCGCGAAAGCGTAAATGTAACTTTTATAAATTACCTATCTGATTTTTAATTTTTTAAAATTTTAAGTTAGTCTCGCCTTTACTATAGTACTAATTGTTTTTCCATCTGCCTTGCCTGCAAGCTTGCTGTTTACTTGACCCATCACTTTCCCCATATCTTTCATTCCAGAAGCTCCAGTAGTTTCAATAACCTCATCTACAACAACAGCTATCTCTTCATCACTTAATTGTGCAGGTAAAAATTGAGCGATGACGGTTGCTTGTTCAATTTCAGGTTCAGCAAGATCTGTACGACCTTGTTCAGAAAAAATAGCTGCGCTATCTTTACGTTGCTTTACAAGCTTTTGTAGTATTGCTAATTCTTTTTCCTGTGTGAGTTCTTCTTTTGAGCCACTTTCAGTCTGAGCAAGTAAAATCGCTGATTTTATAGCCCTCAAAGACGTTAAGGCATTTTGATCTTTTGCCTTCATTGCCTCTTTCATCGCAGTCATAACCTTTGTAGATAAACTCATATTTTCTATAATTTTCGCTTTCGCTACGTTTTAATTTGTCAATTTCTATTATTTTTCAAAGATACAATATAGCAATGGCTAGGTCAACTATCTGTAAGGTTGCAGTCACCTACTAACTAACGATTGTTTGGTCTAAGAAATAAGAAAACCCGACCATCTAAAAAAACGGTCGGATTAAGAGTATAAAATGGAATCTTAATCTACATTATCGTGTAGAAAAGAGTTGTTACGTCTCAATTGTATTTCATCATTATCATCTGTAGAGATACTCGTTCTTGATAAACCTCCATCTTTATGAGGTGCATCTTCTAAATTTATACCCATACGCTTATATGCAGGTTGTTTTTCTATCTCATCTATACGCGACTGGTTGTGATGAAATTTATAATTAAACTCCTTCATTTTACGTTTACGTTCAGCTGCTCGATCAATAAGTAATTTAGAAATAGGACTATTCATTGGGTCTACTTCTTCATCTGTCTCTTCATGCCTAGGTGTTGCAGGAACTGTTTTGGTTTCAAATACGATGTTTTCCTCATTAGAATTATCATCCTCACATTTTGGTTTTGCGTTAGATAAATTTTCTTCTAACTCCATATAGTCCTCAAGGCTGTAAGTTGTTTTACCACTATTATCTGTGTTTGTTGTCATAGGCACAACTTCTACAGGTTCGTTTACTTCCATGTTAGATATACCCTCTTCTTCATCGAGACTAAACTTTATCATTCCGTCTTGAGTAGTTTCTTGAGTAATTTCATTTTTTTGAGACTCTTTATGGAGTGGCATATCAAAAAATAACATCCCGTCGCTATCTTGATGATCTTGATTTATGTTCTTAGTTTCTTTACGAGAAGTGGTGTCTATGATCTCAAAATCCTCTTCTCGCTCTGCCAATACTTCATCGTATGTGACTTCAATATTGCGTAAAACTTCATTTGAAGGAATGATATCCATTGAAAGTTGAGACGCATTGCCTGTCGCTTTTGGGAGTGCAATCTCATCACGCTCAGCAGGCACTTTTTTTCTTTCGCTAGTATTTACAGTAGGTTGATAATTGTTAAACAACCCTGATTTTGTGCTCTCACTCGGATTTTCTGGTTTACTCTTAATATTAAGTCTACCAGCTTTATCCGTTAAATTATCTACCTCATCTAGGTTTAAAGTATGTATAATTTTTTGAGGTGGAGTAGGCTTAGTGGGCGAAACAGGAGCTTCAGTAGGAATTTCTACAGTAGCATCTGGCATTAAATCTTGTTGCGCTTTTTGCTCTTCTTCTAATGTATGTATGATTTTCTTAGTTTCAACATTTACAATCTCATTTTGTTGTTCTGCATTAAAACCAGTAGCAATTATGGTTACAGAAATCGCATCTCCTAAAGACTCATCTTCACCAACACCCATGATTATGTTTGCACTATGACCTGCCTCAGCTTGGATATGATCGTTTATCTCCCCTATCTCATCAATAGTAATCTCGTCACCACCAGATACAATAAGCAGTAATACGTTCTTTGCACCTGTAATTTTATTGTCGTTAAGTAGTGGTGAATCTAATGCTTTAGAAATTGCTTCGTTAGCCCTACTTGTTCCACTGGCAGTTGCACTACCCATGATGGCTGTTCCTGACTTACTAAGTACTGTTTTTGCATCACGAAGGTCAATATTTTGGGTGTAGTGATGCGTAATAACCTCTGCAATACCTCTAGATGCGGTAGCAAGTACTTCATCTGCTTTGCTAAAACCAGCTTTAAACCCTAGGTTTCCGTAAACTTCACGTAGTTTGTTATTATTTATAACAATTAAGGAGTCTACTTGTGCACGTAAACGATCTACTCCTTTTTGAGCTTGCTCATTACGCATCTTTCCTTCAAATTGAAACGGTATTGTAACTATCCCTACGACTAGGATATCCAATTCACGTGCCATTTTTGCGATTACTGGAGCAGCTCCAGTACCCGTACCACCTCCCATTCCAGCGGTGATAAATATCATTTTGGTATTGGCTCCCAACATTTGTTTGATATCCATCTCACTCTCAATAGCTGCCTGCTCGCCTACCTCTGGATTTGCACCAGCACCTAGCCCTTCCGTTAACCCAACTCCAAGTTGTATTTTATTAGGTACTGTGCTATTTTCAAGTGCTTGTGCATCTGTGTTACAGATAACAAAATCCACTCCATTTATTCCTTGCTGGAACATATGGTTAATTGCGTTACTGCCTCCCCCACCTACACCTATCACTTTAATGACGTGGCTTTGGTTCTTAGGTAAGTCAAATGTTATGTTATCAAATTGTGTCGTACTCATATCAATATATTTTTTGCCCCTTTTGTATTTTTATGACCTGTGTCACCTATGCACTGTAATGCCTGTAGCCTTACTTTTCTTAAAAAATTATTTCTTACTCTGCATTGTCTAAAAAGTCCTTGAACTTATCTGCCCAGCGGTCAAATATGCTTTTTCTTGGCATTTCTTTTTCCTCTGTCCGACCTTCTACGTCTGTTTCTGGAACTTCATTTATTGTATCTGTAAAAGCATCTTCTTCTTGAGCGATTACTTCTTCTTCGGAATTACTCTTGTAATTCCTATGTTCTAAACTGTTCATCACAAGTCCTACAGCTGTTGCATACAATGGACTTGTAGTATCACTATCACTGTCACCAGCAAGGTGTTCATTTGGATATCCTATACGAGTATCCATTCCTGTGATATATTCTACTAATTGCTTGAGGTGTTTAAGCTGGCTTCCACCGCCAGTAAGTACAATGCCTGCAATTAATTTTTTCTTTTGCTCCTCATGACCGTAATTCTTAACCTCGAGATATACTTGTTCAATAATCTCCACGACTCGTGCGTGGATGATTTTAGAAAGGTTCTTAAGTGTTATTTCTTTAGGCTCTCTCCCTCTCAATCCTGGGATTGAAACGATTTCATTATCCTTATTTTCTCCTGGCCAGGCAGATCCAAATTTAATCTTGAGTAATTCTGCTTGCTTCTCGATAATAGAACATCCTTCCTTAATATCTTCAGTAATGATATTACCACCGAAAGGAATCACAGCTGTATGGCGGATAATTCCATCTTTAAAAATGGCTAGGTCTGTTGTTCCACCCCCTATATCAATTAGAGCTACTCCTGCTTCTTTTTCTTCTTGACTCAATACTGCATTTGCAGAAGCCAAAGGTTCTAATGTGATACGATCTAGCTTGAGTCCCGCACTTTTTACACACCTTCCTATATTGCGTATGGACGCAACTTGACCTACAACAACATGAAAGTTTGCTTCTACTCGACCTCCATACATCCCAATAGGCTCTTTGATCTCACTCTGTCCATCCACTTTATACTCTTGTGGTAAAACATGAATAATCTCTTCACCTGGTAACATAACTAGCTTATGCACTTGATTACAAAGTGCATCAATATCTTTTGCGTCTATTACTTCTTCTGAGTTATTACGAGTGATGTAGTCACTGTGTTGCAATGATCTAATATGTTGACCTGCAATACCTACCACAACATCTTCTATTTTAATTCCAGAGACATCCTCTGCCTCTTGTACTGCTTGCTGTACGGACTGTATGGTTTGTGTGATATTATTTACCACACCTCTGTGTACTCCTAAACTTTTGGACTTCCCAATACCTAGGATTTCTACTTTATTGTACTCATTGTACCGCCCTATCATCGCCACGATCTTCGTGGTCCCTATGTCCAGTCCTACTGCGATATTTTGATTTTCCATACTATTAGTTTCTTGCTTTTTACAAGGTATTCTTCTTATTCCTTTTTTTGCTTTCGCGAAAGCGTATTTATGTTATTTTAAAAACGCAATTTTACAAATCATATGCTGTTGTAACCTGCCAACTCACTGTTAAAATTATTTACAAATTGCTTCTTTATTTTTTCTCACAAACGACCTGTCCATCATACTTAAGCGATATTAGTTTATAGTTATTTAAACTTTTATCTTTCAAAGCTTTTTGGTAAAATGCTTTATAATTACTAAAACGTTTATTCAAATCTTTAATAGCACCTAACACGATCTTATACTCTTGTTTACGTGCTTCTAGTATATACTCTCCTTTTTTATCACGAGTAATACCAATAATGTGTTTTAAAAGAAATGCATCATTTCTTATATAGGTTGCAAGTTTATATACTTGCAAAGTATCTTTTTTACTAGTTCCTGACACTAAGGGAACGTGTGCAGAAAAATTTTTTGACAGTGGCATTAATTCCCCAGAGCTATCCATATAAAAAGGTGGATTTCCATTGATACGTGCAATAGGCTTACGCTGCTCTATAGAAACTCCTATTTTTCCAGACATTGTAACGTAAACATCTGCACTTTTGATAATTGGATGCGCCGTGATACGCTTTTCCAAGGTACTCAAAGCTAAATTTTCTTTTGCGTTACTTGCACCGTTTTTAGAACTTACTATCAACAATTTATTAACGGTCTCGCGGGTTACAAAAGGTGCGCTCTCATCACTAAAAGCTATAGTAACATCTTGAACTTCACGTTGTTCATTTCTGCGTACAGTAAAAACTACTAGGAAGATTGTAAACCCTAGTAAAATCAGCATTTTTATATAAAACCAATTAATTTTCACCCGTTAATTTTCTTGTTACTTTTAATATTTCAACACCTATATCTCCAGCGCCCATCATTACAATTATTTTTTGTGTTGCTGCACTTACTGTATTATAAAGCTGTTCTTTAGCAATAATTTGCTTTCGCGAAAGCGTCATTTTAGATAATAGCACATTACTTGTCACTCCTGAAATAGGAAGTTCTCTTGCAGGATAAATGTCCAGTAATACAACCTCGTCAAACCCGCTTAACTCACGAGCAAAATCTTCCATAAAATCTTTTGTACGTGAGAATAAATGTGGCTGAAATATAGCCATCACCTCTTCCTTAGGATACATCTCTCTTACGCTTTGGTGCACGGCGGCTATTTCTGTAGGATGGTGTGCATAATCATCTATTAAAACAAGATCCGTTCTTTTAACCCTATAAGTAAAACGCCTGTTTACACCTGTATAACTCAATAAAGCGGCGTGTAATTGTTCTTTTTCTGTTCCGTATGCCATTGCCATTGCTAATGCTGTGATAGCATTAAACAGATTATGCCTGCCAGGTAAATTACTTCTAAGACCTATAAGTTCTCCCTCTGGGTATTTTAAATCAAAAACATATTGTCCGTCTTGCACCTGTATATTTTGTGCACAGTAATCTGATGCATCTTCAATACCTACTGTATTTCCTTCCAGCGGAAGTCCGTTTTTGATAAATCGATTTTTTGAAGGAACTAGTAAACCAAATTCTTGGAATGTGCTTATTAGTTCATCTTCACTAGCATATATATCCAGATGATCTGCATCCATTGATGTTATACAGATAAGATTAGGCTTAAGTTGAAGGAATGAACGGTCAAACTCATCTGCTTCTACTACAACAACTTCGTTTCCTTTTTGAATCAAGTTGCCATTGTAATTATTTGTGATCCCTCCCACAAAAGCTGTGACAGGAGCACCAGTCGCGGCGAGTAAGTGTCCTAAAATACTTGATGTAGTGGTTTTTCCGTGTGTTCCTGCTACGGCTAAACTATAAATGCCACGAGTAATTAGACCAAGTACTTCTGCACGTTTCTTTATGTTATACCCGCTTTTGCGAAAATATTGCAATTCGCCAAAACTATCAGGTACAGCTGGAGTATACACAATCAAAGTGTCGTCTATAGATTCAAATCCCTCTACTACATTTGACCCATTATCTTCATAATGGATAGCAATTCCAGAGCTTTCTAAATCGCGTGTAATATCTGACGGCGTTTTATCGTAACCGGCAACTCTATTACCTTCATTATGAAAATATACCGCTAAGGCACTCATGCCAATACCGCCTATACCTACAAAATAAATATTTGATATGTTATCTAGTGATCGCATGGTTATTTAGTATTCTTTATGATTGCCTCTACCTCATCTACAATGTCTTGCGTCGCATTAGGCAGTGCTAGTTTTTTTATGTTTCGTCCAAGTTTTAACCGCACTTTTTCATCATTTATAAGTCCAGTAAAAACAAGATCAAATTTTTTATCAAGTTCGTTTTCTGAAATTAGGATAGCGCCATCCTCCTTTTCTATCGCACGAGCATTTTTAGTTTGATGGTCTTCTGCAACGTTTGGTGAAGGAATAAAAAGCGTTGCTTTACCAACAATACACAACTCTGAAACACTACTTGCTCCTGCTCTCGATATTATAATATCAGCGGCAGCGTAAGCAAGATCCATTTCATTTATATAGTCCATCACACGTACAGTGTCACTTGCAAGATGCATATATGTATCTATGTACAGTTTGCCTGTTTGCCATAATACTTGAACTCCTAGTTCCTTAAATAGCGGGAGCTGTTTACTTATTAACTCATTAATAGCTCTTGCACCTAAACTACCTCCTAAAACTAATACCACTCTATTGGCTGAAGAAAAACCATATTTGGTAAGAGCTGCAGTTCGTTTACTATCTATATCTAGAAGGTCAGATCGGACTGGATTACCTGTTTTAACAATTTTTGACGCAGGAAAATAGGTTTCCATATTGTCATATGCCACGCAGATTTTTTCTACACCCTTGCTCAATAATTTATTGGTAATACCTGCGTAAGAATTTTGCTCTTGCACTAGGGCAGGAATATTGTTCCACACGGCAGTTTTTAATAGTGGACCACTAGCAAAACCTCCCGTCCCTATAACCACATCAGGCTTAAATTTTCTAATAATTTGATGTGACTTCCAAAGGCTACTTATGAGCTTAATAGGAAACATTAAATTATCTACCGTGAGCTTTCGTTGTAATCCTGCAATCCATAAACCTTCTATATCAAATCCAGCGTTTGGAACTTTTTCCATCTCCATACGATTACTCGCCCCCACAAATAGAAACTGCGCGTCTGGATGACGCGCTTGTATTTCTTTTGCAATAGCAATAGCCGGGTAAATATGCCCGCCTGTTCCTCCTCCTGATACTATAACTTTATATGGTTTCACTTAGTACGTCTAATGGATTTAATTCATTTTCTTCTTTTTGTGGTGTAAACTTACGTTTTGCACTCACACTTAATACAATACCTATGGCAAGGCAGGTCATCCATATAGATGAACCCCCACTACTCACTAATGGTAAAGTTTGTCCCGTTACAGGAAATAATTCTACCGCAACTGCCATATTAATTAAAGCTTGAAATACAATAGGCAGTCCCACCCCTACAACAATAAGCTTGGCAAAAATTGTCTCTGCCTTATGTGCTATCACGGTTATTCGAAATAGTAATAGCATATATGCGCTAAGTAATAAACCTGCGCCCATTAATCCCCATTCTTCTACAATAATCGCATAAATGAAATCTGATGACGATTGTGGTAAAAAATTCTTTTGTACACTTTTTCCTGGCCCTTGACCAAATAGTCCACCAGAGGCGATGGCAATTTTTGCTCTTTCTATTTGATAATCTGCATCTGCATCTACCTCATCATTAGCAAAGTTTTCAACTCTACTTATCCACGTGTCTACCCTATTAGGGAATACTCCTGGAAAAGCTTTAACAACTAAAACAAAAAATAGTAACGCTATAAGCCCTGTCACCATAACAATACCTAAATACTTGAGCGGATATCCTCCTAGAAATACCAAGGTAACGACCATTAATGCGATGATTGCAGTTGTAGAGAAATTTGCAGGTAAAATAAGGGCTAAAACACAAGCCACTGGTAACCAAAGCGGTACTAAAGTCTCTTTAAAAGTAACTTCTTTATCTTGAATTTTTGCTAGGTACCTCGCAACATAAACCATCAATACTACACCCGCAAAGGCAGAAGTCTGGAAACCTATTCCTATTATGGGTATATGTATCCACCTACTTGCATTTGCGCCACCCATAGTTGTTCCTTGTGCTAGGGTCACAATAAGTAAAACGATTACAAATGGTATTGCAATATAGGAAAGCCCCTTAAAGTAATGATACGGTATTTTATGAACCCCATAAAGCATACCAAACCCAAGGACTAAATGCATCCCGTGTTTTACTAAAAAACCAATGGTATTCCCATCGCCTTTTGTGTAAGCTAGATTACTTGCGGCGCTGTACACTGGCATAAATGAAAACAATGCAAGCAAAGCAACAATAGCCCAAATGGCTTTATCCCCTTGCAATCCAGCAAATATGTTCTTAAATGATGTACTCACAATACTTGTTATATATATTTACTAACGCTTTTGCTTTCGCGAAAGCTTAACTCTAAAAGCTGAAGTAGCCAGTCAACATAATTACGGGGGAATGTGACTGGCTTTTCAAATCAGCCTTAACTTTATAGGTCTCTTACAGCTTCTTTGAACTGACGACCACGATCTTCATAATTATCAAATAAATCAAAACTTGCACACGCTGGAGACAACAAAACATTATCACCGCGCTCTGCTACTTTATATGCAATTTTTACAGCCTCCTTCATAGAGGGTGTCTCTACAATAACATCCACCATATTGCTAAAATGACTCATCAACTTTGAGTTGTCTACCCCTAAACAAATGATAGCCTTAACTTTCTCATTAATAAGAGGGTAGAGATCTCTATAATCATTTCCTTTATCTACCCCTCCCACAATCCATACGGTGGGTTCACTCATACTATCTAAAGCATAGAACGTAGCATTTACATTAGTTGCTTTACTATCGTTGATATACTGCACGTTATTAATTTTAAGAACTTGCTCTAACCTATGTTCTACTCCTTGGAAACCTTCTAGACTCTCTCGAATTGTAGCTTTACGGATTTTAAGCAAATTTGCTACTGTAGATGCAGCCATTGCATTTTTTGTATTATGTTTTCCTCTAAGCGCTAGATTTTGAGTTGCCATGGTAAATGTGTTGTTATCTATGTTTGTAAACAAATTGTTGTTTTCTATGTAAGCTCCCTCTTTAAATGTTTGATTCATTGAAAATGGAAGTAATTTTGATTTTACTGGATGTTTTTCTAACCAGTTTACGATTACGGGATCATCTGCATCATAGATGAGATAATCTGTTTCTTTTTGATTCATCGCTATTCTGAATTTTGAGGCGATGTAGTTTTCGAATTTATTATCGTAACGGTCTAAATGATCTGGACTAATGTTTAATAAAATTGCTATATGTGGAGCAAAATCCTTAATACCGTCTAACTGGAAACTGCTTATCTCTAGCACATACGTATCAATCTCTTTCTCTAGAACCATCTTAGCAAAACTGTCACCTATATTTCCAGCGATTCCTGTATTAAGGCCTGCTTGCTGTAAAATATGCCCTGCAAGTAGTGTTGTAGTGGTTTTACCATTACTTCCAGTAATACCTATGATAGTAGCATCTGTAAACTGCGCCGCAAACTCTATTTCTGAAACAACCAGAATGCCCTTTTCAAGAAGCTGTTTTACGATAGGTGCCGTATCAGGAATGCCCGGGCTTTTCATCACAACAGCTGCATTTAAAATTTTAGCTTCTGTGTGTCCATTTTCTTCCCAATCAAAATTATACTGATTTAAAACAGATTTATACTTAGCTTTTATTTCCCCAAAGTCAGAAACAAAAACCTCATAGCCTTTAGCATGAGCTAATATGGCCGTACCAACACCGCTTTCTCCCGCTCCTAATATGACAAGTCTTTTTTTCATTTTTGCTTTCGCGAAAGCGAATTATCTAATTTTTAATGTTATAATTGACAGGACCGCAAGTAAAATACCTACAATCCAAAATCTGGTGACGATCTTACTCTCGTGGACTCCTTTTTTTTGGTAATGATGATGGAGAGGTGACATCAAAAAAATACGTCTACCTTCTCCTGTTTTCTTTTTGGTATATTTAAAATATCCTACTTGCATGATCACAGATAAATTCTCCATTAAAAAAATTCCACATAAAATAGGAATAAGCCACTCTTTACGAGTAGCAATTGCCAAAACAGCGATAATACCGCCGATAGTTAGACTACCCGTATCTCCCATAAAAACTTGCGCTGGATAGGCATTATACCACAAAAACCCAATTAGAGCCCCCACAAAGGCTGCAATAAATATGAGCATCTCTCCCGTACCAGGTATATACATTACATTGAGATAATCACTAAAAATGATATTACCTGAAACAAAAGCAAAGATTCCAAGCGTAAGTACAATTATCGCACTTGTTCCCGCAGCTAGACCATCAATACCGTCTGTAAGGTTTGCCCCATTAGATACTGCAGTTATAATAATTATTACAATAGGTATAAATAGCAACCAGGCATAATCTTTCCAGTCTTCATTAATGGCAGTAACAATAGCCTCATAGTCAAACTCATTGTTCTTTGTAAATGGCAGTGTGGTTTTTAAACTTTTTACTCCCTTAGTGAATTTATCACTACGCTTTTCTTGAGTTATTTCTACTTTTTCTGATCCTTTGTAACTTTTTATTTCCTCCCTAACTGTAATGTCAGAATGAAAAAACATGGTTGTACCCACAATAATTCCAAGTCCTACTTGCCCTATAATTTTATATTTACCAGAAAGACCTTCTTTGTTCTTTTCCATTTTCTTTTTATAATCATCAATAAAACCGATGATTCCCATCCATACTGTTGTAATTATGAGAAGTACGATGTAGATGTTATCAAGATTTGCAAAAAGGATCACAGGGATTAAAGTAGAGGCTATAATTATGAGACCTCCCATTGTCGGAGTTCCAGCCTTTTCTGCTTGCCCATCAAGCCCCAAGTCTCTTATTTGTTCTCCCATTTGCTTACGCTGTAAGAACTTAATAATACGCTCTCCGTAAACTGTAGATAATGTAAGGGAAAGCAATATTGCGAGGGCAGCTCTAAACGTACTAAACTGAAATAAGCCTGCACCAGGTACATTATAAGCTTCGTCTAACCATTGAAATAGATGATACAGCATTATTTATCTAGTGTTTTTAAAGTTTCTTGTACGATTTTAAAGTCATCAAAATCAAAGCGCTCTCCATTGATTTCTTGATAATTCTCATGACCCTTCCCTGCTATAAGTATAATATCTCCAGAATTTGCTAATTGACAAGCTGTTTTTATAGCCTGCCTTCTATCCGTTATCGTAAGAATTTTTTTATAATTATGAGGTGCTACTCCATTTTCGATCTCCGCAATAATAGTTTCTGGCTTTTCTGTGCGGGGATTATCACTGGTTATTATAGTTTTTGTGCTTAAGCTACTAGCTATGTGCCCCATTTTAGGGCGTTTAGCCTTATCACGATCTCCACCAGCTCCAATAATTGTAATTAAAGATTCATTTTTTGTTCTGATATCATTGATTGTTTCTAATACATTTTTAAGAGCATCTGGAGTATGCGCATAATCAACGACGGCAGTAATATTTTGAGGAGAAACTATACATTGAAATCTACCTGAAACACTTTCTAACTCACTTAAAAGTTGTAATGCTTCAATCTGAGTTAATCCGAGCAACTCTGCCGTACCGTAGATTGCTAATAAATTATATGCATTAAAAGCACCTATAAGCTTTGTCCAAACTTCTTGGTCTTGGATTTTGAGTAAAAGACCTGAAAGTTGATTTTCTAGAATTTGCGCACGATAATCTGCATAAGATTTTAGAGCATAGGTGATTTTTCTGGCCTTTGTGTTTTGCAACATCACGAGTCCATTTTTGTCATCTATATTCACCAAGGCAAAAGCAGTCTTGGGCAGCTCATCAAAAAATTTCTTTTTTACATCTCTATACTCTGCAAAAGAACTGTGATAATCTAAGTGATCGTGCGATAGATTTGTAAATATTCCTCCCTCAAAATGCAATCCTTCTGTACGTTTCTGGTCGATACCGTGAGAACTCACTTCCATAAAACAAAATTCTACACCCACTTCTGACATTTTTGCCAAATATTTATTAATCGTTAGGCTATCAGGTGTTGTATGCGTTGCTTTATATTCATCCTTATCAACAATAATTTTTACAGTCGATAATAATCCTGTTTTATAACCTGCTTTTGTAAACAGTTGATACAAAAGACTTGCTATTGTGGTCTTACCATTTGTGCCTGTAATTCCTATAAGTTTCAGATTAGCTGATGGATTTCCATAAAAATTTGAAGCCATCGTAGCAAGTGCACTCGCGCTATTTAGAACCTGAACGTATGTGACACCGTTAACTATTTTCGAAGGTAACTTTTCACAAATGATAGCAATAGCCCCTTGATCTACTGCTTTATCTATAAATACATGACCATCACTTTGAGTTCCTTTTATAGCAACAAATACATCATTGAGTCCCACTTCACGAGAATCAAAATGCATATCTGTAACAGCAATATCCGTAGTTCCTACTACAGACTCGAGGGTCACTTTATATAAAATATCCTTCAGTACGATCACGATAATTCTAAGGTTATAGGTTTGTTTTTTTCTAGTTTTAATCCAGGTTTTAGAGATTGGCTTTTCACTTTCCCGCTTCCGCGAAAGCGTACACTGAGCCCTAAGTTTTCTAACAAGGAGACTGCATCCATACCTGACATTCCTTTTACATCTGGAATTGTTTCAAAGCCCTTATTAACATTTGCATAGTAGCGCTGGTAATCATTCTCGACAACTGTTGAACTTTTCATAGGAAGTGCTAGCTCGTCAACTACCGGAGTATCTGAATAAATTTTTTGAGCTATCTCTTTAAAAACCGGAGCAGCAACTATATTACCGTAATAGCCTAATTCTTTTTTAGGCTTATGCACCACAACAATGCAAGAATACTTTGGATTATCTGCCGGAAAATACCCTGCAAAAGAAGAGATATATCTACCTGGTTCAATCCAGTATTCTACCTGACAAGTTCCTGTCTTTCCAGCCATTGAAAATTCTGGACTATAAATATTGCTTGCCGTTCCATGTTCTACAGTATTCTTCATCATTTGCTTTACAGCACCTATGGTTTCTTGCGATGCAATTCGGGAGTTAAGTACTTCCTTATCAAAACGCTCTATACTACGATCCCATTCCTTAACCTCTTTAATAAAACGAGGTTTCACCATCTCACCATTATTAGCCACTGCATTGTAGAAAGTGAGGGTCTGCAATGGTGTGAGCTGAACTCCATACCCAAAAGCCATCCACGGCAATGTAGTACCGTACCAATTATCATCGCCTGGGTAAGGAAACTTTGGAACACCTTCTCCTTTTATTTCCAATCCCAGCTTTTCGTTGAGACCCATATTAAAAAGCCTCTTTAAAAATTGCTCTGGATTATCTTTATAACTTTCGTTAATCATTTTGGCGAAAGCTGTATTACTACTAAGCTCAAATGCTTTTGAAGCCGTAATTTTACCGTAGCCACCCCATTTTGAGTCATAAACAGTACGATCATAAAATTTCACACGACCATTTTCTGTATCGAGTACGGTACTAGAATCTATGACCTTATCTTCAAGCGCAGCGACCATAGACATCAGCTTAAATGTTGACCCTGGCTCGTGAGATTCACCTACTGCATAATTAAGCCTCTCATAATATTTTCCCGCTGATGTACGCCCTAGATTTGAGATAGCTTTAATTTCACCAGTCCCAGTCTCCATTACCACTACACTACCGTGATCTGCCTCAAACTTTTGTAGACTACTCAATAATGCGTTATGTGCGACATCTTGAATATTTACATCTATAGTAGAAATTACATCGTAGCCATCGCGAGGGTCTACAGCATTACCTACGCCTATAGGCTTCCATTCTCCATTTGCGATTTTTTGTTTAAGACGACGCCCTTCCTTCCCTCTTAAATAAGAACCATAGGCACCCTCTAAACCAACTCGAGTATAGTAACCACTATCATCCTGACGCTCATAACCTACCGTACGCTCTGCCATTTTTTCTAATGGATGCTCGCGCTCTGTATGTTCCTCTACGATCACACCACCTCTGTATTGACCCTTATTAAAAAGTGGTAATGCTTTTAATTTTATATAATCTGCATACCCTAACTTTCGAGCTATGAATAAATATCTATTTTTTGTTGACCTAGCTTTACGAAGTCTGTTTTCATAATATGCAGGTGTTTTACCTAACATTTTTGAAAGGCCCTTAGAAAGACCCACAATATGCTCATTAAAATCTTCATTTGAAGGGGAAATGGCATCCCATCGTATATCATATTTAATTTGAGAAGTAGCAAGTAAACTCCCGTCTTCTGCATAAAGATTCCCTCTTGTTGCGGGAATAATATCCATTTTTTCTGTGCTCTTTACCGCCATCTCGCGATACTTATCACCTTGAAAAATTTGTATTGCTACAAGCTTATACCCAACAATAATCGCCAGGATGAACATACATCCTGCGACAAAATATAAACGATTCAATATGTCTTTTTCTCTTGCTGCCACGAGTGGTTATCTACTTTTTATTGATCTCACCTTTATCTTTCTTGGCGGTATATCTGCTGGTTTTATGCCTCGTCCTTTTAAAGACCTTGCTACACTGCTATTTGTTTTCAACTTCCATAAATTCACTCTTGCATCAACACTCTCACTTCTTAACTCAGCAACCTGCTCCTTTAGGCGAGCTATCTCGTATACTTTTTGATCTGCCTTGTGAGAGCTAGCAATCATCACAAGCGCCAGTACTGAGAGAAAAATGATCATACGCCAGTTCTTTACAGAGTCTTCATCTACTAGAAATTTTCCTTTAAGAATATTATTAATATTTGATTTCATTTCTCTTTATTAGGGGATTAGAAAATGGTTTAGCCGTAAGAAAACTATATCTTTTCTGCTATTCTTAATTTTGCACTTCTAGCTCTATTATTAACTTTTATTTCATCTTTAGAAGGAATGATAAGCTTACCCACTTTTTTAAACGGCACTTCAAAATTCCCGTACATATCTTTTTCAGGTTCACCCTCAAACATTCCGTTACGGATATATCTTTTTACTAATCTATCTTCTAATGAGTGATAGCTAATTAAACTTATACGACCTCCGCTTTCTAACAACTGCTCAGTTTGCAGTAAAAATTCTTTTAATACCTCTATTTCTTGGTTTACTTCAATACGTATGGCTTGATAAATCTGAGCAAGAATTTTATGTGCTTTATGGTTTGGCAGAAAAGCGGCTAGCGTTTTTTTTAGTTGCTCACTAGTTTGTATGTGACTCACTTGCCTAGCCTGCATAATAGCACTCGCTAGTTTTGGCGCATTGCGTAGTTCTCCATATTGATAAAACACTTGTTTGAGCTGACCTTCCTCATAATCGTTAATAACATTATATGCAGAGAGCACATCCTTCTGATTCATTCGCATATCCAAGTTACTTTCAAAACGAGTTGAAAATCCTCTTTCTGCCACATCAAATTGATGTGAACTCACTCCAAAATCACCTAAAATCCCATCTACTTTTTTAATTCCGTGAAAACGCATAAAGCGCTTGATATACCTAAAATTTTCAGGAATGAGAGTAAAGCGTTCATCATTCAAATCATTACGTACTGCGTCTGGATCTTGATCAAAAGCAAAGAGCCTTCCCTCCTCATTAAGCCTACTCAATATTTCTTTAGAGTGCCCACCACCCCCAAACGTAACATCTACATAAACCCCATTAGGCTTTACATCCAGACCATCAACGGTCTCTTTTAATAAAACTGGATTATGATAATTCATCTGGTATATCGCTATCTCCCATAACCTCTTCAGCTAGATCTGCAAAGTCTACCGCTGCCTCATCTATGGCTTTTTCATATAAATCTTTATCCCAAATCTCGAGAATATTGAAAGCTGCATTTACTACGATCATCTTCTCTAGACCCGCAAAAGACGAAAGGTCTTTTGAAACTAAAATCCTACCCGTACTATCGACATCTACAGGTTTAACCCCAGCATTAAAACGACGTATAAATTCATCATTTTTCTTATTGAAACGATTAAGCCTATTTACTTTTGCGCTAAGTGTATTCCACTCTGCTATAGGGTACAATTCAAGACACTTTTGAAACACAGCACGCTTTAACACAAACCCGTCTTGAAGAATAGGGGCCAACTGTTTTTTGAACGCTCCCGGTAGCATAAGCCTACCTTTAGCATCAATTTTACATTCATATGTTCCAATGAGATTAAGCACTTAGAATTGATTAGTTTATTTTGTTTAACTCAAATATAGGACAAATATTACCACATATTACCACATTTTACCACTTTGTTAATAAGTTACCCCACTTACAAGCGGTTATTAACAACATTTTGGGCTTTTGCTTTAACGAAGGTGATATGGAAGACCTACTCGTACGCGTTTATCGTCCATCAATTCGGAAAAAACTATTCATTTACCCATAAGATAGTAGTAGATAACTAATTGATCAGAAAGCACATTACTTAGGTATGAAAAAATACAAAACGCTTTTAATCAATTAAATATAGTCTGAAATACATGGCTTATTTTAATATGAATAGCATTTGGAAAAAAAATTTACAATCTATCTTAAATAGCTATATTTGCTAGAACTGACGTCTAACCAACTCTATGGAACACAAACTTACAACCGAAGGAAAATTTACGTACCTCGAAAAAGGCGAAGGCACACCTATAATCATCTTGCATGGCCTTATGGGTGGTCTTAGTAATTTTGACGCAGTAACTACTTTTTTTTCTGAAAAGGGATATAAAGTTGTGATACCAGAACTTCCTGTATACACAATGCCTCTTGTAAAAACCGGTGTAAAAAGTTTTGCAAAATACCTCAACGAGTTTATCAAAATGAAAGGCTACGAAGAAGTTATTCTTTTAGGAAATTCTATGGGTGGACATGTTGGGTTATATCATACAAAAATGCATCCAGAATACGTAAAAGGCCTTGTTATTACAGGTAGTTCTGGTCTATATGAAAGTGCGATGGGTGAAAGTTATCCAAAACGCGGAGATTACGATTACATAAAGAAAAAAGCCGAGGGGGTTTTTTATGATCCTAAATGCGCTACAAAAGAAATTGTAGATGAAGTTTATGACACGGTTAATGACCGCAATAAGCTTCTTAAAACCCTTGCAATTGCAAAAAGTGCAATACGTCACAACATGGCGCAAGATCTGCCAGAGATGAACACTCCTACTTGCATTATTTGGGGTAGACAAGATGGTGTAACTCCTCCAGAAGTAGCTGAAGATTTTGATAAATTATTACCAGACTCAAATCTTTATTGGATAGATGAGTGTGGCCATGCTGCAATGATGGAGAAACCAGAAGAATTTAACACCATTCTTTTAGACTGGCTTAAACAAAGAGGATTCTAAGTGTAGTAGTTATTTCGCACAACAATATTTCCTTTTTGATTATTTCTTAATTGAGCTACTTGGTAAGTAAATGTCTATTTTTGTAGGTATGAAAATTAAATCTGCAACATTTGTTGTAAGCAACTCTGAAGTAGCAAAGTGTCCCAAAACTAAACTCCCAGAATATGCTTTTATAGGTCGGTCTAACGTTGGGAAATCTTCTCTCATTAATATGCTTACTAATCGTAAAAGCCTAGCAAAAACATCTGGACGTCCGGGGAAGACACAGCTCATAAATCATTTTCTTATTAATGAAAATTGGCATTTAGTGGACCTCCCAGGTTACGGATATGCTAAAGTGTCTAAAAAAGATAAGAAAACCTTTCAAAGATTTATCACAAATTACTTTGAAAAACGAGAGCAAATGATTTCTGCATTTGTTCTGGTAGACTGTCGTCACGAGCCGCAAAAGATTGATTTGGAATTTATGGAGTATTTAGGAGAACGCGAAATCCCTTTTTCCATTATTTTCACAAAAGCTGATAAGTTAAGACCGCAGGCACTTGAACGCAATATCGAAAATTATAAAAAAATAATGCTTGATGGTATTTGGTGGGACTTCCCTAACTATTTTGTAAGTAGTTCTTCGTCTGGTGAAGGCCAAGAGGAAATTCTCAGTTATATTGATGACATAAATTCAAACCTTAAGCTGTCATAAAAAAGCTTAGACTTAAATCAATTTCTTTACCTCATCAATTAGTTTGTCTATAGAATCTAAAGCATTCATTTTTTCAGTTGTTATTCCTACTTCTATCTCTTCAGCTCGTTGAATTAAAAGGATTGGAAAACTATACTTAGGCAACCACTTAGAATTATATTTCTTTAAGAACTCATCCTTATGTAAAAATTCAAATGGGATACTTACGCTTTCGCGAAAGCGTAACCACTCTTTCTTCTCTTTTAAAATGCCATGTGTTAGACTACACAGATTACAATTATAAGTTGAAGGACTCAAAAGTTTATGCCCCACATCTAGCAAAGCATTGTGCTTTCCTGAATTTGCATTATAAACAAAGAGGAATTTTTTAATCACTTTTTCTTTTCTAGATCAAGATGCTTAGCGAAGTAATCGCAAAAATCTTTCATCGTGTCTGCCATTTTATCATCGTTAGTTGCTCTACGAAAAGAATCTGTCATCCCAACGAGTGTCTGGTGGAAGAAAATTTGCATTTCATCTACAGGCATATCTTTTGTCCACAAATCAATACGCACAGATTCTTTTTGATTGTGATCCCATAAGGATAATAACATCGCTTTGGCTTCCTCATTTGCAACGCCTCCATCACGAGCTGTCCAAGCCATTTTTTCTGGAACTCGATTTTCATCTAGCTCTATTGCAATTTTTATATCAGATTTATGTGCTACTGCCATTGTATTACGGTTTATATTTTGCCGCTGCAAAGATAGTGGCTGCATCTTGAATGAGCATTGTTTTAAGTGGAACATCGTTATTTTCCATATAAGACTTTACAATCTCAAACCCAATAAACCTAGCAATACGCCCTGGAGTTTCGTTATCAAATTCTAAATAAAACTTTGAAAAAGGCGCTGGGTTCATAAATCTACTCAAGAGTTTGCGATCTGTACTATAAAGCAATTCTTTTTTAATAAAATATTCCCATATATTTCTTTCGTTCTGTTGGGCAAAGTTTAGTTCTTCTTTTGTGTAACCCATTATCTCATACTCTGGCTTTAAAGTGAGTAATCTTTTCATTGCAAAAAGCTTTTTACCTTCGTAGATCATTTCAGATAGAAATTCGATATTCTTTGGTTTTGAAACTACACCTTTTACAAATATGGCAGCCACATCTACATCAATTTGTTCCTTTCTAAAGTTTTTTGATTGAAATCTTGGGATGCCTGTATAGAAATGATGTTCTGCTCCCAAATATGTATCTAGTGCTATTACCAGTAGACTATCTGCAAGTACGACCTTATTACGATAGTCTACCTCTGAGGTTATCGTTATTATTTTTGGAACTGTCACCTGAGGATAATAGTACGTAATATGTTTAAATAAGTCTTGTAAAGATTCTTTTTCCTCTTTAAAATCTGGAAACTCCTTTAGAACTTCTGTGTTTAACTCTAGCTGGATAGTATCCTTAAATTTTTGATACCAATACTCATCTGGATATTTTTTTGAAAAAAGGTAGGGGTAGCGAGTGGTCAACTCCGACAGATCGCTATTTGTTGCTGCAGCAAATTCTTTATCAAATCTGACTACCTCCATATCTACAGGTTGATTTTCAATTTCTGATGGGATTTTAACTTCTTCTGCACATCCCAAAAAGAACACAGAAAGTAAAAACAGCATAAGTAGATTCTTCATAGAGTTTGTATCTTTATAATAGCTAATGTATGGCTCTTTCGAAAGATGTTATAAGCTTTAAACTAATTGTAAAAATACCAAATTTATAAACCATAAATATACGCGATATGCAAACTCAAAAAGTAGTTGATCACATTGTTAACTGGCTAAAAGATTATGCCACAAATGCTCGCATGTCTGGGTTTGTTATAGGTATAAGTGGCGGTGTAGATAGTGCTCTTACCTCTACTCTTTGTGCAAAAACTGGCTTACGAGTTCTTTGTATAGAAATGCCTATACATCAGGATGAGCGTCAAGTATCGAGAGCAAAGGAGCACATCAATCAACTCAAAAAAAGATTTGCAAATGTGACAAATCTTGAAGTGAATCTTACAGAAACCTTTGAAGAACTAAAAAAGGCATTGCCTATAGTAGAAAATAGCGAGCAGCTTAATTTAAGTCTCGCAAATACACGTGCAAGATTACGTATGAGCACTCTTTATTATTTTGCAGGATTACATAAGTATTTAGTTGCTGGAACTGGTAATAAGGTGGAAGATTTCGGCGTAGGCTTTTATACAAAATATGGAGATGGAGGTGTAGATTTAAGTCCTATTGCAGACCTTATGAAGTCTGATGTTTTCAAACTAGCTTCAGCAGTGGGTGTGCCAGAAAGTATTCTAAATGCGGCTCCAACGGATGGCCTTTGGGGGGACGATCGCACAGATGAGGATCAAATAGGTGCGTCATATGATCAATTAGAATGGGCAATGCTCCAAGATGAAAATGGTCATACAGCAAATGATTTTAATGGTGAGCAAGCTAGAGTTTTTAAATTATACAAAAAATTAAACACGGCAAACCTCCATAAAATGAATCCTATCCCTGTTTGTAAAATACCCGTTAATCTTAAGAAGTGAACCTCTTGTCGATTTTGTTTTCAATAACTTCAATTTTTCTACCAATTGAGTTACTTTGTAAAACAAAAGATGCAAGTTTATTCCCTTCTTTACTTGTCCTATTTTACTCGTCAAAGAATAAACAATGAACAAAGTCTTAATTGCAGACCACCATCCAATTACTAGAAAAGGAATATCATCAATACTCCTAGCTGAAGGTAATTTCGAAGTCATTGGCTCCGTGCAAGATGGTAATGATCTTTTAGAGACATTAAACTCAAAAGAGGTTGATTTACTTATTCTAGAAATTGATATACCTAACCTCAACAGTATTACAGCTCTAAAGGCTATAAAACGTGAATTTCCTAACATTAAAATATTAGTATTAAGCTGCCATCCAGAAGAGATGTATGCATTAAGTTCTATAAAATATGGGGCAGCTGGCTATGTAAGCAAAACAGCTTCTATACAAAGAGTTCTTGATGCTATTAATCAAGTTCAACGCGGTGGAATCTATATTAATGAATCCTTGAGCAAGCAATTAGTTAGTGAAGGTAACGCTGGACAAGGGCTCGCTTATAAATACAAAAAACTATCCAGCAGAGAAATTGAGGTTCTTAATTTGTTATCTAATGGAAAACGCAACAAAGAGATTGCCCACGAACTCAATATTAACGAGAAAACAGTGAGCACTTATAAAATGAGACTTCTCAAAAAGCTCGAAGCACAAAACGTAGCAGAACTCATTAAACATGCACGTTTGCTACAAAGCAGCCACGTTTAGACTGATAAAACCCTTCCTAATTTATTTCCTAACAGCGTATTGAGAGATTGATAATCGAGAATGTCTTTGATAATATCATTATTTTCAGAGCTGTTTTGAGTTTGCTCCATTAAATCCTTTATCTTTTGTGTTATCAGGTATTTTCTCAAACTTAACACTGTCTCTGAAACAAACTGTGATATAGAGGTATCTTTTTTACGGACATACACTTCTCTAGTATCCCAGCGATGCAATTCATACTTCTCATCGTTGAGAATAATATTTGAGATTTCTGATGCTTCTTCAGGCGCTAACTCATTGATGAAATTTTGAACTTGAAAGTTAGGGTCTGCATGCAATCGCTCCACGATTTTTGCGTATAGTGTCTTGAAAAGATCATTTGTAAACTCTACCTCATCATCTTGTAGGTCTAGATATATTTTTTCAAAAACTTTTGATGTATGCACAACTGGCTCAAGTTTTACGTTGCCATGATCATCTTCCGTCATAACGAGGTCTTCAAAATCTTCTTCCTTATGACCGTAAAGTAGTAATGCTTCGATAAGTTTCCGTTCTAACTCATAAAGAACATTTATTTTTTCTGACCTAGAAACAGCTTCGTTTGCAACTACAGACATTTCACCTGTAGCTTTAATTGGAGCTTTTTTTGAGGACTCTTTTCTGTTTTTATTTAAAATCTGAGCAAGAGTATTATACAACACATTTTCAGAAATATCCATTATTCTAGCACACTCTTGGATATAAATCTCTTGTTTAATAGCATCGGGTATTTTTGAAATACTCTCTACCATATCTCGCACAGTTCCAGCTTTTTTTACTGGATCTCCAGCGGCTTCCTTTACAAGTAAGTTTGCTTTGAACTGAATAAAATCTTGAGCGTTCTCCTTAAAATAGTCGAGAATTTCATCTCTAGAATGTTTTCGAGCAAATGAATCTGGATCTTCTCCTTCTGGAAAAGAACACACTTTGACGTTCATCCCCTGCTCTAGAATAAGGTCAATACCTCTTATGGCAGCACGCTCTCCTGCGGCATCACCATCAAAGAGTACCGTAATATTCTTTGTAAGTCTATTTACTAATCGTATTTGATCTGCTGTAAGCGCTGTTCCTGATGAAGAAACAACATTTTCGATTCCAGATTGATGCATTTGAATCACATCTGTATACCCTTCAACGAGGTAGCAATTGTCTTCCTTTGCTATCGCTTGTTTTGCATAATAAATACCATAGAGCACTTTACTCTTGTGATAAATATCACTCTCTGGAGAGTTAAGATATTTTGCCGCTTTTTTACTGCTATCCAATATTCGCCCACCAAAACCTAAGACACGGCCACTCATGGAATGTATTGGAAACATCACTCTTCCTTTAAATCGGTCAAATTGTTTCTCTTCTTTTACTATGGAAAGTCCCGTTTTTTCTAAGAATTCTAATTTGTATCCTTTACGAAGAGCCTCTCCAGTAAATGCATCCCATTGATCAAGATTATATCCGAGCTCAAATTTTTCTATAGTTTCATCTGTAAAGCCTCGCTCTTTAAAATAGGAGAGACCTATCGCTTTTCCCTGCTCAGTTTGAAGTAACGTTTTATGAAAATAATCTCGTGCATACTCACTTACGAGATACATACTTTCCCGCTCGTTTGCCTGCTCTTTTTGCTCGTCTGTTTGCTCAGTTTCTTCTACCTCAATATTATACTTCTTAGCAAGATATTTTATTGCTTCTGGATACGTAAAATGCTCATGTTCCATTATAAACGAAACCGCAGAACCACCTTTTCCACTTGAAAAATCTTTCCAAATTTGTTTTACAGGTGATACCATAAAACTTGGTGACCTTTCATCTGTAAAGGGAGAGAGTCCCTTAAAATTAGAGCCAGATTTTTTAAGATTAACAAAGTCACCTATTACCTCCTCTACTCGAGCAGTTTCAAATACTTTAGCTATGGTTTCTTTACTTATCAAAGG
This sequence comes from Dokdonia sp. Hel_I_53, assembly GCF_007827465.1. NCBI lineage: Bacteria > Pseudomonadati > Bacteroidota > Flavobacteriia > Flavobacteriales > Flavobacteriaceae > Dokdonia > Dokdonia sp. Hel_I_53. The sequence continues at coordinate 1,288,321 of NZ_VISL01000001.1, forward strand.
AGGATATTATCTGAGTTAAAAATAAAACAGTTTGTAAAAATAGTTTAAAAAATTACAACCCAATAATACTTAAATAGAGATATAAAAATAGCCTAAACTCCATTGAGTCTAGGCTATTTTAAGATTTTGGATATCTACGCTTTCGCGAAAGCGCAAACAACCCAGACTAACACTCAAAAAATATTACAAATCCCAACGTAAACCTAAAGACAAGTTGTTTACCTCCCCAAGATTTTCGGTTTTAAACGCTGAACTTAAATCATATTTTCCATACAAACTTAAGTCCCCAGATAATCTTATGTAACTACTAAATCCGTAAACAAAATTATCACCTCCAAAATCTGTTTTCTCTTTTGTTTTCACACGTTCACCGTCCACTTTATACTTGAGTTTTTGCTGCGTTCCTAAACGAAAACCTGCGTATCCTCCAATTCCCATTCTAAATTGCCTTGCAAGTCTATATCTTACATAATCTTCTTTTTGTTCTTTTTTCCATCCTCCAAATTCAAAATGAATTGGCACTACTAAATTTGAGAACCTTAATTGAGATTTATCCAAATCTTCTGGAAACTCTTCAAAACTAGCCATATCATTTGAAACTACAAGACGTTCATTTTCCTTCTTGAATAACTTATTTGTTTGTAGAGAAAGTCCATATTTTAAATGTAACGCGCCAGAATTTTCAAATACTCTTGTTTTCCATGCATACCCTAACTCAAAGAAGCGAGATCTTCCTATTGAAAATTGGTCCCCTATTTCACTATCCACTTCAGTAATACCATTATTGAGTCCGAACGCAATCACTAACTCACTGTACGTTCTTTTATCATATTCCTTTGTATCACCTACTTTACCATCATTTATTGTAATACCATATGTTTTTTTACCATCATCACCATCCGTACCCATATCAAAAACAACTTGTGATCCAACGTCATTATTAATTTTTCCATTTCTCTGGACTAGCTCAATCTTGTTATCAATAATTGCAGTTTCATTTTTGATATTAAGGGCTACTTTCTCTGCAAAAGCGAGTTTCTGTTCCTCTGCTTCTTCTTTTGTAATTTCTCCGCTTTCAACTTGTTTATTTAAAAACATCACACGCCTTTTAAGGGATTCTTTCTCGACGTTAATAAGCTCTTCTCTTTTTTCTTTGAGATACTCTATTTGATTTTGCTTATTCCTAATTCCTGAAACTTCTTTCTCTGAAGAGTCTTGAGCAGTTAAAGTTTGGGCAAAGATTGCCAGTGTCGCCGCGAGGGCAAGTCTAATAATTGATTTCATAATTGTTTGATTTTTGAGCGCTGTAAAGCGCGTTTATTGATGATTCTAATTAATTGTTTTTTGCTGCTACGGCATCTACTGCTTTATTAAAATTAGCTTTCAAAGTGTGAAATATTTTATCCTTAAAAGTATCTGGGTCTACTTCTGCTTCTATATCTAGCAGCATCGCATGAGCATCAAAGTTTGTGGTACTTGTATCAAATTTCTTATCATTAGTTATCTCACGAAAGGCTGCATCTAATAACTGATTTGCTTCGAAAGCGGCAACAGCATTACTTAGTTCTACCGATGAGTTTTGAATCTTGGTATTTCCAAGTTTTATATCTTTTAGACTTGTTTGTTCTAAATGTACATCATCGGTTTGCGCTACTACAACTGTGTTTTGAACATTTGCTATAGATGAAGACTTCTTAATAATAGGCCTCTTGAGATTCTTGTTGCTAGCCACGGCAGCATTAGGTTGTTCTTCATCATCTTCAATTATCTCTGCTACTTGAGTCGATAATTCTTCTTTGTCATCCTCCTCTTGGCTAAAGATTGGATTTCTTATTTTTTGATCTGTTTCAACGGAAGTATCGGTATTCTCTACATATTGGTTTTGAAGTAATCCTCTTGAATCATTATTGAAGATAAAAGTAGCAATGCTTATACCTGCAATAAAGCTAGCTGCAATACCTATCCATAACTTCCTCTGGCTTTTGTTTTTATTCTTCTCTACAGCGAGTTTACCTTCAATTCTATCCCAGGCAGATGCAGTAGGTGTAATACGCCTAGCTTCTAGTTTTTGTTTTATATTATTTTCAAAGTTCATCTTTGTCTAATTTAAATGCCTTGCAGGCTAGTATTTAATTCTTTGTCCAGTTGCAGTTGTAATCGCTTTCGTGCTTTAAACAGTTGGCTCTTTGATGTGCTCTCACTTATACCCAGTGTTTTTGCAATCTCTTGATGTTTATAACCTTCAATAGCATACATCACAAAAACTACTCTATACCCTTCTGGTAACTTATCTATTAATTCTTGAAGATGAGCAACCTCAAAATCTGTTTGTATATTATTTATCGCTTCACTACTTTCAACTTCCCCATCCTCAGAAAAATATAATTTTTTTACAGTGCGTAGATAAGATATACTCTCCCTTACCATTATCTTTCTTATCCATCCCTCAAAACTACCCTCATCATTAAAAGACTCTAGTTTTGTAAAAACCTTTAAAAATCCGTTACACATGGCTTCTTCTGCCTGATGTACATCTTTAATGTAATAGCGACATACACTTAACATTTTAGGCGCATGCTTCTCATAAAGTTTATGCTGAGCATCTCTGTGGCCTTTAATAGACTTCTTTATGAGTTGCTTTTCTGTATTAAACTGTATGACCTTCATTAGTAGTTGATGCGTTTCTATTTATATAGACGTCACTATTTTAAAAATAGTTGCCTCAGTTCAAAAAAAAAACTCCCAAACTTTTTAAAATTTCTATTTTAAAGGGTTTGGGAGTTGTTATAATTTTCAAGAAGTTTTTATCCTTTATATTTCATGGGGAGATGAACGACCTTTTTTGTTTCAAAAAAGTCTTCCTCAAAAAATGAAGGAAGTTCATAAATTTTTGCAGTCGTATATTTTTGTAATTCTTCTGTAAGATCACCACCCTTAAGGTAAAGGATTCCATTTTTTAATTCATGAGTAGATTTTTTTGCGATATGTCCTTTTACCCATCTTACAAAAGTTTCCATCTGGGCTACAGCCCTTGAAACGATAAAGTCATACTGACCGGGAACATTTTCTACTCGATCATTAGTGGTTTTCACATTAGTGAGACCGAGACCTTCCACAACTTCATTTACGACTTTAATTTTTTTACCGATACTGTCAACTAAATGAAAATCGCATTCTGGATGTAATATAGCGAGTGGTACACCTGGAAAACCACCACCGGTTCCCACATCTAAAATTTTTGACCCTGGATTAAAACGTTGGACTTTTGCAATACCTAAAGAATGAAGTACGTGACGCATATAAATTTCATCAATGTCTTTGCGGCTTACTACATTGATTTTAAGATTCCAGTCTTGATACAAGTCTTTAAGTTTCAAAAATTGCTCGACTTGAGTATCTGTGAGATCTGGGAAGTATTTTGTAATGATTTCCATAAATGATAGACTATTGTTGCAAAAGTACCATAAATCAGACAGTAATTTAACGCAGGTTCATGGTGGTCATACGTATTAAATGTTATTTTTACGAAATTATAGATTGAAATTAAAATTTCCGCGAAAGCGAATCCAAACATAGGATCATATTGCACAATAATAACTTCTATTTTGCGCTATGATCAAGTAATACATCAAGATATGGATACAACAACCATTAAATTTTCTCGCACAGACTCTGCTAAGTTCTTTAGAACTTTAAATAAACGTGTAAATTCTTACTTTAAAGATAACAACATTAAACGTACAGGTAATTGGAAACTCTACGTCAAAGCAATTTTTATGTTTGCTATTTACTTAGTCCCTTACTTTCTATTTCTTACGCTTGATATGCCTGGATGGTTACAATTACTCCTTACCATTTTAATGGGTGTTGGAATGGCTGGAATAGGTATGAATGTCATGCATGATGGGAATCACGGTTCTTTTTCTAGCAAAAAATGGGTCAATAAATTAATGGGTAGTAGTATTTATATTCTTGCTGGAAATGTATATAACTGGCAAGTACAACACAATGTACTCCACCATACCTATACTAATATTCACGGGCACGATGAAGATATGGAAGCTGGAAGAGTGCTACGTTTTTCTAAACATGGTAAGTGGCACTGGATGCACAAATTCCAGCATTATTATTCTATTTTCCTATACGGTCTTTTAACTTTTAACTGGGCACTCACGACAGATTTCTTCCAGATGAAAAGGTACATGAAACGTAAGTTATCCTACGGAAAATTACAAAGCCCTGTAAGACAATGGAGCACACTACTTATTACCAAAGCAATCTACTTAGGAATGTGGATTGTGATCCCACTTATTTTTATAGATCTTCCTTGGTGGAAAATACTTCTTGGCTTTTTTATAATGCACTACGTTGCTGGTGTTATCTTAAGTGTTATTTTTCAATTAGCACACATGGTAGAAGATGCACACATGCCATTGCCAGATGAGACAGGTACTATGAAAAACACTTGGGCAATACACCAATTATTTACTACTGTAAATTTTAGCACTAAAAATAGACTCATGAATTGGTTTTCTGGAGGGCTTAATCATCAGGTAGAGCATCATATTTTCCCACATATTAGTCATGTTCACTACACCAAAATTAGTAAGATAGTAAAAGAGACAGCCAAGGAATTTAACTTGCCTTACCATGAGTATAAAACTACTAGAAAGGCTCTTGTAGCTCATTTTAGTCACCTAAGAGAGATGGGGATGAAACCTGCGATGACTGCTTAATTATAATATAAAATTTATTAAAATATCAAACGCCAAATCCTCAAAGGATTTGGCGTTTTTAGTAACTTGCATTTTTAAATTAATAGACGACTAAACGACCGCTAAGCATGAACAAACTATCTACCCGCGTAACTGAAATGGCAACATCTGCAACCCTAGCTATGGCTGCAAAAGCAAGAGAATTAAGAGGAGAAGGTAAAGATATCATAGGCTTAAGTCTTGGTGAACCTGACTTTAATACTCCAGATTTTATTAAAGAGGCTGCTAAAGATGCTATAGATCAAAACTATAACTCGTACACTCCAGTAGATGGTTATGCAGAGCTTAAGGATGCTATTATTACAAAATTTAAACGTGACAATAACCTTTCCTATAAACCATCACAGATAGTAGTTTCTACAGGTGCTAAGCAATCGCTTGCAAATATTGCGCTTGTAATGCTCGATCCCGGTGACGAGGTGATACTTCCTTGTCCGTATTGGGTGAGCTATTCAGACATTGTAAAAATTGCAGAAGGCGTACCCGTAGAAGTACCTACTTCCATAGAGACAGACTTTAAAATGACACCAGAGCAGCTAGAAGCTGCCATCACCCCAAAGACAAAAATGCTTTGGTACTCCTCACCTTGTAATCCTTCTGGATCCATTTACAGCAAGGAGGAATTGAGGGCACTAGCAGATGTTCTTGTAAAGTATCCTAATATTGTTGTTGTAAGTGATGAGATATACGAGCATATCAATTATGTGGGAGCTCATGCTAGTATGGCACAATTTCCAGATATGTACGACCGTACAGTTACCGTAAATGGCGTTTCAAAAGCTTTTGCTATGACGGGATGGAGAGTAGGTTATATAGGCGGTCCAGAATATATTGCCCGAGCTTGTAATAAAATGCAAGGGCAAATTACAAGCGGTACTAACTGTATTGCACAACGCGCAGTAATTACAGCGCTAGAAGCTCCAGTAAGTAAAATCAAATACATGATAGATGAGTTTAAAAATAGGCGTAAGCTTATTTTAGACTTGCTTTCAGAGATCCCTGGTTTTAAATGCAATGAACCAGAAGGTGCTTTTTACGTATTCCCAGATGTTTCTGAGTTTTTTGGAAAAACATTTGGCGGTAAGAAAATTGAAAATGCAACAGACTTCTCACTGTATATACTAGAGGCTGCAAATGTAGCAACGGTGACTGGAGCTGCTTTTGGAGAGCCAGATTGTATCCGTATCTCATACGCCGCAAGTACAGAGAGTATCAAAGAAGCAATACAACGTATTAAAGAAGCTGTTTCTTAATTCGTTGTAGTTTTTAAATACTTCAATGCCCTATTTCAAAAAGAATAGGGCATTTTATTTTATAAGTTTTAGAACTACAAATTCCATAGACAAGTGTCAAATTGTATCTTAGTAGCTTAAATCTGCGAGGGTTGCTACTTCTTTTGAGTACGCTTTCGCGAAAGCGTAACACTATGAAATTTAAATATTACACCTTACTTCTGGCAATAACATTCATTGCCTGTAAAAGTGAGAACACTGCTACGACCGAGAAGGAAGTAGTAAATGAAACGTCAATGGAATTTAATTCCATGCTTGATGAGTATTATGAGGAGGGGTTAAAATTAAATCCGCTTAATGCCACTATGTCTGGTGACAATCGCTATAACGATAAATTTCCAGATGTACTCTCAGATGAGTATAAGGAAGAGCTTACTGCCTATTACAATAGATATCGTAAGGCAGTGATGCGTTTTGATGATGCAAATCTCACGGATACGGAGCAAATGAGTAAAGAAGTATTACTCTGGGATATTGACGTGAATCTAGAGGGAATGAAGTTTAAAAAAGACCTCACTCCTATTGATCAAATGTGGTCCCCACATCTTATGTTTGGTCAGCTTGCAAGTGGTGCTAGTGCTCAACCTTTTAAAACGCTAGAGGATTACCGCAACTGGCAACTTCGAGTAGATGAGTATTTGGTATGGCTTAACAGTGCAGAAGAAAATATGCGCAAGGGAATGGAAGAAGGCTATGTGCTTCCTAAATCTCTTATTAAGAAGGTGATCCCTCAAATGGACGCAATGACTACAGCAGATGTAGAGAACCATTTATTCTACACACCTGTGACTAATTTTCCAGAAGGCATTTCTGAGGAGGACCAAGAAATACTACGCACGGATTATAAAAATATGATTGAAGGAAAAATCATCCCTGCCTACACGAAGTTGAGCAACTTTTTAAAAGATGAATACCTAGCGGCAGGTCGTGACAGTTCTGGATACAGTGATTTACCACAAGGATCTGAGTATTATGATTATGCAATTAAATACTATACCACTACAAACATGACTGCAGATGAGATTCATCAGCTTGGACTAAGTGAAGTGGCTCGCATTCGTAAAGAAATGGAAAAAGTAAAAGAACAAGTGGGCTTTAAAGGGGACTTAAAAGCATTTTTTGACGATGTACGTACAAATAAGGAATTGATGCCTTATAGCACTCCAGAAGAGATTATTGCCAACTTTGAGGCGATGCATGAAACTATCAAGCCTCAAGTAGATGAGCTATTTAGCGTACAGCCTAAAACGGCTTTTGAGGTAAGACGCACAGAAGAGTTTCGTGAAAAATCTGCAAGTGCAGAGTACAACCCAGGATCCTTAGACGGAACCCGTCCAGGTATATTTTACACGCCAATACCTGATGCTAAAACCTATAATGTATATTCAGATGAATCACTGTTTTTACACGAGGCGATACCAGGACACCACTTTCAAATATCGCTTACTCAAGAAAGTGAAACCTTACCGCAGTTTAGAAAAACACTTTGGTATAGCGCATACGGTGAAGGATGGGCTCTTTATACGGAATCTCTAGGGAAGGAACTTGGACTTTACACAGATCCATACCAATATTTTGGAACACTTGGCGCAGAGATGCACCGTGCCGTAAGATTAGTGGTAGATACGGGTATACACACTAAAGGGTGGTCCCGTGAAAAAGCTATTGCTTACTGCCTTGAAAATGAAGCCGAAAGTGAGGCAGGTATCACCTCAGAAATTGAGCGTTATATGGCCATGCCCGGACAAGCGCTCTCTTATAAAATAGGACAATTAAAAATACGAGAATTGCGTGAACGTGCTACCCAAGAACTGGGCGATAAATTTGACATTCGTGAGTTTCATAAAGAAGTATTAGAAACAGGGTGTATCCCACTTGCACTTTTAGAATCAAAAATTGATAATTGGATCGCTAGTGCAAAATAACAAGCCTAACAGTTGCTTTTAATTACTGACAGCTTTATGATAAAAGCCTTTTAGAGCACTATTGTATTCTAAAAGGCTTTTTATGTAATACCGCTTTCGCGAAAGCGTAAACTTATATTACATCGCACTATAGCTGAGATAAATCTATAGGTTGCGACTTTTAAAGAATAAATACTATGAAAAAAAAGATTGTACTTCTAGGTTCTGGTGAGCTAGGAAAAGAGTTTGTTATTGCAGCCCAACGATTAGGACAAACTGTAGTAGCAGTAGATAGTTATGATGATGCTCCAGCAATGCAAGTGGCTCATCACCGTGAAATTATTAATATGCTAGATGGTGATGCTCTAGATAGAATTATAGAAAAGCACGAACCGGATTATATTGTTCCTGAGATAGAAGCTATCCGTACAGAGCGATTTTACACTTACGAAAAGCAAGGAATAACTGTTATTCCAAGTGCTAAAGCAGCAAACTACACAATGAATAGGAAGGCTATTCGAGATCTTGCCGCAAATGACTTAGGTCTTAAAACTGCTCATTATACCTATGCAACTTCAAGTGAGGAACTACAGAAAGCAGTGGATGAGATAGGAATGCCTTGTGTGGTAAAACCATTAATGTCTTCTAGTGGAAAAGGTCAAAGTACCATAAGAAAAACAGAGGACATCGATAAAGCCTGGCAATACTCTCAAGAAGGCTCCCGTGGAGATGTAGCTGAAGTTATCGTCGAAGCATTTATTGACTTCAATTATGAAATTACACTACTCACAGTAACACAACGTGATGGAAAAACGCTCTTTTGCCCACCTATAGGACATAGACAGGAAGGAGGTGATTACCAAGAAAGCTGGCAACCAGCAGCCATGGAGTCTGTACACCTTCAAACTGCCCAGGTCATGGCAGATAAGGTAACACAAGCTTTAGGCGGTGCTGGACTTTGGGGAGTAGAGTTTTTTATAGCAGATACAGGTGTATATTTCTCTGAGCTTTCACCTAGACCACATGACACCGGGATGGTAACGCTTGCAAACACACAAAATTTTAATGAGTTTGAACTCCACTTAAGAGCTGTATTAGGATTACCCATAAAAAAAATTACACAAGAACGTATAGGGGCCAGTGCGGTAATATTAGCTACAGAACATTCTGACAACCCAACATTTACTGGTATTGAAGAGCTTGCAGAGGCCGAAAAAAGTGATTTCAGATTATTCGGCAAACCAAGTTCACGCCCCGATCGTAGGATGGGCGTTGTGGTTACTTATGATCATGTAGATGGTGATGTAAAGGCAACTGTAGCGAGCGCAAAACAGCTAGCTTCAAAGATTAAAATAAACTCTTAATCTCTTACTAGAGGAAGTGTACTGCACCTGAGTAGCCCTTCTTGCTTGGCTATTTCTGCATAAGGCACTTCCTCTACGGTCATTCCTTGGTTGCGAAGCCAGGTATTAAGTCTAGTAAAATTACGTTCTGATATTACAACTTCAGGAGAAATACTAAATATGTTTGAATTCATTTGAAACATTTCTTCTGAAGTAATATCAAAAATGTTCTCCTTACCATAATGATTCACAAGCCAATCATATTCGCTTTCCTGTAAAAAGCCATTTTTATGTAAGATAGCCTTTCCATTACCTACTGGCTGGAAACAGCAATCTAAATGCAGTGCATTTGTATAAGGGTCTGTATTAGATTTGCGCAAATCAAAAGACTTCACCTTTTTGTTTGGGAATAAATCTTGAATCATCCCAACGGCAAGCATATTTGTTCTGGCAATAATATAATCTGGATAATCTTCACCTCTATAGGTGCCTATAAAAATGTGATCATCTGCTAACATGACATCACCTCCTTCTATGTGAGCCTCTTCTGGCAACCTAAATACATTGGTAGAAGGTATCTGTTTAATGACATGCTGTATTGCTTCTATTTCATCTTCCCTATCTGGGAGAATATTCGCTTTAAAAAACTTATCGTCAATCACGAAACCAATATCTCTAGTAAAGATTTGATTCATATCTTTTACCAGTTCAGGTCTAAAAACTTCTACACCGTATTTATCAAATACCTGAGCCACAGCCTCCATTTCCTTTACCATATCCTCTTCTACTGGATAGGTTCCAGCTTTTATGTGCAAAGCACTTTTAGGATCGTAAGCTTCTTCTAGACTTGGCGTAGGACCATTACTGTTTGCAGTCCCTAGTATAACCGCTCTTAAGCGTGATGTTTCGTTATTTACGTTGAGTTTAAGCATAATGTGAAATTACAAATTACTAAATTTTAAACCTTAAATTGAAAAGAAAAAAAGTGCTCAATTGTATAGTTATTTAATAGGTATCCACACCTCTTCTTGAGCGGTGGGATCGTCTGGACCTGGGTAGTTTGGGGGTAAATATTCAAAATGTGGACCATCAGCCAGTGTGTAGCTTGAGATTGGTAACCACTGACCATAAATATAATTTGCAAAAACTCCAAAATTATTGGCAGTACCTACATAGTTAAATACAGCCCATTTACTTCTTGGTATTACAAACTGCTTTAAACCCACAGGAATATCTTCTCCACTATTTACTTCTACACCAGCCCAACGAATAAATATTGTTGTTGGTAAAAAAGGGTCTCGTAAAAAATCATGGTGGTATTGCTGTATATTATAGCTACCATCAGTTTTTTGACCTTTAATAGATTTTTTTAAAGAATGAAATGTATGCCATAATTCTTGAGATTTATTCTCTTTTAAGCATGTTTTTATGGATAGTCCTGCAATAACCTTGACCGCTTCCGTAACAATTTTTGGTTCTTGATAAATACGATTCTTCATAATAGAATATCAATATTAAAAATTTAATCTCGGCAAAATGGCTCATAAAAAAAGCGAGCTTAATAGCTCGCTTCTATAATATTGATTGAATTATCTTTCAGAAACCTCTTTAAAATCTCTATAAGTCTCTCCCGTATACACTTGACGAGGTCTTCCTATAGGCTCTTTATTTAAACGCATTTCCCTCCATTGTGCGATCCAACCTGGAAGTCTACCTACAGCAAACATTACTGTAAACATTTCTACTGGAATGTCCAGTGCTCTGTATATGATACCAGAATAGAAATCTACATTAGGATATAATTTTCGATCTACGAAATATGGATCTTCTAATGCTTCTTTTTCAAGTCCTTTTGCAATATCCAAAACAGGATCTTCTATACCTAATTGTTTTAGAACATCATCTGCAGCAACTTTGATGATCTTTGCACGCGGATCAAAATTCTTATAGACTCTGTGTCCAAAGCCCATTAAACGAAAAGGATCTTCTTTGTCCTTGGCTTTAGCCATATATTTTTTTGTGTCGCCACCATCTGTTTTAATTGCCTCAAGCATTTCTATAACAGCTTGATTTGCTCCACCATGAAGTGGCCCCCACAAAGCAGAAATACCTGCAGATATAGATGCAAACAATCCAGCGTGAGCTGAACCTACCATACGTACCGTAGACGTAGAACAGTTTTGCTCGTGGTCTGCATGTAATATTAATAGCTTATCAATAGCTTCAATGATTTCTTTATCTACTTTATACTCCCCATTAGGTCTAGCAAACATCATCTTGTGGAAATTCTCCACATATCCAAGTGAGTTATCACCGTAATCTAGCGGCTGACTTTTTTTCTTACGCATTGCCCATGCCGCTAATACTGGAAATTTTGCTAAAAGCTTAACAATGGTATTATACATATCCTCCTCAGATTCAACGTTTACAGAAGAAGGATTAAAAGCTATTAGAGCAGACGTAAGCGCACTTAATACTCCCATGGGATGTGCAGATTTTGGAAAACCATCTAAGATTTTCTTCATATCCTCATCAACATGAGATTCTGCTTTAATATCAGTATCAAATTTCTCTAACTGTTCTTTTGTAGGCAACTCTCCAAAAATTAACAAATAAGCTGTCTCAAGAAAATTTGCCTTCTCTGCAAGATCTTCAATAGCATAACCGCGATACCTTAAAATACCTTTTTCGCCATCTAAAAAAGTGATTGCACTTTCACAAGATCCAGTATTTTTAAAACCCGGATCAATGGTAGTTACACCACCTGTAACTCCTCTTAAGGTTTTAATATCGATTGCTCTTTCTTGCTCAGACCCTGTAGTGATTGGAAACTCATAGCTTTTTCCGTCTATGTTTAGCGTCGCTTTATCTGTCATGTATGATTATAATTATATTTGGTAAGTACTTTTTTTCAAGAAATGCTAAATTACAAAAAAAGACTCGTCTTTTCTGGAGATATACCGTGATAGTTGGTTAAATAATCATTAAAATAACTTGTCTATTCCTAGAAGTCTAAAAAGCTGATTATTTTAGCTTTTCAATTGTGCAGAATCAATTACTAAGTGTAAAAATGAAATTACAAGAATAGAGAGTATTCTCCATAATTCTTAAATTAAAAAGAGCGGACCTATAGCTTAAAAGCCAAATTGCCCGCCCTTTACCCAACTTAAAATTGTATTTGCTTGTTCATTCACTAACTTTGCAACTATCTAGCCGGATGTAATACTTTTTAATCAAATATTATTTAAGATCAAATAAACTTAAGTAGCATATAGTACGTAATAAAACTTATGTAAATGCTTTTTGTTTAACAACAGCAATGTACGTACTTTTTATCGTTAGTAAAAAACAAATTGGTAGGTTTTTTCCTACATTTATAAAAATTTAAATCTAAACTAAATAAAAATTACATTCGCATACATTATTGATAATAAATCTAAATTAATCTCAAAAAAAAAGAGCAATTTAGAAAATTGCTCTTTTAGGTATGTTATAATTTCATTACTTAATTTTAAAGGCATTCATTGCTGGAAAAAAAGCAACATCAGCCAACATTTCCTCAATACGAAGTAATTGATTGTATTTTGCCATACGATCAGATCTTGATGCTGAACCTGTTTTGATTTGGCCTGTGTTAAGAGCTACAGCAAGATCTGCAATTGTATGATCTTCCGTTTCTCCAGATCTATGAGACATTACAGATGTATATCCAGCATTATGCGCCATATTTACAGCAGCTATTGTTTCAGTGAGTGTGCCTATTTGATTTACTTTGATCAAAATTGAATTGGCTATACCTTCTTGAATTCCTCTTGAAAGTCTGTCAACGTTAGTCACAAACAAATCATCGCCTACCAATTGCACATTTGCTCCTATTTTATCTGTTAGGTATTTCCATCCTTTCCAATCATTTTCATCCATTCCATCTTCTATAGAAATGATTGGATATGTTTCTGATAATTCTGCAAGGTAATCTGCTTGCTCTTCGCTTGTGCGGACTTTGCCAGTAGTACCTTCAAATTTTGAATAATTATAATTACCATCTTCATAAAACTCTGCAGCAGCACAATCTAATGCAATCATAATTTCATCACCCCAAGAATATCCAGCATTCTCAACAGCAAGCTTGATGCTATCAAGTGCATCTTCAGTACCATCAAGAGCAGGTGCAAACCCACCTTCATCTCCTACAGCTGTGCTAAGACCTCTGTCATGTAATACTATTTTTAAATGGTGAAATATTTCTGTCCCCATCTGTAAAGCTTGACTAAAGCTTTTAGCTTTTACTGGCATTACCATGAACTCTTGAAACGCTATAGGTGCATCACTATGTGAACCTCCATTGATAATATTCATCATCGGCACTGGAAGTGTATTCGCACTCACACCTCCTATATATCTGTACAAGGGCATACTAAGTTCAGCAGCGGCAGCTTTAGCGCAAGCTAAAGAAACACCAAGTATAGCATTTGCTCCTAAATTCGATTTATTAGGAGTACCATCAAGATCAATCATTAATTGATCTATTGCGTTCTGTTCAAATACGGAAACTCCTAATAATTCTGGAGCGATTATTTTATTTACATTCTCTACAGCTTTAAGAACCCCTTTACCCATAAAATCATTACCTCCGTCTCTCAACTCTACTGCTTCATGTTCTCCAGTAGAGGCTCCTGATGGCACAGCTGCTCTTCCCATTACTCCTAGCTCTGTAAAAACATCTACTTCAACTGTTGGATTTCCTCTAGAATCAAATATCTGTCTAGCGTGAATTTCAATTATAATACTCATTATTGTGTATATTTTAGTTGTGTAAAAATACTATTTTGTTCACTATAAAAATTTATGTCTATATTATATTAGCGACAACGATTGCGATATATCTATAGGATCTTTACTAAAATTAAGATATATCAAAAGTAAAAATCCCTATCAAATTGATAGGGATTTTTATTACACTGTGACTTTTTTTATATTTTCAATAAATTGATCAAAAAGGTATGTCGCATCATTAGGGCCTGGGCTCGCCTCTGGATGGTATTGTACAGAAAAACAATTCTTACCTTTTATTTTAATACCTGCAACTGTGTCATCGTTAAGATGATAATGAGTTATCTCTACATCTGGATGAGCAGCAGCCTCCTCCTTGTTTATAGCAAATCCGTGATTTTGAGAAGTAATTTCCCCTTTTCCCGTAACTACATTTTTTATAGGATGATTTATCCCTCTGTGTCCGTTATGCATTTTATAGGTTGAAATACCTTTTGCAAGGGCAATCACTTGATGACCTAAGCAGATACCAAAAAGAGGCTCATCTGCATTAATAATATCTTTTGCCACTTGTATTGCATTGGTAAGTGGCTCTGGATCTCCTGGTCCGTTGGACAAAAAATATCCGTCTGGATTCCATGATTTCATTTCCTCGTAAGAGGTATCGTAAGGAAAAACTTTTATGTAAACATCTCTTTTTGCAAGGTTACGAAGGATATTACGCTTTATTCCTATATCTAGAGCAGCAACCTTTATTGAAGCATTTTCATCCCCAAAAAAATAAGGTTCTTTAGTAGAAACTTTTGAGGCGAGTTCAAGACCTGCCATATTTGGGATTTTTTTCAATTTTTCTTTTAAACCTTGAATATTATCTACATCTGTAGATATGACAGCATTCATAGCGCCATTATCTCTTATGTGTGCAACTAATGCTCTCGTATCTACATCAGATATTGCAAAGAGATTACTACTATCTAAAAATGATTCAAGTGATTCCTCAGCATCTTTTCTAGACATCGTGTAACTAAAATTTCTACAGATGAGTCCAGAAATTTTAACGGTATCTGATTCTGTCTCGTCATTGGTTGCACCATAATTACCTATATGAGCATTTGTAGTTACCATTAACTGTCCAAAATAAGAAGGGTCTGTAAAGATCTCTTGATATCCTGTCATTCCAGTATTAAAACAAACTTCTCCAAAAGAAGTTGCTTCTTTATTTCCCACAGATTTTCCGTGAAAAATAGTTCCATCGGCAAGAAGAATGATTGCTGGACGTCTTGTTTGATATTTCATAAATTTACATTTTTAGATGTATTAGGAGCAATACAAAAATAATTAAAATTCAATATGCCTAAAAGGCTTCTTAATATTTACTAGCCATAAAAAAAGGGATTTGACAATTGTCAAATCCCTTTTTTATGTTACGACTATGTAATCATTTTTACTCTTCTTCGTTTGAAGCTTTAGTTTCAGTAGCAACAGGCTTAGCGTCTGCTTTCTTACCACCTCTACGAGTAGTTTTCTTCTTAGCAGGCTTACCAGCATTGTAAAGTTCGTTATAATCAACAAGCTCAATCATTGCCATGTCTGCATTATCTCCAAGACGGTTACCCAACTTGATGATACGCGTATATCCACCTGGACGATCACCTATCTTAGCAGCTACATCTCTAAACAGTTCTGTTACTGCTTCCTTCTGACGGAGCTTAGCAAATACTAAACGACGATTATGAGTTGTGTCCTCCTTAGATTTTGTAATCATAGGCTCTACAAACTGCTTTAAAGCTTTAGCTTTTGCAACCGTAGTGTTTATTCTCTTGTGTTCAATAAGAGAACAAGCCATGTTTGCAAGCATAGACTTTCTATGAGCAGTCTTTCTTCCTAAGTGATTTACTTTCTTTCCGTGTCTCATTGTGAGTTATTTTAACATCATCTTGCTCAATCTACCTCGTGTAGAGAGCAAAATATGACGAATTTAATTTTATGATTTGTACGCTTTCGCGAAAGCGTACTAGTCTTTATCTAATTTATATTTTGCTAAATCCATTCCAAAGCTGAGGCCTTTAACATTTACAAGCTCTTCAAGCTCAGTAAGTGACTTTTTACCAAAGTTTCTAAATTTCATTAAATCATTTTTATTGTAAGAAACAAGATCTCCCAATGTTTCAACCTCTGCAGCTTTCAAACAATTAAGCGCTCGTACAGACAGGTCCATATCGATAAGCTTAGTTTTAAGCAACTGACGCATATGTAATGATTCCTCATCATACGTCTCAGTTTGTGCAATCTCATCTGCCTCTAATGTTATACGCTCATCAGAGAATAGCATAAAGTGGTGGATAAGTGTTTTAGCAGCTTCAGTAAGAGCTTCTTTAGGATGAATTGATCCATCTGTGATGATTTCAAAAACTAATTTTTCGTAATCAGTCTTTTGTTCAACACGATAGTTTTCAATACTGTATTTTACATTACGTATTGGAGTATATATAGAATCGGTAAAGATTGTTCCAAGAGGTGCATTAGATTTTTTATTTTCTTCTGCTGGTACATAACCACGACCTTTTTCGATAGTAATTTCCATATTGAGATTTACTTTCTTGTCCATGTTTGCTATTACCATATCTGGATTAAGCACCTGGAATCCTGAAATAAATTTCTGGAAATCTCCTGCTGTTAATTGATCTACTCCAGAAAGAGAGATTGTAACAGTTTCATTATCTATTTCTTCTATTTGTCTCTTAAAACGTACTTGCTTAAGATTAAGGATGATTTCTGTTACATCCTCTACTACTCCAGCGAGAGTAGAAAACTCGTGGTCTACACCTTCCATACGTACAGAAGTAATTGCAAAACCTTCTAGAGAAGATAGCAATACTCGACGCAATGCGTTTCCTACGGTTAATCCGTAACCTGGTTCTAAAGGTCTAAACTCAAATTTACCTTCAAAATCAGTAGAGTCAATCATAATGACTTTATCAGGCTTCTGGAAATTTAATATTGCCATATCGGTTTTCTAGCTTTAGTGGTTATTTATTACTTAGAGTACAGCTCGACGATGAACTGTGTATTGATATTTTCAGGTATTTGAAGACGTTGCGGTACTGCAACAAATGTTCCCTCTTTTTTATCATTGTTCCAAGTGATCCACTCGTAAACGTGATTTGCATTTTGCAAAGAGTTTGTAACTACTTCAAGTGATTTAGATTTTTCGCGTACTGCGATCACATCACCAGGTTTAACTTGAAAAGAAGGTATGTTAACAATGTTCCCGTTAACAGTAATATGACGGTGTCCAACTAATTGACGCGCTCCGCTTCTAGATGGAGAAATCCCCATTCTATATACTACATTATCTAAGCGGCTTTCACAAAGTTGTAATAAAACCTCTCCAGTAATTCCAGGAGCACGGTTTGCTTTGTCATACATGTTTCTAAATTGACGCTCAAGGATACCATATGTATACTTTGCTTTTTGCTTTTCAGCTAATTGTACAGCGTATTCAGATTTTTTTCCTCTTCGTCTGTTGTTTCCGTGTTGCCCTGGAGGGTAATTTCTTTTTTCAAAAGATTTGTCTTCTCCGAAGATTGCTTCGCTAAATTTACGAGCTATCTTAGTTTTGGGACCAGTATATCTTGCCATTTTAAATGTTTGTTGTGAGGGTGGTTAGAAATTAAGGTCAATCCTTTGCAAACCGTTCTCCCTCGATATATTAAATAAATTATTAAACGCGACGTCTTTTTGGAGGACGACATCCATTGTGTGGCATTGGAGTGATATCTATGATTTCTGTCACTTCAATTCCGCTATTATGTACAGCACGTATCGCAGACTCACGTCCGTTACCCGGTCCTTTAACATATACTTTCACTTTACGAAGACCCGCTTCGTGAGCCACTTTTGCACAATCTTCTGCAGCTGTTTGAGCAGCATATGGAGTGTTCTTTTTAGAACCTCTAAAGCCCATTTTACCAGCAGATGACCAAGAGATTACATCTCCTTTCTTATTCGTTAACGATACGATGATGTTGTTAAAAGAAGCAGTGATATGAGCCTCTCCTGTTGATTCAACAACAACTTTACGTTTTTTTGCAGTTTGCTTTGCCATTATGACTTATTATTTAGTTGCTTTCTTCTTGTTAGCAACTGTTTTACGCTTTCCTTTTCTTGTACGTGAGTTATTCTTTGTACGCTGTCCTCTTAAAGGAAGACCTACACGGTGACGAATACCACGGTAACAACCGATGTCCATCAATCGTTTAATATTCAAAGAAACCTCAGAACGAAGTTCACCTTCAATTGTAAATGTACCAACAGACTCACGGATACGACCTATTTCGTCATCATCCCAATCTGAGACTTTTTTGTCTTCTGATACATTAGCAGCTGCAAGAATTTCTTGAGCTCTACTCTTTCCGATTCCAAAGATGTAAGTTAATGCTATTACACCTCTCTTTTGTTTTGGGATATCTATCCCTGCAATTCTAGCCATAACTATTAACCTTGTCTTTGTTTAAACCTAGGGTTCTTTTTGTTAATTACGTATAATCTGCCTTTGCGACGAACGATCTTGCAATCGGCACTTCTCTTTTTTACTGATGCTCTTACTTTCATATCAAGCTTATTTTCCGTTTAGTAACGGTACGTTATGCGAGCCTTTGACAAATCGTAAGGACTCATTTCTAATTTCACTTTATCTCCAGGTAATAATTTTATATAGTGCATACGCATCTTACCTGAGATATGCGCTGTCACTACGTGACCATTTTCTAATTCCACACGGAACATTGCGTTAGACAATGCTTCAATAATGGATCCGTCTTGTTCTATTGCTGCCTGTTTTGCCATTATGCTACTGCTTTACGGTTTTTACCAGACTTCATTAGACCATCATAATGCTTGTTAAGTAAATAAGAATTTACTTGTTGCATAGTATCTATAGCGACTCCTACCATAATTAAAAGCGAAGTACCTCCATAGAATAGAGCCCATCCTTGTTGCATTCCTAATACATTTACTGCAATTGCAGGAAATATAGCGATAAGAGCAAGAAAAATTGAACCTGGTAATGTTATTTGTGACATTATTCTATCTAAATATTCAGCAGTTTCAGAACCAGGACGTATTCCTGCTATAAAGCCGCCGCTTCTTTTTAAATCATCTGCCATCTTATTAGTAGGTACCGTAATCGCGGTGTAAAAATAAGTAAAGATGATGATAAGTAATGCAAAAACTAAATTATACCAAAATCCGAAAATATTATTTCCAAAATTTGCCTGCAACCACGTTCCAGCTGACGTCTCTGCTAAAAAACTTGCTCCTCCTATCAAGCCTGGTACAAACATTATAGCTTGAGCAAATATGATAGGCATTACCCCAGAAGCATTAAGCTTCAATGGTAAAAACTGACGACTACCGAAAACATTTTTTTCATAAGCGCCTGTTGCAGTTCTACGAGCATAAGACACTGGCACCTGACGTACTGCCATAACTAATAGAATACAAAGCAGAATAATTACAAACCAAATCACTAATTCAATTAAGATCATTATAAGACCTCCATTGGATTCAGTAACACGTGCCACCCACTCTTGAACAAAAGATATTGGCATTGTAGCGATAATACCCACCATTATAAGTAATGAGATTCCGTTTCCAATTCCCTTATCTGTTATTTTCTCTCCAAGCCACATTGCAAATACACATCCTGTTACTAATATTAGAACAGATGATATATAGAATGTAGGTGTTAAGCCCATTACAAAGGCAGATGATGGAACACCTAGCGCAGGAAGTGCAGCTAAATATCCAGGTGCTTGTAATAAGCAAATGCCTATAGTTAACCATCGAGTAATCTGATTGATTTTACGACGCCCGCTTTCACCCTCTTTTTGTAATTTTTGCAAATAAGGAATCGCTATCCCCATCAATTGCACAACAATTGAAGCAGATATATAAGGCATAATACCAAGCGCAAATACAGAAGCATTTGAAAATGCTCCACCTGTAAATGCCGCTAGTAAACCTAATATTCCTTGATCTGTACTATCTTGAAGACCTCCTAATTGTGAAGCATCAATACCAGGTAAAACTACCTGTGCGCCAAAACGATATACGAGGAGAAGTGTGAGCGTAAGAATAATTCTATTCCTTAACTCATCAATCTTCCAGATATTCTTTATTGTATCTATAAATTTCATCCTCTTGTATCGATTATAAAGTTACAGCTTCACCACCAGCAGCTTCAACAGCAGCCTTTGCAGTTGCAGTAAATTTATGCGCAGTTACCTTGATTTTAGCTTTAAGCTCTCCTCTACCTAGAATTTTTACTAGGTCATTCTTACCTACTAAACCAGCTTCGATTAAGTTGTCTACAGAAAATTCATTCTCTAAACGACCAGCATCTACATACTCTTGTATAGTATCTAAGTTGATTCCAGCATATTCTTTACGGTTGATATTCGTAAAACCAAATTTAGGAACACGTCTTTGAAGAGGCATTTGACCACCTTCAAAACCTATTTTCTTGCTATAACCAGAACGTGATTTTTGTCCTTTGTGTCCACGACCAGCTGTTCCTCCTTGACCAGTTGCCTGACCACGACCTTTACGGCTATCGTTTTTCTTAACAGCGCCTTTTGCAGGTCTTAAGTTATTTAACTCCATCTGTTATATATATTAAGCTTCTTCAACAGAAACTAAGTGACTAACTTTATTTACCATACCAAGGATGTTTGGTGTATTTTCATGCACCTTTACCTGGCCTATTTTTCTCAATCCAAGAGATTCTAAAATTCTCTTTTGGTTTTGAGTGCGATTAATAGCACTCTTCACCTTTGTTACTTTGATTTTTGCCATTTTACCTTGATTTATCCTTTAAACACTTTATCAAGTGTGATACCTCGTTGCTTCGCAACCGTCTCAGCACTTCTTAGTTGTAATAACGCATCAAAAGTTGCTTTTACTACGTTATGAGGGTTAGAAGATCCTTGGTTTTTAGAAAGCACATCATGTATACCAACTGATTCAAGAACCGCACGTATTGCACCACCAGCAATCACACCAGTACCCGCAGCAGCAGGTAATAACAATATACGAGCTCCACCATATTTCCCTTTTTGCTCATGTGGAATGGTAGCTTTATTTAACGGAATGCGTACTAAATTTTTCTTAGCATCTTCTACAGCCTTTGCAATTGCAGAAGCAACTTCCTTAGATTTTCCTAATCCGTGACCTACTACTCCATTTTCATCTCCTACAACAACAATCGCAGAAAATCCAAAAGCTCTACCTCCTTTAGTTACCTTAGTAACACGCTGAACGCCTACTAGACGATCTTTTAAGTCCAAGCCACTTGGCTTTACTAACTCTACGTTTTTATAATCTTGATACATAACTTTATTAGAATTTAAGACCGCCTTCTCTTGCGCCCTCTGCTAGTTGTTTAATTCTTCCGTGGTAAAGGTAACCTCCTCTATCAAATACTACAGACTCTACACCTGCTTTTGTAGCTTTTTCGGCAATTGCCTTCCCTACAAGCTTAGCTGCTTCTGTTTTATTTGCGTCCTTAGAGATATCCTTGTCACGCGATGATGCTGCCATTAGAGTTTTACCATTAAGGTCGTCAACTAACTGAGCATAAATTTCTTTATTACTTCTAAATACACAGAGTCTTGGTCTCTCCGCAGATCCAGAAATAGTCTTACGAATTCTAAGATGAATTCTATTTCTTTTTTCACTTTTTGATAATGCCATTGCTCTATGTATTATGCAGATTTACCTGCTTTTCTTCTAATTATCTCTCCTACAAACTTGATACCTTTTCCTTTGTAAGGTTCTGGTTTACGGAAGCCACGTATTTTTGCCGCAACTGCTCCTACGAGTTGTTTATCATGTGAAGTTAACTTCACAATTGGATTTTTACCTTTTTCAGAGATTGTCTCAACTTTTACCTCTGGAGCAATATCCATTACGATATTGTGAGAAAAACCTACGGCCAAATCAAGTTTATTCCCTTGATTTGTTGCTCTATATCCTACTCCAACAAGTTCTAATTGTTTCTCGAACCCTTTAGAAACACCCTCGATCATATTTGCGATCAAAGCTCTATAAAGACCGTGCTTCGCACGAAGATCTTTTTTATCTGACTCACGCTCAAGAGTAATAATTC
This sequence comes from Dokdonia sp. Hel_I_53, assembly GCF_007827465.1. Taxonomy (NCBI): domain Bacteria; kingdom Pseudomonadati; phylum Bacteroidota; class Flavobacteriia; order Flavobacteriales; family Flavobacteriaceae; genus Dokdonia; species Dokdonia sp. Hel_I_53. The sequence continues at coordinate 1,310,575 of NZ_VISL01000001.1, forward strand.
CGTCTTCGATTTTTATATCAATACCTGAATACTCTTGCGTAAGCTCGCCTAATTTTCCTTTAACTGTTACAGTACCATCTGCTACGTTTACTGTAACACCTTCTGGAACTGTAATTGGATTTTTACCTATTCTTGACATTTCTTTGTCTTTTTATCTGATTAGTAAACGTAACAAAGTACCTCTCCTCCAACATTCTGTTGTTGTGCTTGCTTTCCTGTCATCACTCCCTTAGAAGTTGAAACAATAGCAATACCCAATCCATTTAAGATACGTGGTATCTCTGATGATGAAGCATATTTACGTAAACCAGGCTTACTGATTCTTTGGATATCTTTAATTACTGCTTCTTTAGTAATGCGATCGTACTTCAAGGCAATCTTGATAGTATCCTGCGCTTTACCTTCTTCAAACTTGTAACTTAGGATGTACCCTTGGTCAAATAAGATTTTAGTCATCGCCTTTTTAAGGTTTGATGCTGGAATCTCGACCACTCTGTGATTTGCTGCCGATGCGTTACGCACACGTGTCAGAAAATCTGCAATAGTATCTGTATTCATTTAATTATAGTTACGGTAGTGGTTTTCTTTAAGCTTTCGCGAAAGCGATAACTACAAATAGAACCTTCTACCAATTTATACTCTTTAATTACCAGCTCGCTTTCTTAACTCCTGGTATCAATCCTTGATTAGCCATCTGACGAAACATCACACGTGATATCCCGAACTGACGCATATAACCTTTTGGACGACCCGTAAGTTTACAACGATTATGTTGGCGTACTGGTGAGGCATTTTTAGGCAACTTTTGCAAAGCCTCGTAATCTCCAGCTTCTTTCAAAGCCTTACGTTTCTCAGCGTATTTTGCAACAGTCTTAGCGCGCTTTACCTCGCGGGCTTTCATTGATTCTTTAGCCATAATTTAATTCTTTTTAAAAGGTAACCCTAATTCTGCAAGTAATGATTTTGCTTCTTTATCAGTTTGAGCAGAAGTTTGAAAAGTAATGTTCATACCATCAATTTTCTTAATTCTGTCAATATTGATCTCAGGGAAGATAATTTGTTCTTCTACACCCATATTGTAATTTCCGCGACCATCAAATCCAGTTGCATTAATTCCATTAAAGTCTCTTACACGTGGTAAAGCAGAAGTCACAAGTCTATCTAAAAACTCATACATACGCTCCCCTCGTAAAGTTACTTTAGCACCAATAGGCATTCCCTTACGTAGTTTAAATGTTGCAACATCCTTCTTAGACATTGTTGAGATAGCTCTCTGCCCTGTGATAACAGTAAGCTCATCAACAGCATTTTCAACTAATTTTTTATCTGCAACCGCAGCTCCAACTCCACGAGATACTACTATCTTGTTGAGACGTGGTACCTGCATAACGTTTTTATATCCGAACTCTTCAATAAGAGCTGGTGCCACGCGGTCTTGAAACTCTTGCTTTAGTCTTGGTACGTATCCCATCACTATATTATTTCGTTGTTAGACTTTGCAAAGCGTACCTTTTTATCTCCTTCCATACGGTAACCTACACGAGTAGTTTTACCGTCCTTATCCATAAGCGATAAGTTTGAAATTTGAATAGGCGCTTCTTTTTCTTTAATTCCACCTTGAGGATTTGCGGCGCTAGGCTTTTCATGCTTCTTCACCATATTTACACCCTCAACGATTGCTTTGTTCTTTTCTATAAATACTTTAACAACCTTACCTTCTGATCCTTTATGATCTCCAGCAATAACCTTTACAGTATCTCCAGTTTTTATTTTAAGCTTTGTCATCTTCTTCTCTGTATTAAAGCACCTCTGGTGCTAATGATACAATCTTCATAAATTGTTTGTCACGAAGCTCTCTTGCTACTGGTCCAAATACACGAGTACCGCGCATCTCTCCTTGAGCATTCAAAAGAACACAAGCATTATCATCAAAACGAATATATGATCCATCTGGACGACGTACTTCTTTCTTAGTACGAACAACTACTGCTGTAGAAACGGCTCCTTTTTTAACTTGACCCGTTGGCGTGGCATCTTTTACAGATACTACAATTTTATCTCCTACAGAAGCATATCTTCTCTTGGTACCTCCTAATACACGGATCGTCAAAACTTCTTTTGCTCCAGTATTATCTGCTACTCTTAATCTTGATTCTTGCTGTAACATTACTTAGCTCTTTCAATGATTTCTACTAGTCTCCAAGTCTTTGATTTACTCATAGGTCGTGTCTCCATGATCCTAACAGTATCTCCTTCGTTGCAGTCATTTGTTTCGTCGTGTGCTACATATTTTTTCGTTTTTAAAACGAATTTTCCATACATAGGGTGTTTTACTTTTTTCACCTCTGCAACAACGATAGACTTCTGCATCTTGTTACTGGTTACTACACCAACACGCTCTTTTCTTAAATTTCTTTTTTCCATCTTAAGCAGCGTTGTTATTGTTCTCTTTTAGTTAACTCAGTTGCGATTCTAGCGACTGTACGTCTCATTCCTCGCAATTGAATAGGATTGTCAAGTGGAGAGATGGCGTGCGCCATCTTAAGATCCATATAGGCTCTTTTAGTTTTACTAAGCTCCTCTTGCAATTCTGCTACAGATAATCCTTTTACCTCTGATTGTTTCATAGTACTCAAATTTATTCAGCTGAAAAATCTCTAGCTACGATATACTTAGTTCTAACAGGAAGTTTTTGAGCAGCAAGACGTAAAGCCTCTTTTGCTACCGGTTCTGGAACCCCTCCTAATTCGAACATAACGCGTCCTGGTTTTACAACTGCTGCCCAATATTCTACAGCACCTTTACCTTTACCCATACGTACCTCAAGAGGCTTTTTAGTAATAGGCTTGTCTGGGAAGATCTTAATCCAAAGAGTTCCCTCTCTTTTCATGTAACGTGTTGCTGCAATACGAGCTGCTTCTATTTGTCTCGCAGTAACAAAAGATGAGTCGAGTGATTTTATACCGAACTGACCATTAGAAAGCCTATGCCCTCTTTGTGCTAGTCCTTTCATACGACCCTTCTGCTGCTTGCGGAATTTTGTTTTTCTAGGCTGTAACATTTTTTACTGTCTTTTTAAAAATTACTTTCTACGGCGTGGTCCGCGATTATCTTTGCGAGACCCACCACCTTTACCAGATTTGCTGTTTTGCAATCCTACTAATGGAGAAAGTTCTCTCTTGCCATATACTTCGCCTTTCATAACCCATACTTTAATACCCAATCTACCATAAGTAGTGTGAGCTTCTACCAAAGCATAGTCTATGTCAGCTCTAAATGTTGATAAAGGAATACGTCCATCTTTGTAAGACTCTGTACGTGCCATTTCAGCTCCGTTAAGACGTCCAGAAATCTGGATTTTAATACCTTCACAATTCATACGCATTGCAGCCGCAATTGCCATTTTGATTGCACGACGGAAAGAAATTCTTCCTTCTATCTGACGAGCAACACTTTGACCTACCAGAAATGCATCAAGCTCTGGACGTTTGATCTCGTGAATATTAATTTGTACTTCTTTACCAGTGAGTTTCTTAAGCTCTTCTTTTAACTTGTCTACTTCCTGACCACCTTTCCCAATAATGATACCAGGTCTTGCAGTAGTAATAGTAACGGTTACAAGTTTAAGCGTACGCTCAATGATAACTCTAGACACACTAGCTTTACTTAAACGAGCGTGAATGTAACGTCTAATCTTATCGTCTTCGGCAAGTTTGTCACCGTAGTCATTACCTCCGTACCAGTTAGATTCCCATCCTCTGATGATTCCAAGGCGATTTCCGATTGGATTTGTCTTCTGTCCCATCTAATTAATTGCTTTGTGTGTTATCTTTTGCTCCTAATACCACAGTTACGTGATTCGAGCGTTTTCTAATTCGGTGCGCGCGACCTTGTGGAGCTGGACGAAGTCTCTTCAACATCGTTCCAGAATCTACCTTGATCTCTTTAATAAAAAGATTTGCATCTTCAATGCTAGCATCTTCATTCTTTGCTTCCCAGTTTGCAACTGCAGAAAGAACAAGTTTCTCAACTTTACGAGACGCTTCTTTATTACTAAATTTCAATAACTGAAGTGCTCTCTCCACTTGTGTTCCCCTCACCATATCGGCTACTAGGCGCATTTTGCGAGGAGAAGTCGGGCAGTTATTCAATTTCGCGAAAGCGATAGACTTATTAGCCTCCTTGCGACGATTTGCCGCTTCTTTTTTACGAACTCCCATCTTCTGTTATCTTTTACCTTTATTTTTCTTATCAGCTCCGTGTCCTCTATAAGAACGCGTAGGCGAAAATTCTCCTAGTTTATGACCCACCATATTCTCAGTAACATATACTGGTACAAACTGGCGACCATTATGCACTGCAATTGTTTGCCCCACAAAATCTGGAGTTATCATAGAGGCTCTAGACCACGTCTTGATGACAGTCTTCTTATTACCCTCTACATTTGCAGCAACTTTCTTTTCTAACTTATAGTGAACGTAAGGTCCTTTTTTTAATGAACGTGCCATATCTTATTATTTCTTTCTACGTTCTACAATATACTTATTACTCGACTTCGTTTTAGAACGCGTTCTGTAACCTTTAGCAGGTACACCATTACGGTTTCTAGGGTGACCTCCAGAAGATTTACCTTCACCACCACCCATTGGGTGATCTACAGGGTTCATCACAACTGGACGTACACGTGGACGACGACCTAACCAACGACTTCTACCAGCTTTACCAGATACAAGTAACTGGTGATCACTATTAGATACAGCTCCTACTGTCGCCATACATGTCGCTAAGATTAATCTTGTTTCACCCGACGGAAGTTTAACTGTTGCAAACTTACCCTCACGTGCCATTAACTGAGCAAAAGCACCAGCACTACGAGCCATTACAGCTCCTTGACCTGGACGTAACTCAATACAAGAAATAATTGTACCTAATGGAATATCTGAAAGCGGCATTGCATTCCCAATTTCTGGAGCCACATTAGAACCAGACACTAGGTTCTGACCTACTTGTAGACCGTTTTGAGCAATGATGTATCGCTTTTCACCATCTTGGTAATTAAGAAGCGCAATAAATGCAGTTCTATTTGGATCATATTGAATAGACGCAACTGTCGCAGGAATCCCTTGCTTGTTACGCTTAAAATCAATTATACGGTAACGTTTTTTATGACCCCCACCTACTTGGCGTATGGTCATCTTACCCGTATTGTTTCTACCACCTGAGCGTTTATTCGGAACCAAAAGACTCTTTTCCGGCTTATCAGTTGTTATCTGGTCGAAACCATTTACAACTCTAAATCGCTGCCCTGGTGTGATAGGTTTTAATTTTCTTACTGACATTTTCTTGTCTTAAAGGTTGTTATAAAAATCTATTGTATCACCTTCCGCCAGCTGTACAATTGCCTTTTTAATAGCATTTGTTTTACCAGTAAGAACACCAGACTTCGTATAACGAGACTTGCGATCCGGGCGGACATTCATTGTGCGAACTTTTTCAACTGAAACACCATAAGCAGCTTCTACCGCTTTCTTAATTTCAACCTTATTTGTTCTCATACTAACTTCAAAAGTATAGCGATTCATTTCCTCACTATCTTTTGTAGCTTTTTCTGTAATAACAGGTTTTATTAAAATACTCATAGCGTCTTATTTTGCTAAATTTGCTTCTACACCTTCTAAGGACCCCTCTAGGAATACAACATTGTTTGCATTCATGATACCGTAAGTGCTTAATTCTGAGCTTTTTACGACATTAGTGGTCTTTAAATTGCGCGACGACAAATATACATTATTATTTGACTCCCCCAACACTATTAGTGACTTTTTATTTTCTAAGCCTAAGGCTTTCAAAACATTCACAAAATCTTTCGTTTTTGGAGCGTCTAAATTAAAGTCTTCTACAACAGTGATTGCATTATCGTTTGCCTTCATAGTAAGGGCAGAACGACGAGCAAGTCTTTTTAATCCTTTGTTTAATTTGAAAGAGTAATTTCTCGGTCTTGGTCCAAACATACGTCCACCACCTTTAAAAACACCAGATTTGATACTACCCGCACGGGCTGTACCAGTTCCTTTTTGTTTTTTAATTTTACGAGTAGATCCTGCGATCTCTGCTCTTTCTTTTGCCTTGTGCGTTCCTTGACGTTGATTTGCAAGAAATTGCTTTACGTCAAGATAGACAGCATGCTTGTTAGGCTCAATTCCAAAAACAGCATCAGAAAGGTCTGCCTTTCTCCCTGTTTCTTTTCCTTTTATATCTACAACTGCTACCTTCATTACTTCTGAATGATTACATAAGAGTTTTTATGTCCAGGTACACACCCTTTCACTACAAGTAGATTCTTTTCAGCAACTACTTTTAAAACTTTTAAATTTTGAACTTTGATTTTGTCGCCACCCATACGGCCTGCCATTTTCATTCCTTTGAAAACACGAGCTGGATAAGATGCTGCTCCAATAGAACCTGGTGCTCTTAAACGGTTATGCTGACCGTGAGTCGCTTGACCTACACCAGCAAAACCATGACGCTTTACAACACCTTGAAATCCTTTACCTTTTGAAGTTCCCGATACATCGACAAACTCTCCTTCAGCAAAATGATCTACAGTGATAGCATCACCTAATTTAAACTCTCCTTCAAATCCTTGGAACTCAACAACTTTACGTTTAGCAACAGTTCCTGCTTTTTTGGCGTGGCCAGCAGCAGCTTTGTTTGCCTTCTTCGTGTCATCGAAACCAAGTTGAAGGGCTTCATACCCGTCAGCTTCTGTGGTTCTGACTTGGGTGATTACGCAGGGACCTGCTTCAATAACGGTACAAGGAATATTTTTCCCGTTCTCGTCAAAGATGCTAGTCATACCTACTTTCTTTCCGATTAACCCAGACATATTTATAAATATTAATTATTAAAAATTCAATTCAAAAAACAAGGCCGAACACGTTCGACCTTGAATGTGTTTTTCCGTTTTTCCCTCGCACGCAGCTCAGGACATTTTAATGCAATAGTCTTTTTACGCTTTACCGCTACGCTCTCCCTTAGATCATGAATCTCCCAAAGTCGATTTCGCGAAAGCGTAAACCCTATCACACCTTGATCTCTACTTCAACTCCAGAAGGTAATTCTAATTTCATTAAGGCATCAATTGTCTTAGATGAAGAAGAATAGATATCAAGTAAACGTTTGTACGAGCTAAGCTCAAATTGCTCACGTGATTTCTTATTTACGTGTGGAGAACGTAATACAGTAAAGATTTTTTTATGCGTTGGAAGTGGAATTGGCCCCGTTACTACAGCACCAGTCGTCTTCACAGTCTTTACAATTTTCTCAGCAGACTTATCTACTAAGTTGTGATCGTAAGATTTTAGTTTTATTCTAATTTTTTGACTCATTTCCTTAGTAATTAAGCGTTTGTTCCTTTTGATGCAGCGATTACCTCTTCTGCAATATTAGAAGGAGTCTCAGCATAGTGAGAGAATTCCATCGTAGAAGTTGCACGTCCAGAAGATAATGTACGTAATGTTGTCACATAACCGAACATTTCTGAAAGTGGCACTGTAGCCTTCACAGTTTTTGCACCCGCACGATCTCCCATGTCAGATACTTGACCACGACGACGGTTAAGGTCACCTACGATATCACCCATATTCTCTTCAGGAGTAATTACCTCAAGTTTCATAATAGGCTCCATGATCACAGCTTTTGCAGCTTTTGCAGCATTTTTAAAACCAAGTTTTGCAGCAAGTTCGAAAGACAATTGGTCAGAATCCACATCGTGGTAAGATCCATCTGTCAAGGTCACCTTCATAGCATCCACTTCGTATCCTGCAAGCGGCCCATTAACCATTGCCATTTTGAATCCTTTCTCTACAGATGGAACAAATTCCTTAGGAACGTTACCACCCTTGATAGTTGATTCAAACTGCAATCCTTCTGCACCTTCTTCTGCTGGCTCTAGCGTGAAAACAATATCTGCAAATTTACCACGTCCACCAGATTGCTTTTTATAAGTCTCTCTGTGTGTTGCAGATCTAGTAATAGCTTCTTTGTACTCAACTTGAGGCTGACCTTGATTTACTTCTACCTTAAACTCACGCTTAAGTCTGTCTACAATAATATCTAAGTGAAGCTCACCCATTCCAGATATAATAGTCTGCCCTGAAGCTTCATCAGTTTTTACTTGGAACGTAGGATCTTCCTCAGCAAGCTTAGAAAGTGCCATACCTAATTTATCTACGTCTGCCTTAGTTTTAGGCTCAACCGCGATACCAATTACCGGATCTGGGAAGTCCATAGACTCAAGCACTATAGGGTGCTTTTCATCTGTCATTGTATCTCCAGTCTTAATATCTTTAAAACCAACCGCTGCTCCAATATCTCCCGCTTCGATAAAATCGATAGCGTTTTGCTTATTAGAGTGCATCTGGTAGATACGAGAGATACGCTCTTTTTTACCAGAACGATTGTTTAATATATAAGATCCAGCATCTAAACGCCCAGAATATGCGCGGAAGAATGCAAGACGACCTACGAAAGGATCTGTTGCAATTTTAAATGCAAGTGCCGCAAACGGCTCTTTTACACTAGGCTTACGAATTTCTTCTTTTTCAGTATCAGGATTAATTCCTTTGATACCTTCTTTATCTGTAGGAGAAGGAAGGTAACGACATACAGCATCTAAAAGGAATTGCACTCCTTTATTTTTAAATGCAGATCCACAAATCATTGGGATAATTGCCATATCCATTACAGCAGCACGAAGCGCAGCATGCACTTCATCTTCAGTAATAGAATCTTCATCTTCCATAAACTTCTCAAGAAGGTTCTCATCGTAAGAAGCAACCTCTTCGATAAGCATTGCTCTATATTTACGAGCCTCTTCTTTCATGTCTTCAGGAATATCAACCACATCAAAAGTAGCTCCTTGCGTTTCATCATGCCATACAATTGCACGGTTCTTCACAAGGTCAACAATTCCTTTGAAATCACCCTCGTCACCTATGTTTAGTACAATAGGCACTGCGTTAGATTTCAACATATCTTTAACTTGCTGACAAACTGCCAAAAAGTTAGACCCCTGACGGTCCATTTTATTTACAAAACCAATTCTTGGCACTTTGTAATTATCTGCTAGTCTCCAGTTAGTTTCTGACTGTGGCTCAACACCATCCACCGCACTAAATAAGAACACTAAACCATCCAATACACGTAGTGATCTATTCACCTCTACAGTAAAATCAACGTGACCAGGAGTATCAATAATATTAAAGTGATAATCTTTAGTTTCTGGTAATGGTTGTGCATTTTCCATTGGAAACTTCCACGTACACGTTGTAGCTGCAGAAGTAATAGTAATACCTCTCTCCTGCTCTTGCTCCATCCAGTCCATCGTTGCAGCACCATCGTGCACCTCACCGATTTTATGACTTACCCCTGTATAATAAAGGATACGCTCTGTAGTCGTAGTTTTTCCAGCATCAATATGCGCTGCAATACCTATGTTTCTAGTAAATTTTAAATCTCTTGCCATTTCTTAGAATCTAAAGTGTGAGAATGCTTTATTTGCTTCTGCCATCTTATGCGTATCTACACGCTTCTTTACAGCAGCACCTTCTTCTTTTGCAGCAGCAAGAACTTCCGCAGCAAGTTTAGCCGCCATTGATTTTTCATTTCTCTTACGAGAATAACTAATCAACCACTTCATTGCCGTTGAGATCTTACGATCTGGACGGATTTGCATTGGTATTTGAAAAGTTGCACCTCCAACACGACGACTACGTACTTCTACGTGAGGCATCACATTAGATAAAGCATCTTTCCAAAGCTCAAGAGCTGTTTTTTCTTCGTTTGTGTTTTTTTCTTCTACGATGTCAATTGCATCATAAAATACTTTAAAGGCAACCGATTTCTTTCCATCCCACATCATCATATTAACGAATCTAGTTACTAACTGATCGTTAAATTTTGGATCTGGAAGAATTGGTCTCTTCTTGGCCTGTCTTTTTCTCATTACTTCTTCTTAAAGTGTTGTTGATTTACTTCTTAGGGCGTTTTGCTCCGTACTTAGATCTTGCTTGCGTTCTTCCTGCAACACCTGCGGTGTCTAAAGCTCCACGTACAATGTGATATCTAACCCCTGGCAAATCTTTTACCCTTCCACCTCTTACCAATACTATCGAGTGCTCTTGTAAGTTGTGACCTTCTCCCCCGATGTATGCATTCACCTCTTTACCATTTGTTAAACGAACACGCGCAACTTTACGCATAGCCGAGTTTGGTTTTTTAGGTGTAGTCGTGTAAACACGAGTACATACGCCGCGGCGTTGTGGGCACGATTCAAGGGCAGCAGATTTACTCTTCTTGGTAATCTTGGTTCTTCCTTTACGTACTAATTGTGAAATTGTTGGCATAATTTCTTTCTACCTAATTGTTAATTTTCTTATTCTCCCCTTTTTAGGGTTTGCAAAAGTATGCATTTTTTATTGACTTTCAAACCCTTGCTAATTATAATTTTAAAAAACTTCTGATTAATGTAAATTCACATACTTTAGCAATGCAAAAATCCGTTGAGACAAAACACTAAAAAAACTTAATTGAAATTTTACATCCTTCTATTTATTTTAGTTGTTTCGACAAAAACAATTCTCTCTCAGGAAGCGGATCATATTCTTACCTTGACACTTCAAGGCAACACTTTACAAGAAACAGCTCAAATTAAAGAAATAGCAGCGCTAAGGAAAAGTTACAACTCTTTTATTAATTTAAAAGAGGGATTTGAATCTATCGGAAAAGACCTCAATACCATAGGATATGTAGATCACACTAAAAAACTAGCTCAAAAAAATGACTCCTTATATATAGCAACTATTTCCCTAGGTATACTATATGACAAAATCACCCTTCAAGTTCCTCAAGATCTACAACTACGTAAGATACTATCCAAAAGCATCTTAAATATTAAGAATGACAGTGTGTTAGTTGAGACCGCTTTCGCGAAAGCGCACCTTAAAAACCTATCTATCATCGCTGCAAATTCTGGAATACCTTTTTCTGAATTTAAGATTATCAACATTCAGAAAAACAAAGCCAACAAATTAGCTGGAAAACTACTCTTTACACCCCAACAAAAGAGAACTGTCAACAAACTTATTATAAATGACTACAACAGTATTAGGAATAGCTTTTTAAAACACAAAGCTGGATTTCGAAAAAATGAAGTATTCAGCAGAGATCAACTCATTGCCCAAAGTAACCTTCTAGCCTCCCTACCTTTTGTTACAGAAAATAAAAAACCTGAGGTATTATTTACCACAGACAGCACCAACGTATTTTTTTATATATCAAAAAAAAACGCCAACTCTTTTGACGGGTTATTGAGTTTCAACAATGGAGAGAATAATCGACTAAAGCTTAATGGGTATCTAGATCTTTCTTTAGTAAATAATTTTAACTACGGAGAATCTATTTTCGTACAATACCGAGCAGACGGAAACGATCAATCCCAATTAAGCGCTACTATTAATTTGCCTTATATTTTTAACGCCCCTATTGGATTTGAAACAGGATTAAACATCTTTAGAAAAGATAGCACATTTTCAAACACAAGCACAGTCCTTACAATTCTTTATGAAAATTTAAGGAACTCAACTTTTAGCGCCTCAACAAAATACACAGAATCCGACAACCTTATTTCTGAAGACAACAATGATACCATAGCAAATTTCACAAAGAATTCGTTTTCTCTAGGATACAATTTTAAAAATATACAAACGAGCAATTTGTTCCCTGTGAAGAGTTATGTTGAGATTAAAACGGGATACGGAAAGAGAAAATCGCAAAAAAAATCAATTTCGCAGTATCATATTGAATTAATAGCTAGTCATATTTTTAATTTAAATGACAGGAATCACCTGTTCTTAGAAAATCAAACTAGCTACCTCAGATCATCAAATTACCTGATAAACGAACTCTATACTTTAGGAGGAATAAATAGCATTAGAGGGTTTAGACAGAATAGCATTTTTGCCAATTGGTATACTACTTTTAAATCAGAATATAGACTCCTATTAAACAGCAATCTATTCATAAACACAATATTAGATGTTAACTATTTTGAAAACAAGACATCAAACACGAACAGCATCTTAACAGCAATAGGATTTGGGAGCGGCATAAACACAAAAGCAGGATTACTCAAAATAAGCTTTGCAAATGGAAAATTTGGGAAAGATAAATTCCAGTTTACAAACACAACAATAGCTATAACGATAAAAACTGCGTTTTAATTATTACAGATCGAAAAGGTTAAAGAGATGTGAAAAAAAAATCAATTTTAGCAAGTAATAGTTGTGTATTTAACTTTTTATGTAGATTTTTGGCATTGGCTAATTCAAATAATTTATAAAAATGAAAACAAAGTTTAATGGAATTTTAACGCTTTTATTAGCGTTTGTAGTGCAAATATCCTTTGCACAAACAACGGTTTCTGGAACTGTATCTGAAGAAAATGGTCCTTTGCCTGGTGCAAATGTCATTATCAAAGGAACAACCACAGGAACACAAACAGATTTTGATGGTAACTACTCAATAAACGCAAATCCTACGGATGTGCTTATTTTTAGTTTTGTTGGGTTTACTACTCAAGAAGTTGCCGTAGGTGGACAAAATACAATCAATGTTTCTCTAGCTGCTGACAATACGCTGGAAGAAGTTATTGTAACTGCTCAGGGTATAAAAAGAGAGAAAAAAGCGTTAGGATATGCTGTTGCCACATTAGATTCTGAATCGATAGAGGCTAAACCAGATGCTGATGTAGTACGTCAATTAAATGGTAAGATTTCTGGTGTACAAATTACTAGTACATCTGGAGCTGCTGGATCAGGAACTAACTTCATTATTAGAAGTAAGAGTTCTATTAACGGTAATAACCAACCATTATTCGTAGTGGATGGCGTTCCTTTTGATGCTGGTACTAATTCTAACGGAGCCGGATTTGGTGATGGAGGAACAACTACTTCTAGTAGATTCCTCGATTTAGATCCTAATAATATAGAATCTCTTAGTGTCCTTAAAGGATTAAGTGCTTCTGTTTTATACGGTCAAAGAGGTCGTAATGGTGTGGTCTTAATCACGACAAAAACCGGATCATCTGGAGACCCTGATGATGCTGACAAGAAATTTGAAGTTACTTTTTCTCAAACGTCATATGCAACTCAAATATCTAACCTTCCTGATTACCAAAATGAATACGGTCAAGGTGCTGACAACATTTTTAACCCTGCTTTTGTTGGGAACTGGGGAGCGAGTTATGATAGTTTAGACCAAGTGGCTCACCCATACAATGCGGAAGTCAACGGTAACTTTGCATTCCCAGATGTATTCCCACAATTTCAAGGACGCTTTATTGATTACAAACCAGCAAATGCTGCTGGAGACTTTTTCAAAACGGCTTATGGTTCTTCTACAAGTGTAAGTGCCTCTAAGTCTTCTGGAAAAGCCTCTTACAACACAAGTTTTGGTTATACTGATGAAGATGGTTACGTACCTGGTAATAATTTGAAAAGATATAATTTTGCCTTGGGAGGTAGAGCTCAATTGACTAACAAATTAACATTTGACGGTTCTATACTTATTTCTAATAATCGTGTGCAAACACCACCTATTGGAGCCAATAATGCCGCTGGAGCAATATCTATTTTTGAAAGAACCTTATTTGTTCCTAGACAGATTGACCTTGCTAGTTTACCATTTCAACACCCAGTTACAGGTGAAAACGTATACTACAGAACAGATCAAAACAATCCATACTGGCTAGTGAATAATGCTAGAGATTATAACAGAACTGATCGTGCTTTTATTTCTTCAGGTCTTTCATATGAACTAACAGATAAAATTAATTTCAATTATCGTTTAGGATTAGATACTTATAATGAGTATCAAGAAAGAAGAGTGAACAAAGGAGCTGTAGGAGATGCTACCTATTCACAGGGTTATTTACGTCAGATACAATCACGCAATCGTATTTTTAACCAAAACTTCAGCGTTGCTTTTACAGATATTGATTTTAGTGAATCAATAGGTTTTCAAGCACAAATAGGAGCTGAACTTAGAAACGACCAAAACAATACATTTGGTTCTTCAAGTACTGATCAAATTGTTTTTGATGTGTTTACTACACGAAATTTTGCAACTCAAAACAATAATGATCCTTTCGTTGGAAATCTTGATTTTCAAGCTGAGGAAAATATTCTTGGAGCCTATGCAAACTTAAGCTTTGATTTCAAGAACCAATTATTCTTAAACTTAACTGGTAGGAATGACTGGGGATCTACATTAGAGAAAGAAAACCGTTCTATATTCTATCCGGGAGCATCTTTAAGTTGGATTCCAACAACTACGTTCTCAGGATTAAGAGAAGGTCCATTAGATTTTCTTAAATTAAGAGCTAGTTTCGGTTCTTCTGCACGTTTTCCAGGACCATTTAACACAAGGGCAATTTTACTTGCAACCGCACAAGCCTTTAATGCTCCAAATGGAAATATAAGTACTAATAGTCTTTCAAATGTAAGACCTAATCCAGAACTTGATGCAGAGCTACAAAGAGAATATGAAGTTGGTCTTGAAAGTAACTTATTTAACAATCGTTTAAATTTAGAAGTTACTTTATATACTAGAGAAGCAGAAGATCAAATTTTAAATCAAAGTCTTGCGCCATCAACAGGATTTACAAGTACTTTAATTAATGCTGGTACGCTGAATACAGATGGTATTGAAATCGGTTTAAATTTCATTCCTTTGAGATCTAAAAATGGTAATTTCGAGTATTCTGTGAGTAACATCTTTGATGCTTATGAAACTACAGTAACTGATTTACCAGTAGAAAACATTGTATTTGCTGGATTTACAACTCTTGGAAACTTTGCAATTAACGACCAACCTCTTGGTGTGATTCAAGGCTCAGCAGCTGCTAGAGACGATGAAGGTAATTTATTAATTAACCCTACAAGTGGAGCAATATTTGACACGGTAGATGACTTTAATGAAGATATCGAGATTATTGGAGATCCAAATCCAGATTTCAGACTTACAAGTATTCACTCTTTCCAGTATAAAAACTTTAGTTTAAGTGGACAATTTGAGTATGTACACGGTGGTGACATCTATTCACAAACCACTACTCAACTTTTAAGAAGAGGGGTGACTACAGCTAACTCAGGTGGTAGAGAAAATACTTATATCATCCCAGGTGTTTTAGCTGATCCTGCTACTGGAGATCCATTATTAGATGCAAATGGCAATAAAATCGCTAATAATATTCAGGTTGGAGCGAATGACCTTTACTTCCTGAACTTAGTAGATCCTGCTGGTCAAGGAATTTACGACGGTACACACTTCAGAATAAGAGAAGTTTCTCTTGGATATTCTGTGCCTAAAGTATTTTTAGATAAAACTCCATTAGGTAGTTTATCATTAACGGCTTCTGGACAGAATTTATTTGTTAAAGCTTTTAATTTTCCAGATGCAATTAATTTTGATCCAGAGCAGTTAAGTACTGGTGTTGGTAACGGACAAGGTCTTGATTTCCAAACTGGTCCAACTACAAGAAGATTTGCATTAGCACTTAAAGCTACATTTTAAAAAATTATAAAAATGAAATATATAAAGTATAAATTATCGGCATATATTGCCTGTTTAGCTCTCATATTTGCATCTTGTGAATCAACAGAGCTAGATTTGACAACAGATCCTAATAACTTGAGTGTTGAACAATCAGATCCAAATTTCTTACTTAATGGAGTATTGTTAAACTTCACGAGCGTTTGGAATGGATTTAACGGTCCCTCAAGAGATTTGACGAGAATGGAAAATCTATTCTCGACGTACGGAAGTATTGTAAATACTTTGACACTTGATGGAGCAACAGGAGAGTATGCAACTAGCTACAGAACTTTTGGTAACATTCAACTCTTAGAAGACTTAAATAATGATGGAGCTGACATTCCTGTTCACGTGGGGATAGCTAAGACTATTCAAGCTTACAATTTGTTTCTATTAGTTGATTATTTAGGAGACGTTCCTTTTTCAGAAGCTAATAATGCAGCAATAGAACAACCTGTAGCTGATCCAGGAGCAGAAGTTTATCAGGCAGCCTTAGATATACTTGATGAAGCAATTGTTTTATTAAATACATCTACAATTAATCTTCCTACTTCTGATTTTTATTACGATGCAAACACTAATAATTGGATTAGTCTTGCAAATACATTAAAAATTAGAGCGTATACTAACCTTGCACTCTCAAGTCCAGCAGAGTCTGCATCTGCTATTAATAGTATCCTATCTCAAGGTAATATTATTGATATGGTTGATGAGGATTTTAACTTTAGCTATACTCAAACTGGTCCTCCAGTAGAGAGTCGTCATCCTTTTTTCACAGGTAATTATTTACCTGGAGGAGCAAGCACTTATATGAGTAACTATTACATGTTCTTATTAAAAGATGCAAAAGCTGTAGAAGATCCAAGGCTTACATATTATGTCTATAGACAGACTGGAAGAGCTCCAGAAGGTCAAGAAATTCCATGTGAGGGTAATGCTGTTTATGATTATTGTTATATCGGAGATGGATATTGGGGTAGAGATCACGCAGATAATGAAGGTCTTCCTGCTGATAATATTTTAAGAACAACTTATGGCATCTACCCAGGAGGTGGAGCATATGATGACGAGCAATTCGTATCTACTGTAAATAGCAGTAATGCAGGTGGTGCTGGTATACAACCAATCTTTAACTCATCATTTACTCATTTCCTTCTTGCTGAGGGAGCTTTAAAGTATGGGGTTAATGGTGATCCATTAAATTACTTAAATATTGCAATTACTCAAAGTTTTGATAAAGTAAGTGGTTTCTTAGGATCTCCTGAAATTGATGCAGCAGCTGTAAATGCATACTTAGACGCAGTTAACTTAGAATATGCTAATGCTGCAGGAGATGAGGATCAACAATTATTTATCATTGAGCGCGAGTTTTTACTAGCAATGTTCGGAAATGGTGTTGAAGCATACAATATGTACAGAAGAACAGGTATGCCTATAGATCCATCTAACCCTGGTAGTCTTTCAAGCATTCAATCACCAGTTTTTCCTGCAGGACCTTTCCCAAGAGTCTTTGTATACGGACAAAACGTGGTAAACAACAATCAAAATATAACACAAAATGAAACTACAGAAAGAGTATTTTGGGATACAAACCCTGTTGGTTTCATTGATTAATATTTAAAAAGATGAAAAATAAATTTAGAATATTTTTATTTGCCTTAGTAGGAGCTCTTTCGATCACCTTTATTTCTTGTGATGATGATGAAACAGGAGTTGCTGCCGGTGTAGATACTATACCAGAATTCAGAAATGGTGTTTTTGTACGTTTTGCCGATGGTGAAACTGCACCTGCAACTGTAAGTTATTCTGAGCCTGATACTGCTGGCTTTACAGCAACTATTGAGGATTTCAATGGCAATGCAGTATCTTATTCTCTTGACGTGAATGCAACTATTGCAGGAAACACTCAGATAGCAGAAGATGTGTTTGTTGTTACTTCATTTCCTTCAGAATTGAGAATTGATTTACCTACGATAGCATCGGCTTTAGGATTAACTTTAGATCAAATAAGTTTCGGTGATAGCTTTAGTTTTGTGGCTACTGCGACAGATGCAGATGGTAATGAGTCTGTAGGGATTCTACCTTCATTTGATGATGAGACGGGTATAATTGGAATTGGTAACACAAATGATCCATTACTAAATTCGGCTTTCTACAATAGCGCAATGAACTTTGCTTTTACATTAGCTTGTCCTGCATTCACTGTAGAAGATGTAGTGGGAACTTATAATGTGACCGCTCAGGCATTTTTTCCTGATAGTGGAGCTGATCTAATTAGAGAAGTTGTGGCTGGACCTGGAGATAATCAAGTAACAATTGTAGGAGGAGAATACCTTGCGTTGGGGTCTGATGACTTAATCATCACTTTCGATCCATCATCTGGATCTGTTACTGCAGTTAACGATGACGGAGTTTCTCTTCCAGCTAGTGCAGGATTTGGAGTCAATACATATCTTCTAGAAAATGGTCTTGTTTTACCATGTGCCGGTACTGGAGTCATTGATTTAAGATTAAACTTCACACCTTTAAATGGAAATCCTCACGACTTTATCCTTGTGAAACAATAATTTAAAACTTTTAGAAATGAAATTAAATTTAAAAATATATAGTATTTTGTTTTGCGCTGTTGGACTTCTCCTAAGTTGTGAAACAGATGATGAATTACCTGGAGACCCAATTATTGCTGGGCAAGGTTCAGAAACAGCATCATTAAATTTTGAAAGTGACCCATTCTTTGGGAGATCTGAAGCAGCAGGTTATTCTGTTACATTAGCTTCAAGTTCTAGTGATCCTCGTCAGGTTCAAGTTTCTTCAAGAGAAGGTAGTGAAGTTACCAATAGTAGTACTATTGTTGCTGCTGGATCTACTAGTGCTGATGGATCTATTACTATTCCAAATACTGGAGCCACTTTGGCTTATGATGAAAGAGGAACATTTTCTGCTGCAATTATTGGAGCACGAAGAGGTGAAGTAACTGTTGACGAAGACGGAGAAGAAGTCTTTGTTGCATCTGGTGGAGATACTGTTGCAACAACTTCTGACATTGCGACTTTAGAGTACTATGACCAAACTCCTGCGGTTAGCGCAACTGGTTTAAGTTACTTATACGATTGGGAAAACCCTACTGTAAATGACTTTGACCTAGAAGTAATTGATAGAGGTTTTACTGGATTATTTGAAAGTTCAGCCACTGGAAGTCGATACGAATCTGATGTATTTAATAATACTAATCCAGATGGGATTTATGACTTTTACGTGACTGTCTTTGATCCTGTGAATACAGAAACTTCTGCTGATGTGAATTCTAGATTATTTACAGTTGATTCAGATGGTCAAAAGACTCTTCTAGAGTTTGTGATTCCTGCAGGTACGCCTACAAATGGTAGATTCCCTGTTGCGACATTTACACAAACAACTGTAGATGGAAATGCTACTTATACTGATATTTCAGTATTATAATAACTAAGCATATTTTATAGTATTAAAGCGCTCCCATAAGGGAGCGCTTTTTTTTTAAAACAACTATCTTTGGCTCTATGCAAAAAGATCTACAAATATTTGGTACTAGAGCAATCATAGAAGCTATTGAAGCTGGAAAAGAGATTGACAAAGTATTCCTACAGAAAGGATTACATAATTCACTATTAAGTGAGCTGAATACGCTCATAAAAAAACATGGAGTACAAACTTCCTATGTCCCTGTTGAAAAATTAAATAAACTTACCCAGCAAAATCATCAAGGTGCGATTGCTATTGTAAGCGCTATTAAATATGCAGATTTTGAAAGATTGATAAATGAAATGATTGAAAAAGAAGCAAAGCCTTTGTTTCTTTTACTAGATGGACTCTCTGATGTACGTAACTTTGGTGCTATTATTAGAACCGCAGAGTGTACAGGAGTACATGGAATCATCATCCCAAAGAAAGGTGGCGCACCTGTAAATGGTGTCGCTATTAAAACATCGGCCGGAGCTGCCTTCAACATTCCTATAGCAAAAGTAGACCATATTAAAGACGCTATATACTATTTACAAGGATCCGGAGTATCTGTAGTGGCAGCTACAGAGAAAACGGACAACACCCTTTTCAATCAAAACTTCAATCAGCCTCTAGCGATTGTTATGGGAAGGGAGGACAGTGGAGTCTCCCCTGGCGTTCTAAAATTAGTTGATCATAAAGCAAAGTTACCACTACAAGGCACCATCGCTTCTTTAAATGTATCTGTAGCTTGTGGTGCATTTCTTTACGAAGTTGTAAGACAACGGCTATAATATTAATCATCATCTTTTGATGATGGCTTAAATATGTAAACCACCTCTTGAGGTGGTTTATTGCTTTCACTACTTTCTATTTCTTCTGTGTTAGGTAATTCAAAGAAATTACCATCTTCATCAAACTGTCGCATAAATGGGTCATTTTCTTCTTCGTAATGTATTTCTTCCCAGCTGTATTTTGAAGGTAGAGGTACGCTTTCGCGAAAGCGAACTAAAGCCAAAATTCCTGCAATGAAACCAGATAAATGCCCTTCCCAAGAAATTTTTTCATCTAAGGGCAATGTACCCCAAATAAGACTACCGTAAAGAAATACAACTAATAAGGACAAGGCTACAAGTCTGAAATGTTTACTGCAAATACCTTTAAAAAATAAAAAAGAAGCTAATGCATATACCAAGCCACTCATACCAATATGAAAGGAAGTCCTTCCTATAAGCCAAGTACCCAAACCGCTCAGTAACATTAGCCAAATGAAGACCTGCCAAGAAATGTTTTTATAAAAATAAAATAAAGCTGTAGTAAGTACAAAGACAGGCACACTATTATGCCATAGGTGATCAAGGCTTGAATGAATAAAAGGTGAAAAGAAAATCCCTCTTAGACCTTTTATAGATTGTGGCCGTATGCCCCACGAGGTGAAGTTGTAACCAAATTTAACCTCAATCCAAAAAACAATCCACATACAAAGCACAAGAAGTATTGGGTATACCAAAACTCCATTGTAAAAATGAAAATGATCTTTATTTGTACTCATCAATTTTTATATTTCAAAACCAATGCCGAAGAGTGAAACGCGTTAATATGTCACCGTTCGTTCTCAATTTAGTTATTTTTACATTATGAACAAACCACTAGCTGAAAGATTACGACCTGCCAAATTAGAGGATTACTTGAGCCAACAACACCTAGTAGGACCAAATGGCTCATTGCAACAAGCGCTTAAGGTAGGAATTATACCTTCACTGATTCTTTGGGGACCTCCAGGAATAGGAAAAACCACGCTAGCTTCAATTATTTCTAAAGAGTCTAATCGTCCCTTCTACACATTAAGTGCTATCAATAGTGGTGTAAAAGATGTAAGAGAAGTAATTGATAAAGCAAAACAAAGTGGCGGGTTGTTTACCCAAAAAAACCCAATACTCTTTATTGACGAAATTCATCGTTTTAGTAAGTCTCAACAAGATTCATTATTAGGAGCAGTAGAAAAAGGATGGGTTACATTAATTGGTGCTACAACTGAAAATCCTAGTTTTGAGGTAATTCCTGCATTACTCTCTAGATGTCAGGTATATATCCTAAAACCCTTTTCCAAGGAAGATTTAATTAAATTATTACGTAGAGCAATTTCTGAAGATGATATAATTAATAAAAAGAGCGTTACATTAAAAGAAACAGAAGCTCTATTAAGACTAAGTGGCGGTGATGCTAGAAAGCTACTTAACATATTTGAGCTTGTTGTTACTACAGAGAGCACCACCAGTGTAGAAATAACTAATGAGATGGTTTTGAGCAAGGTACAACAGAATACAGTTTTATACGATAAAACTGGCGACCAACATTACGATATTATAAGTGCTTTTATTAAATCTATTCGAGGCAGCGATCCTAATGGAGCTGTATACTGGCTTGCTAGAATGATAGAGGGCGGTGAGGATGTAAAATTTATTGCTCGTAGGCTTATCATTTCGGCATCTGAAGATATAGGGAATGCAAACCCAACGGCACTTGTTATAGCAAATAATTGCTTTCAGGCGGTCACCACTATTGGGTATCCAGAATCAAGAATAATCTTAAGCCAATGTGTCACATACCTTGCTTCCTCTGCAAAAAGTAATGCTTCTTACAAGGCTATTGGAAAGGCTCAGCAACTCGTTAAACAAACAGGTGATCTTCCAGTGCCACTAAACCTACGCAATGCGCCCACACAATTAATGAAAGAGATAGGGTATGGCGAAACCTATAAATATGCTCATGATTATAAAGGAAATTTTGTGGAAGAAGAGTTTTTGCCAGATGAAATTAAAGGCACCACTTTTTATAGTCCAGGCGAAAGTGCTAGAGAGACTACCATTCGAAAAGAACTGAAAAATAAATGGGGTCTTAAATATAATTACTAGTACTAATTTTCTAACTTGAAGACCATCTCAACTTTACCCACTCCCTTTATGTAACGGTTTAATATAAGATCACCTTTTCTGAAAAAAGCTTCACCAGAAAATTGGGTTGTCTCTACGGTAAATGATGAATTTCTAACTGATCTAGCATTACCAATTTCATTCAATCCTTCGTAGAATTTAAGATTATCATCATTTTGGTAAACTTTATAGAGACCATCTATACTTATGAATCGCAACACCGTTTTTGGGGAACTATCTTCTGTAATCTTAGTAGACACTTTCTCAAAATCCTTTGTATCGCTGTTGATCTTATGTTCTTTGACTATTTCATTTTGAACATTTTCTGATTCTGTCACCTCAAAATGAGCTTCATTTTCCGAATGCGGTTTTTCGAATTCTAACGTTTTAAAAGAAATTAAAGCTTCTCTGAAGGCCTCCACATAGGCTTTTTGATACAATTTTTCTTTGCTCTCTCCCATTTGAGAAATATACACTGGTCTTCCCTCACAATCACTTAACACAAGCTTTATCTTAGTGCGCAATAAGCTTGATTCCTGCTCAACAGAAAGATCCAAAATATTGCATATATTTTGCTTTAGGTTAAAAGGAAACTCATCGCTTTTCAAATATGCTTCAAAACCATAACTACGCAATTGCTGTTTTGTAGCGGTATTGAGTCCATATTCATTGTTTTTGTTTGAGAAACTAAATTTATCTGGTACTAGAATATATTTGTAATCATTAAAATCCTGTGCATATGCACCAGCACAAAGACATAAAGAAAAAATAAAAGTGAGTATATAATTCATAATTAGATTTGATTAATCAATTTGTTTTTAAATGTAAGGGAATGAAGTCATATTTTATAAATGAGATGCAATATCACTAATTCTGTTTACGGTAATCACTTCTTTAGGTAGTATAGCTTTATGGTAGTTAAAACATATTGATTGCATCTTAATATTTTGCGCTCCGACAATGTCTGCCTCATAAGTATCACCTATCATGATACTGTTTTCAATTGAAGCATTTGCTAATTTAATCGCATGTTGAAAAATTTTGGGGTGTGGCTTTTTTACTCCCACGTTTTCACTGGTAGTAATCGTATTGAAAAAAGAAGAAAGCCCTGACAATTGTATTTTGCTTTGCTGCACCTCTTCAAATCCGTTTGTTATAATATGTAGAGAATACTTTTCTGATAAGTAACTTAACAATTCCAATACGCCATCAAATAAATGATTGTTTTCTGGTAAATATGTTATATAATCATCTGAAAGCTTATGTATTAAACCATCTGTTACTGGTTTCCCTAATTTTTTAAAGGTTTTTAATAATCTACCATATCTAAGCTGAGATTTAGTTACTCTGTCTTCTCTGTACCATTTCCAATACTGCTTATTTATAGGAACATAAATTTCTATAAAATCTTCAAAAGGCATCGTTAAATCATTGATTTCAAAAACTTTACGGAAAGCTAATTTGCTATTACGGTCAAAATCCCAGAGCGTGTGATCTAGATCGAAAAAAACATGTTTTATATTAATCATCCAGTGCGATTCTTCTAAATAATTTTTTACTAAAAATATCTTCAAAGGAAGCATTTGAAAAGTTTAATCTAAACGTACCTCCTACTCTTTGAATAGACTTCTGCATATCTCGTAAACTTACATAATCTATCGTGTGATTATGATAATTAATTACATTGTCAGATTGCATAGCAACAGGGTGGATCATAAGAGGTGTTTGTATCTCATAATCCAAATCATAAAATAAAAAAGATTGAGAAGTTCCCGCCCTGAAGCCTATCTCATCTGGATAGCCCATCGTGTAGTCATTTTGAATTTCTTGATCCAAAGCGTCCCTATATACTTGAGGAAGTACTAATTTAAAGTCTGCAATATGAATATGCTTGAGTGGTCTATGTATAATAGATTCTAAACGCTTACGCTCTACCGCCAGATCTATGTTTTGTGCGATAGCTTGTGGTGATACCAAGAGGCCCACTTCACAATAATCTGCTATCATCTTCATTACAGATTGAAAATCTTTTTTAGAATGCTTGATATTTTTACTGTGCATCCCATAATTCCCTAATTGATAGAAAACTTTAAATGGCTGCGAAACTTGTTTTTGAACATTTATGAGCCAATTTGAAATATTATAAGGATCCTTTCGTACACCAAGAAGTACTTGTGTTCTAATAAAATTTTCGCGAAAGCGTAATCTCCATGTATCCGTCATATAACCACCCAGTGTCCTTAAGAACCCTATTTTGGTGTATTTAAAAGCTTGAGAAACTGTGACTAACATTTCCTTTTCATAGACTGGTTTATCGATATTTATGTT
This sequence comes from Dokdonia sp. Hel_I_53, assembly GCF_007827465.1. Classification (NCBI taxonomy): domain Bacteria; kingdom Pseudomonadati; phylum Bacteroidota; class Flavobacteriia; order Flavobacteriales; family Flavobacteriaceae; genus Dokdonia; species Dokdonia sp. Hel_I_53. Next base: position 1,334,967 of record NZ_VISL01000001.1, read on the forward strand.
AGGAAAGTTTGCGTGGAGTATGCTTATAAATCGATCTACCCAAATATCAATAACCGGGAGCTTAATGAATTTATATAATACAGCTATACTCTCTGACGCTGGAAATCTTCCTTGATCATCCTTAACATGAGGCAAATACTCCTCATAACGACTCATTAAATAAAAAGCACCTGCAAAAATATCAAATGGAATCGCTGCTGTAACATCCTTTACTGGAAAAAGTGCTGGCAAACCGTCCCATTGCTGTACTACAACATCTGTAGACAATATACCGTGTTCAAAAAGTAAATCTGTACTACGCAAGTACAACTCATTACCTAGTTTTTTTGTCGTATAAGATAGTTTAGGTCCATCATGTGCAACAAGCTCTTCTACTTTTGTTGTAAAAGACACTGGCAATCCTAAAACTCGAGTACAAATATGCTTAAAGATATAAGTAATACGAGGAGTTATTTTGTGGGTATAAACAAGTAACATTTTGAAAATGGCCGTTAGAGTATGCCATCATCGGCAAAGCTAAAATACGTTTTTTCAGTCACAATAATATGATCTAAAACTTGGATATCTAGACCTTGGGCAGCTGTTTTAAGTTTGTTAGTAAGTAATATATCTGCTTGAGACGGTTTTAATGTTCCAGACGGATGATTATGACCAAGTATCATTCCTACTGCATTATATTCCAAAGCCGTTTTGAGCACCATCCTTATATCCACCAGAGTACCGGTTAAACCACCTTTACTTACTTGCTCTTTACGCAAGACTTTATTCGAATTACTGAGAAAAAGTACCCAAAATTCTTCATGACTTAAATCACCTATCATTGGTTGCAACATTTGATAAGCGTCTTTAGAACTGGATATTCGCTTTCGCGAAAGCGTATCCCCCTCACCTCTTCTTCTCCCTAATTCTAGAGCCGCTGCAATTGATACTGCCTTTGCTTCTCCAATGCCTTTAAATTTCATCAAATCTTTGATGGAAATCTTTCCTAATTCTGAAAGGTTGTTCTCTACACTAGCTAGTATTCTTTTACTAAGCGAGACCGCACTCTCTTCTCTAGACCCTGAACTTATTAGGATCGCTATTAATTCTGCATTTGAAAGTGAAGATCTCCCCTTGATTACTAACTTTTCTCGAGGTCTATCATCTTCAGACCAATTTTTAATAGAGAAATTTTTGTGTTCATCTTCCATATTATAAATATAACAAAAGCGATACTCTAAAAATATAGCATACTCTTGACTCCAAGAACTACGATTTATTTTCCGTTGCTTCTTGTATGATGACTCTTGTAGATTTGTCTCCATTGATATAGTTATATATCCAACTTACAAAAACAATTAGCCTATTCTTAAAGCCTGCAAGTGAAAAGAGATGAATAAATGACCAAAGAAGCCATGCTACAAAACCAGAAAACTGAAATTTACCGATATCTGCTACGGCTTTATTTCTCCCTACTACAGCCATATAACCTTTTTCAAAATACCTAAAGGTTTTCATTTCTTTACCATTTATTGCTCTTGCCAAATTTTTTGCGAGATGATCGCCTTGTTGTATTGCTGGTTGCGCCACTTGTGGATGACCCTCTGGAAAATCATTAGTTTTCATCAATGCAATATCTCCTATAGCATAGATATCTTTACAGTTTTTCACAGCATTATAGTTGTCTACTATATAACGCTTTGCTTTACCTACAGAGGTGTCAGGAATACCTTCTAAGGGTTTTCCTACTACTCCTGCAGCCCAAATAAAATTCTCTGTGCTATACTCTTTATTTTGCGATGTATAGAGTTTACGTCCATCATAGTCATTCACCTCAGTTTCTAAGTGTAGAATAACTCCTAGATTTTTTAAAGAAGCTAATGCTTTCTTTCCAGCATGCTCGCTCATACTTCCTAGTAACCGCTCGCTTCCTTCAAACAAGTGAATTTCCATCAGATCTGTATCAAGATGCGGATAATCCCTTGGGAATATCTCATTCTTCATCTCTGCTAATGCTCCGGAGACCTCAACACCTGTAGGTCCGCCACCTGCTATACAAAAATTAAGCAGCGCTTTTTTTTCTATAACATCATCACATCTATCTGCTTTTTCAAAATTATTTAAAATGGTCTGCCTTATTTTAATAGCTTGCGGTAAAGATTTCATAGGCATTGAAAACTTTTCAATATTTGAGTTGCCAAAGAAGTTAACTTCAGTTCCTGTAGCGAGAATTAAAGTGTCATACATTAAATCTCCTTCAGAACACTTCAAAACTTTATTATGGGTGTCCACCCCTGTCACTTCTGCCCAGCGATAATAAAATGATTTTGATTTGTTTAAAATCTCACGAAAAGGGTATACAACACTTGTCGCCGGTAGTGCACTTGTAGCTGCCTGATAAAGTAATGGTTGAAATGTGTGAAAATTATAGCGATCAATTAATACTATCTGTGCATTTGCTTTGAGCAATCCTTTTGCAACATTAAGTCCAGCAAAACCACCACCTACTATTACAATACGTTTCTGTATTGATTTTGGAATATTCAATTGATTACTCATTACTACTACTTTGTTAATTCACATTTGCAACAGCAAGTTAATTAGAAATACAAATTGATATCTCTCAAATAGATTAATCTTTCGTTAAAGAATAGAGATCATGATTTCATATACAAATCAATAAGCATCATCGTGCACTAACGCAACAGCTCTTCCAGAAGGATCATTCATATTTTTAAATGCCTCGTCCCATTCTAATGCGGTAGGTGTGCTGCAAGCTACAGATGGTACTGAAGGCACACATAATGCTGCTGCATCACTTGGAAAATGTTCTTCAAAAATACTTCTATAGTAAAACTCCTCCTTATTTTGCGGGGTGTGAATAGGGAAACGATGGTGTGCATTTTCCATCTGTGTAGCGCTTATAGCCTCATCTACTACAGACTTAAGTGTATCAATCCAAGAGTAACCCACACCGTCTGAAAATTGTTCTTTTTGCCTCCAAGCAACACTTTCTGGTAAATATTTTTCAAAAGCTTTACGTAAGACCCACTTTTCCATTCCACGGCGCTCTTTAGTGATCATTTTATCTTCTGGGTTAATACGCATCGCTACGTCCATAAATTCTTTATCTAAAAACGGGACTCTACCTTCAATACCCCAGGCAGCAAGAGACTTATTTGCACGCAAACAGTCATACATATGTAGCTTGTCTAATTTTCGTACAGTCTCCTCGTGGAACTCTTTTGCACTGGGTGCCTTATGAAAATATAAATAACCACCAAAAATCTCATCTGCGCCTTCCCCTGAGAGTACCATTTTTACACCCATAGATTTTATAACTCGCGCCATAAGATACATAGGAGTACTTGCTCTTATTGTTGTGATATCATATGTTTCAAGATGATAAATCACATCACGTATAGCATCTAATCCTTCCTGAATTGTAAACTCAATAGGATGATGTACCGTACCTATGTGATTTGCCACAACTTGTGCAGCTGCAAGATCTGGTGAACCTTTGAGCCCTATGCTAAAAGAATGTAATTGTGGCCACCAAGCACCTGTTTGATCTCCACTCTCTACACGCTTCTCTGCATATAATTTTGCAATTGCGCTGGTGATTGAAGAGTCTAATCCTCCAGATAGTAAAACTCCATAGGGAACGTCAGACATAAGCTGGCGTTTTATTGAAGCTGCTAGTGCATCATGTAAATCATCTATACTTGTTTCATTATTTTTAACGTTTTCGTATTCCATCCAATCACGCTTATACCAGCGAGTCATTTCTCCTGTAACACTAGAATAATAATGACCTGGCGGAAATAACTCGATTTTTGAGCAGACACCTTCTAATGCCTTAAGTTCAGAAGCTACATAAAATGTCCCGTGAGAGTCCCACCCTATGTAAAGAGGTATAATGCCCATATGATCTCTAGATATGAAGTATTCATCTTTCTCTACATCATACAGTGCAAAACCGTAAATACCGTTGAGTTTATCTAAAAAATCATAACCGTGTTCTTTGTAAAGAGCAAGAATTATTTCACAATCAGATTCGGTTTGAAAAGAGTAATCAACCGTTAGTTCTTTACGTAATTCTTTATGATTATAAATTTCTCCATTTGCAGCAAGTACTAACCTACCATCCTCAGAGAATAATGGTTGTTTTCCAGAGGCAGGGTCTACTATAGATAATCTTTCATGTGTCATAATAGCGTTATCATTATGGAAAATTCCATTCCAATCTGGACCCCTATGACGTATTTTTTTAGACATTTCTAGTAACTGAGGACGTAAATCTTCTGCTTTCTCTTTTAGATCAAATGCACATACAATACCACACATAATTTTTCGTTTTAATTATAAATAATACGTCAAAGATCAATTTATTGTTTCATATTTAAAATATTTGTCATTTAAATGGTTTCAAATTATAATTTTAAATTAACAAACACCCTCTATTTATAAGTTATCGCTTTCGCGAAAGCGTATTTTCCAAACAATTTGAAACTTTAACCGTGTAAAAGCAAAGCAGTTCTTAAATTTGAAAAATATGTCTTAAAAGACTTATTACTATTAATTTTAAAAAAAATATATTATGAAAAAAATGATTATTACGGCAGTAGTAGCTTTTGCTTTTGCTGCAGCTCCAACAATACAAGCACAAGACTTCAAAGTAGATAAAAGCCCGATGGATCAAGCGGCCTTCCCTAAAAGTTATAAGGAAGCAAATAAAGATATCAAAGTCACTTACAGTCGTCCACAATTAAAAGGCCGTGCAATCGCAGATCTCGCTCCAGAAGGAAAAGTTTGGAGGTTGGGAGCAAATGAAGCGGTAGAAGTGACACTCTATAAGGACATGAAGCTAGGTACGACACCTTTGAGCGCAGGCACATATACAATGTATGCAATGCCGGAAGGTAATAAGTGGAACATTATTTTAAGTTCAGACCTTAATGTATGGGGTTCTTATTTTTACAATAAAGATAATGATGTAGCTCGTATTACTGTTCCAGTAGAAATGGCAGATGAGGCTGTAGAGTATTTTGGGATGGAATTTGTTCCCGTAGAAAAAGGTGCCCACCTAGTAATGGCATGGGGTACTACACGTGTGCAAGTACCTTTTTATAACTAAGTTAATTACACAAGCAAATATAAGCCTGCATTCTCAATAGAAAATGCAGGCTTTATTATTTGTAAATTTTACCAGATAAAGCTAGCCTCCCTTGGTCATCATCAACCAGCCTTTGACTTTAGCTCTCCATTTTAATTCTTCCTCACGTTCGAGAGAATGTTTTGTTTCTAAGTCAAATTGCTCTTGAGCAGCAACACGCTCTTTTTCGACTTGATTATAAAGTGCTTTAACTTCTTGCAAACTATTTTTTGAAAATGTTGTTTTTTCAATTAGCTCTGATAGTTTACGTGCATACACTTCTGTAATATCAAAATGGGTTTGCTCATGTGCTAATAAATATTGAGACTCTCTCCCTTCTTTAATCCAAGAGTATTCTGGATAAAAGTGAGCTTTAATCCTTACATCATTTTTATCTAAAAAGCCCTTGTTATTTATTTGATAGCTTTGACTCATACCTGTACTAGAACTTGCTGCCCAGTTTTCTAAAAAAACAGGAGTTCCTTTAAAATCTGACCATTCTAATTGCCTTTTTATGTCCCATTCTATTCGCTCTGAAATATTGACAAATGAACCTAGTGCACATAGGCTTAATATTAGTAGCAAAAATCTCATTGATTACGTTTTTTGCTTTTTTTTACGAGCAGCAGGAAATAAAACGTTATTTAAAATAAGACGATACCCAGGAGAATTAGGGTGCAACTCTAACTCTGTTTTAGGGTCTCCTACTCTATGACGATAATCTTCGGGATCATGACCTCCATAAAATGTAAAGAAACCTTTTCCCTTAATACCATGTATATATCTTGCCTCACCATTGGTCAAATTTTCTCCCATAACAAGTACATTTGATTTTACTGTCTTAGCATCATAGGAAGTAGTTTGTCCCATAAAACCTTTCACTAAGGCAGTGTGATTTTGCACTAGCATAGTGGGGATGGGATCCCACTTTGCACTATAATCTTTCAAAGTAAAATAATCTGTAGAGAAAGGTATATGTCGTTTGTTAGTCATATCAATAGATGAAAACTCATATCTTGTAGGGGATCTCTCTAGAGTAAAATCTTTAAATGCAAATGTTTTTCTATAATCAATCTTGTTTTGATATCCTGCATCACTCGGGTCTCCATCAAACATAGGTTCACAAATATCAACTTCTTCTGCAGCGAGTGCAATATCAAAGCTATCTGTAGCGCTACACATCGCAAACATAAAACCGCCTCCTACTACATAATCTCGTATTTTTAGGGCTACATCTCGCTTTTCAATTGAAACTTTGCTGTATCCTAATTTTTGGGCGCGCATTTCTGCGTTCTTTTTTTCTTCAATATACCAAGGAGCTGTACGATAGGCTCCATAAAACTTTCCGTATTGACCTGTAAAATCTTCATGATGAAGATGCAGCCAATCGTATAGAATAAGCTGATCTTTTAGGACTTCTTCATCATAAATAGTAGTATAAGGAATCTCTGCATAGGTAAGTACCATTGTTACAGCATCATCCCATGGCACTTTACTGTCAGGTGTATATACTGCAATTTTTGGTGCTTTTTCTAGTACAACAGCTTCAATATTTTGGGAAGGGCTTGCAATATCTACTAGGATTTCTTCAGTTTTACTATTAGAAAGTACTTCGTAAGAAACTCCGCGTATGGTGCATTCACGACGAGCATCTTCTGTATCTGATAGTAAAAAAGAGCCACCTCTATAATTGAGAAGCCATTTTACTTTTTGATTTTTATTTAATGCCCAGTAGGTAATCCCATATGCTTTTAAATGCTCCTTCTGAGATTCTACATCCATCGGAATAAGGAGGTATGACGCTTTCGCGAAAGCGAAGTTCAGCACTAAAAAGGAAAGTAATACTAGTTTCTTCATTCTTAAATTTATAACGTGAAATGTACAAAAATGTTGTTACAATAAGAGTGCCGTATCTCTAGACATCTTAGATAATTATCTAATTTAATTAATGAATTCTTCTCAATTAAAAAGGTCTAAACTCTTGTTTAGACCTTTTTAATTAATTTATATTTTAGAGTAGCTTAAAATGGAATATCGTCGTCGTCTTCACTTGTTAAACCACTAGCAGAAGGCCCTCCAAAAGCATCATTTGCAGAGGGTAGCGCATTAGGATTAAAGGTATCATCATTTGCTGCTGCATTCATACTACTTGCAAATTCATAAGGTGTATGAAAGTCATCAAGATTATCAAATTTACCTAAGTGTCCTACAAATTTAAGGCGGATGTTATCTAAACCACCATTACGATGTTTTGCTACAATAAATTCACCTTGTCCTTCTGTTGGGCTACGCTCATCATCATCCCATTCTTCAATCTTATAATACTCTGGACGATATATAAAAGATACTATATCTGCATCCTGCTCAATAGCTCCAGATTCACGTAGGTCAGAAAGTAAAGGTCTTTTACTACCTCCACGAGTTTCTACCGCACGTGAGAGCTGTGACAGCGCAATTACGGGAACTGCAAGCTCCTTTGCAAGTGCTTTAAGGTTACGTGAAATCATCGAGATTTCTTGCTCACGGTTACCTCCTCCTTTTTGTGCAGATCCTGCAGTCATAAGTTGCAAGTAATCTATCATTATGATTTTTATGCCAAACTGTGATGCAAGTCTTCTTGCCTTTGCTCTCAAATCAAAAATTGATAAAGATGGTGTGTCATCTATATAAAGTGGTGCCTTTTCAAGACTTTTTACCTTTACATTTAGTTGTTCCCATTCATGCTTTTCTAGCTTGCCAGTACGTAATTTTTCAGAACTTAATCCAGTTTCTGAAGAAATAAGACGTGTAATTAATTGTACAGAACTCATCTCTAGAGAGAAAAAGGCAACAGGAATATTTTGATCTACAGCCATGTTACGAGCCATTGTAAGCGTCATTGCTGTTTTACCCATACCTGGACGAGCCGCTACAATTATTAAATCTGAAGGTTGCCAGCCTGATGTAAGCTCATCTACTTTGTGAAAACCAGTGGGTATCCCAGAGAGACCATCTTGGTTTGAAATTTCTTCAATTTTCTTTTTTGCTTGTATTACTAAGTTTTGTGCACTTTCAGAACTACGTTTTACATTCCCTTGTGTAACTTCATAAAGCTTGCTCTCTGCTTGATCTAAAAGGTCAAAAACATCTGTAGTCTCATCATAAGCATCTTCAATGATCTCGTTAGAGATTTTAATGAGTGATCGCTGTATGAATTTCTGTAAAATTATACGTGCGTGATATTCAATATGGGCAGAAGACGCTACTTTTTGAGTTAATTGTATAAGGTAATAGTCTCCTCCAGCGACATCAAGCTTAGCCATTTTCTTGAGTTGCTCAGAAACGGTTAATAAGTCAACAGGCTGCCCTTCTTCAAAGAGAATACGTATCGCTTCAAAAATATGTTTATGTTGATCTTTATAGAATACTTCTGGAGAAAGTATGTCAATTACCTCATCAACACCTTTCTTATCAATCATAAGCGCACCAAGCACAACAACCTCAAGATCAATTGCTTGTGGTGGAATTTTCCCTTTTTCGAGATTAATCACTTGACCTTTAGAAATGTTGTATGCTGGTGTAGGCTTGATTTGTTCCATAGCTACGAATGTAAATAATTTGTAATGGGAAATTATGCTTTCGCGAAAGCGTAATCTTAACAGCTGTTTGTTTATAAATGTTTAATAACTCAAATATATTGTTAATAAGGGTAAAAAAATCCGCAGCTGTAAACTGCGGATTTTTGGTATCAAGTGTAAAACGTCTTATTAACCTTTGAAGACTCCCATTTGAGAATATTTATCCATGCGTTTTTCTACCAGTTCTTCTTTTGATAAGTTCTTAAATTCATCGTATGCTTGTAAAATTGACTCTTTTACTGTTTTAAAAGTCTCTGCACGATTAGAATGTGCTCCCCCTAAAGGTTCTTTTACAATCTCATCAATGAGTTTTTGTTTTTTCATGTCTTTAGCAGTAAGCTTAAGTGCATCTGCTGCTTGTTCTTTAAACTCCCAGCTTCTCCATAAAATAGAAGAACAAGATTCTGGAGATATCACAGAGTACCAAGTATTTTCAAGCATCAATACTTTATCACCAACGCCTATACCTAAAGCTCCGCCACTGGCACCTTCACCTATAATTACCACAATAATGGGGACTTTGAGGCGTGTCATTTCTAGAATATTTCGAGCAATAGCTTCCCCCTGACCTCTTTCTTCTGCCTCAAAACCAGGATAAGCACCAGGAGTATCAATAATTGTAACTACAGGTACACCAAACTTTTCTGCACTTTTCATAAGGCGTAATGCTTTACGGTATCCCTCTGGATTTGCCATCCCAAAGTTACGGTACTGTCTCGTTTTTGTGTTGTAACCTTTTTGTTGCCCGATAAACATAAATGATTGATCATTTATCTTCCCGAGGCCTCCTATCATGGCTTTATCGTCCTTTACATTACGATCTCCATGTAGTTCTACAAATGTATCACCGCAAATAGCATTAATATAATCTAATGTATATGGTCTATTAGGATGTCTAGAAAGCTGTACACGTTGCCAGGCTGTAAGGTTTTTATAGATATCCTTTTTAGTCGCGGCTAGTTTCTTTTCTATCTGCTTGCAAGTTTGCGTGACATCTACATCACTTTCTTGGCCTATTAATGCACATTTTTCTAGCTGCTCTTCTAGTTCTTTAATGGGTAATTCAAATTCTAAATATTCCATTTTTATATATTTATGGCGTCTGGTAACGCTATAATTTTAGTTAAGATTAGTCTACAAATATAAGTGTTTTCTTAGAGTCTCAAACCTCTTTTACAGCCTTGACTCTTTTCCTATTTTTTAAGATCCCGTTTGCTACGACCACAGCAAGTATTACAATTGCTCCATAGTAAAACTCTGTACTCATACGTTCTGCATCACCTAGAATCAAAAAAGCGAGCACAATTCCATATACAGGTTCTAGATTAATTGTAAGCATGATCGTATAAGGGCTTAAGTGTTTCATCACGGCTACTGCAGCAATAAAAGCATAAGCGGTACAAAAAGAAGCTAAAATCATGATATAGATCCAATCCATATTTGATAAATCAAAAAATTGAGAGGAGAAAAAGGTGTCCGCTTTCGCAAAAGCGAGATACAATGTAATACACAAAGTACCTATAGATAATTCATAAAAAGAAATTTTTGTAGGATTATGGTTTGCAATAAATTTCCCATTAATAAGCGTAAACACAGCCGAAAGAAAGGCAGAAAATAGTGCCATTATAATACCTAATTGATATTCTGGCTCTACTTCAAAAATTATATATAAAGCACCTACTACGATAAGTCCAAAAAGAAGTTCGTACCAGATTAGTTTTCTTTTGTAAAATATAGGTTCGAGCAAGGCTGTAAAGAAAGCTCCAGTACTCATCATTGCTAAGGTGATGGAAACATTAGATGCCTTAATTGCCCCAAAAAATGTAAGCCAATGAACCGCTATTATCAACCCTGCTATTGCAAAGCCAAGAAATGTTTTGAAAGAGATCTTTAATGAGATGCCCCTTACTTTTATATAGATAAAAACAAATATACTTGCCAGCCCCATTCTGTACCATACTAATGGCACAGCATCGATGATAATCAATGCCCCTAAAACTGCTGTAAACCCCCAAATAAATACGATTAAATGAAAATGAAGGTATGACTTTAGGTTATCGCTTTGCATTTTGTAATAGATATACTGCTAAAATGGCAAAAAGAATATTAGGAGTCCAAACTGCAATGAGTGGGGGAAAATCTGACTGCTCTGCTAATGTCCCAAATACTTTATCAAAAAATATAAATACAAAAGCGAGTACAATTCCAAATGCTAAGTTTATTCCCATACCTCCACGACGCTTCATCGCACTTACAGCTACTGCAATAATGGTAAGTATATAAGCTGCTACAGGTAGGCTATACCGTTTTTGCAAGGTAACTTCATATCTACTAATGTAGGAGGAACCTCGAGACCTTTCTTTTGCAATAAATTCTCTGAGCTCAGGTGTATTAAGTGTCTCAGCTATATACTCTACAGGGGTGAGGTCATCCATGTCAAAATTAAAAACGGTATCAAGCTTAGATTGTTTATACAGAATATCCCCATTTTCACCAATCTCGCGTTTTTTAAATGTAGATAAGGTGTATGTAGTATCTTCTGGGTTAAATTTAATGCGAGATGCACTCATTTTATAAGTCATCTTATTTCCCTCAAAGTGTTCCCATGTAAAATTTCTACCTGTTTGCGTACTGGGAGTAAAGCTACTTACATAGATATAGTCTCCTTCATCAATCTGTCTATACACATCTTGAGTCTCCCTATCTTTTTTTCCTTTTTTAAGATATTCAAATATAAATTCGTTATATCCTCTATTGGCTCTAGGGGCAAGATATGTTCCCATAATATAAGCTCCTATACAAACAATGGTTGCTCCAATGATGTATGGTCTAAGAAAACGTGAAAAGGATACTCCACTACTTAAAAAAGCAATAACTTCTGTATTGTTTGCTAGTTTTGAGGTAAACCAGATTACTGAAAGAAATAGAAATAATGGAAATAGAAGATTTGCAAAGTAAATAGTAAAATTGAGGTAGTACAAAGCAACCTCTCCAAAGGGAACTTCATTTGCGAGTATCTTGTCAATCTTCTCAGCCAAGTTTACAATAATTCCTATAGGAACAAACAGCGCTAGCATCGTGACAAAAGTCCCGATGTATCTCTTTACTATATACCAGTCTAATATTTTCAATTACAATCTTTTATCCATTTGTTGGACCATTTTGTTTTTCCATATCAAAAAGTCCCCAGCAATGATATGCTTACGAGCTTCTCTTACAAGCCACATATAAAATCCTAAATTGTGAATTGTTGCAATTTGCATTCCTAATAACTCGTGACACTTAAATAAATGACGAAGGTAGGCTTTACTATATTCTGTATCTACCCATGTAATTCCCATCTCGTCTATAGGTGAAAAGTCATCTTCCCATTTGAGATTTTTGATATTTATATGTCCGTGGGCTGTAAATAGCATGCCATTACGGGCATTTCTTGTAGGCATCACACAGTCAAACATATCTACTCCTAATGCAATATTTTCTAAGATATTTATAGGTGTACCAACACCCATTAAGTATCTAGGTTTCTCTTTAGGTAATATATCTGTCACAATTTCTGTCATTGCATAGAGCTCTTCTGCAGGTTCTCCTACAGACAATCCACCTATAGCATTTCCAAAAGCATCAGCATTTGCAATATATTCTGCAGATTGTTGCCTTAAATCTTTATACACACTTCCTTGAACAATTGGAAATAATGCCTGCTCATGACCGTAAAGTGCAGGAGTCTTATTAAAATGATTGATACACCTATCAAGCCATCTATGTGTCATATGCATAGATCTCTTTGCATATCTATAGTCACATGGATAAGGCGTACATTCATCAAAGGCCATCATGATGTCTGCACCTATTTGGCGTTGTATTTCCATCACATTTTCAGGTGTAAATAGATGCATCGATCCGTCTACATGTGATTTAAAACGAACTCCTTCTTCTTTAATTTTTCGTCTTCCAGATAAAGAATATACTTGGTACCCTCCACTATCCGTAAGGATAGGGCGATCCCAATTCATAAATTTATGTAGTCCACCAGCTTTTTGAAGGATTTCCATTTTAGGACGTAGGTATAAATGATACGTATTTCCAAGAATAATGTCTGGATTAATATCTTCTCTCAACTCACGCTGGTGTACTCCTTTTACAGAAGCCACCGTACCCACTGGCATGAAAATAGGTGTCTCTATAACACCGTGATCTGTAGTTAATTTTCCTGCTCGCGCCTGCGATGCAGGATCTGTTGTAAGTAAGTCAAATTGCATAAGCGGCAAAGATAACTTAAACTAGTAAAATCATAGGTTACGTATTTACAGTAAATAGAAAAAATCATGATGATTGTTATGAATCAAAACAGAAGTTTCGGTTCGCTTTCGCGAAAGCGCCTCCCTAAAACAAAGTGGTGAGATACCAAGCGCTAAAGCCTAGTAAAGCAAAAATACTTATAAGACTATATATCTCAAGAGGTTTTGATAATCTAGCCTCTTTAGGAATGTCAGGGTTTTTAAAAGCTAAATAATTACAAATTGCATAAAATGGAGCTGTAAGAAATGAAAAGATAGTCGCTAGTTTTACTAAAAAACCCATCTCACTTATTAGAAAAAACAGGACCACACACGTACCTACGATAAGAATGCTTAACCAAAGTAAATAACCTCTCTTATGCAACCCAAAACCAAGAAGGTTTGTCGTTTTTGCAATCGCTCTTGGAGATGCATCTAGGGTTGTGAGCGTAGTACTAAACATAGTCGTAAATGCCGCAATACCTATTAAAACGGCAGCCCACTCACCTAAACTTGCCGTATACATTCGTGTGAGTTGGCTAGCAAAAATCCCTCCTCGACTAGAAAAGGTCTCCCCACTACCATACATAACTAAGGCTCCTAGCGTCATAAAACATATCCCTAAAACAATAGTTCCTGTATATCCTACATTAAAATCAAATATTGAATTTTGCACAGCCTCTTTACCACGCTGCCCCTTTTCTAAAGTCCATAAAGAATGCCAGATAGAAATATCTAATGGTGCTGGCATCCATCCCATAAAAGCTATTAAAAAAGCAATTGATGCCGAATTGTTAGGAAGTATTTGTCCTAAGTTACTTAATGCACCAGACCCTAATGTGGAAACACTTTCTCTAAAAGCAAAGAAAACAGCTACGAGTGTACTTAATGTTAATACAATAATGATCACCTTCATTAATTTATCGAGGATACGGTACCTCCCTATGGCTAATATCGCAGCACAAAAGAATGTAATTGCGACACTCCAAATTGCAATGTCATTAGTAATACCAAATAACTGCACTGCCAGACCAGCCGTAACTATAGTGACCGCCGTTTGTATAGTAAACATTGTACCTAATGTAATGATGAAATATATCCAAAGCACTGGCTTACCTAATTTAAGATAGCCATCTAATAAACTTTTACCTGTCGCCGCCGCGTAGCGTGGTCCAAATTGAAAAAAAGGATATTTAATAATATTAACTAGCAACAGCGCCCAGAGCAACCCAAACCCAAAGTCTGCGCCTGCTCTTGTACTTTGTACGAGGTGAGACACTCCTATAGCTGCACCAGCAAACAGCAATCCTGGACCTAGCTTTCTAAAAGGCACCGCTTTCATCGATCTGCTTTTTTTATAATATCAGACAATAGCCTTCTCGCACGTAATAATTTTACTTTCACATTATTGATAGGCTCGTCAATTTCTTCTGCCATTTCTTTATAACTCATCTCTTGAAAGTAACGTAGGTTAATCATTTCTTGATAATGAGGTTTCAACTGCTTTACGAAAGCAAGCAATTGAGTTAAATTTTGTTCTTTAATAAGCGCATCTTCTGGAGATGGATTTTGATCAATCACTTTACGAACTTTTTCTTCATCCCTTTCAGAAAGCTGAGCTCTAATAGAAGATTCCCTTTTACGAACTATATCAATATGTATGTTTTTTGAGATGGCTATAAGCCAAGTGCTAAATGTATATTCCTCCTTAAATAATTGAAGCTTATCAAAGGCTCTTGCAAAAGTTTGTATGGTTACATCTTCTGCATCATGAGGATTTTTTGTTCGTTTTAATTGAAAACCATACACCTCATTCCAAAAAGAATTAAGCAAAAAGTTAAAAGCACTTTGTTGCCCATCCTTTGCACGTTTAATTTCTAATAATAGTTTTTCGGAGGTTATTTCCAACGCTTAGGTTTTGAAATCAGGTTTGTGATAAATATACCTAATTGAACACAAACTAGACCTATTTCTAAAATAGGGTAGAAAATTAAAATATCTTTTTCTCTAAATTTCACCCCTGCCATTACAGTCACAGACCATGTAATACTATATCTAATGAGAATTATAAGAAGCACGATATAGTGTTCCTCAACAAAGGTAATTACTGGAATCATCAAGCATATAAATAATAGTTGTGACAGAAAAAAAATACCTAAAAAAAACTGATGTAAACCTTTATAGTGACTTGATGTACTTATGTGCCTTCTTTTTTGAATGAGCCAATCTGAAAAACTCTCTTTAGGAAAAGAATATGTAAAACTCTCTGGGTCTTCCTGCACAGAGACATTAATTGAAGTAGCAGCCTCACTCACAAAAAGATCATCATCACCACCACGTATAGACATATGCTTTGAAAATCCATTGTGCTTGTAAAAAAGTCCAGAAGTATAACTAAGATTACGCCCCACACCCATATAAGCCTTTCCAGCTAGTGCCCAACTAAAATATTGTATAGCGGTGTTTACAGTCTCAAAACGTATTAATTTATTGAGCCCAGAGCCCTTGATTTTGGAATAACCACCATAGCCTAACACAATCTCTTTCTGAGGTACAAACTGGGAAGCCATCAGTGCTAACCAATTCTTAGAGGCAGGAACACAGTCTGCATCTATAAAAACTAAATGTTCATAAGTTGCTTTTTTAATTCCTAGTGTGAGTGCATATTTTTTATTTCCCCAAAACTTTTCATTGTAACGCACTTGCAATTCTTTGACGCGAGCATCACTTAAAGCAAAGTCTTCTATAACTTCTCCTGTCTTATCTGTAGAAGCGTCGTTTATTAAGATAACTTCAAAGCAAGGATACTCTTGTTCTAAAACTTTTGGAATGTTATTTTTTAGATTTCCTTCCTCATTTTTTGCGCAAACCAAAACTGAAATGGGAGGTGTGATTTTGTGTTTTGATTTTTCCGCTTTCGCGAAAGCGAAACGACTATAAAAAAGATAAAAAGCCACATTAATAATTGTGGCTCCTAAAAAAATATAAAATAATAACGTGTTGAGTTGTTCCAATAGATGCTAGGCTTTTAGGTCCTGAGAACAATCTCCCATCTCTTCTGGCATCTTGCCGCACATACTACAAGCTTCTCCATCCTTATTTAAAAATGGACTTTGACTAGCACAAGTACCTGCAAATTTACCGTCTTTTTTAGCCCAAATTTTAATAGCTATTCCTCCTACTGAAAGACCCAATAAAGCCAGAGTAATAAATAATAATTCCATCTCAAAAATTTTAAACAAAGATACAAAAAGCACTGTCTATGCTAAAACTATTGTGGATCTGGAATTTGATTCTCTCTGTTAAAAATTATGGTAGCTACTTCATTTGCAGTGTTTGCGACTTTACTGCCTCCTTTAGGCTCAATAGTCACATTGATGCTTGCCATCCGTTCTTCGTAAGGAATTTCAACTAGATTATCTTTTGTGAGCTTCAAGATATCTAATGGTACCAGTTTACCATCTACTTCTGCCCACATTTGATACACCTGCTCATCTGGCAGTTCTGGTAAACTTGCTACATGTATATAGGATCTTTTTTCTAATTGATTTACATAAGCTACCGCCTCTAGTTTACGCGCTTTTTTATTACCTGTTAAGATATACTTTTGAGTAGCAGCACTATTAAGAATCATAAACTGCTCCTCTACAGATTGTAACATTTGCCTATTAGACACAATATCGTCATTAAGGCTCTCTAATAAATTTGAGGTAAATTGTCTATCTCTAAGTAATTCTTGATTTTGCTCATAAATCATAAAAGCAACAAGACTAAAAAGTATGGCTACCATACAAGCTGTAATTGCTAGTATAGGTAACGCCCTTTGAGGTTTAGATTTTGTCTGTTTAAGTATTGTTGCTCTAAGTTCCTTTGGGACTTTTACAGCATAGGAGGCTGCATAATTTTCAAGATTTTCTTGCAGCTCCTCATAAGTGCTCTTTACCTCTGGAAACTTCTCAATAAAATACTCAGCTTCCTGAGATTCTATAGGAGATGTTGTACCCATAAGATATCGCTCTAACAAATCACTTTCCAAAAATTGTGATACTCTATCACTCATAATCCAATTATAATCAAAACAATTATTCCAAATAATTTACGCAACTCCCGAAGCCCTATTTTTAACCGGGACTTTACCGTTCCTAAAGGTATATTTAATTCATCACTAGCTTCTTGTTGTGTCATGCCTTGAAAAAATAAGGCGTCTATCACAACTCTATATTTATCATCTAATCCATTAGTATGAGTCTGTATATCAATATGCTCTATAGCAAAAGAAGTTGCCTTTAATTGATATACGTTAGAATCTTCCGTTTGGATTTCCTTTGCTTGTTTTCTTTGTCTGCTACGTACTTTATCTATTGCAGTATTTTGCACTACTCTAAAAAGCCAAGTAAAAAGTCTTGCTTTGCTTGCATCATATTTGTGAGCATTTTTCCAAATTTTTATAAAAGACTCTTGCAGTACGTCTTGTGCGAGTTCTTCTTCGTGTGTGACTTTGATGGCAACACCATACAAGGCATCTGCATAATGATCATATAATAATCCTATGGCTCTCTCGTCGCCAGCTTTAAGTAGCTCGACGATATGCTTTTCTACAAATGTCTTCAAAAAGGGTTGGTTTTTGAATTAATAATATGTTAGGGATATATTCTTAATTTGTCATCTAAAGTTAAGGCGTCGGGACAACATAACAAAAGATGTAGCTATAAACTCTTTAAAACATCTATTATTATAATACTAGATTATAATTTTTAATCTAAAATCTTAAACTTTCTACCTTTTAAAATAAGTAATTAAATGACATTGACCTCTGGCTCTATGGCAATTCCAAATTTGTCTTTCACACCATTTTTGACTTTCATTGCTACATCCCATATTTCATCTCCAGTGGCATTTCCATAATTTACTAGTACTAGTGCTTGCTTATCATGTACTCCTGCATCACCATATCTCTTACCTTTGAATCCTGATTGTTCAATAAGCCACCCTGCAGGAACTTTTATAAGGTCATTACCTATTGGATAATACGGAATATCTTTATGTAGCTTTCTCAAAGCTGTAAATGCTTCTTGAGAGATTATGGGGTTTTTAAAAAAACTACCACTATTTCCAATCTTATTAGGATCTGGTAACTTAGATTGACGTATCTCGATCACAGCTTGTGAGATTTCTTTGAGCGTGGGTGTGGTTATATTTTTTTCTTTAAGAGTGTCCCCTATCGCCCCGTAGTCTGTTTGAAGGATATGATCCTTTTTAGTTAATCTAAATGTGACTGAAGTAATTATATACTCATCCTTTAAGTCATTTTTAAACACAGAGTCTCTATACCCAAAATTGCATTCTTCTAAAGAAAAAATCTTTTCTTTAAACGTTTTCCTGTGAATTGCGGTACACTCAAAAAAAGTATCCTTTAATTCAACGCCATAAGCACCAATGTTCTGTATAGGTGATGTTCCTACATTCCCAGGTATTAAGGAAAGGTTTTCAACGCCTCCAAAATTATTTCTAACGCAATACAACACAAATTCGTGCCAGTTTTCTCCTGCTGCAACTTTTAATAAAATTTCAGAATCTGAAAAATTATCATCCACCACTTCTATACCTTTATTATTAATATGGATCACGAGTTTATCAACATTTTCTGTGAGCAACATATTACTTCCACCACCTATAATAAATGGAGCTGTAAAGCGATCATCTCTTAAGAGAGACAAAAGATCATCAACAGTTGAGATGCTAGCAAAAAAACGAGCTTTTGCTGCAATTCCAAATGTATTATACTCTTTAAGTGAGGCGTTTTCTAGGACCAGCATTAATCTTGATATTTCTCTAAAGCTACTTTTAGAATTTCTACTGCCTCTTTAAGATGTTTTTCTTCTAAAACGTAAGCGATACGTACTTGGTTTAAACCTACGCCTTCACTACTATAAAAACCGGCGGCTGGTGCTACCATTATAGTTTTACCGTTATAATCAAAAGACTCCAGTAACCATTGAGCAAATGCATCTGCATTTTTAATAGGTAATTGCGCGATGCAATAAAAAGCACCCTTAGGTTTTGCAACTTTCACACCGGGTATTTTCTCTAGGCCCGTGACAAGTGTATTTCTACGAGAAACGTATTCCTCTATAACATCATCAAAATAACTTTGTGGAGTTTCTAATGCTGCTTCAGACGCTATTTGAGCAAACGTGGGTGGGCTTAAGCGCGCTTGGGCAAACTTCATAGCTGTGCTCATTAACTCTTTATTTCTACTCACAATACAACCTATACGAGCTCCACACATTGAAAAACGTTTAGAAACAGAGTCTATCATTATAGCATGGCTATCAATATCGCGTTGCTTCATCACACTATGATGCTTTAGTCCATCATATGCAAACTCACGATACACCTCGTCTGCTATTAAAAATAGGTCATGCTTTTTTACCAGCTCTGCAAGTTGCCTTATCTCATCTTCAGAATATAAGTAACCTGTAGGGTTGCCTGGATTGCATATGACAATAGCTTTAGTTTTAGTTGAGATTAACTTTTCAAAGTCTGATATAGGTGGCAACGCAAACCCTTCTTCTAAAGTAGAAATCACAGGAACCACTTTTACTCCACTAGCTGTTGCAAACCCATTGTAATTTGCATAAAAAGGTTCAGGAATAATAATCTCGTCTCCTGGATCTGTTACACTTCCCATTGCAAAAAGCAATGCTTCTGAGCCTCCAGTAGAAATAATAATATCATCTGCACTTACTTGTATATCATGCTTTTGATAATACATTGCTAGTTTGTCCCTGTAAGATTGAAAACCTGCGCTATGACTATAAGCAAGCACTTCCATATCTATATCCCTCACAGCGTCAAGTGCTACTTTGGGAGTTTTTATATCTGGCTGCCCAATATTGAGTTGATAAATGTCTATTCCGCGAGACCTCGCTGCTTCTGCATAAGGTACAAGTTTACGTATGGGTGACTGAGGCATATCTTGCCCCTTCTGAGATATTCTAGGCATCTGTAAATTTCTTTTTTACAAAGTTGAGGAAATATTTAAATATTGTAAAGAAAATATAAGGGTTTCCGCTTTCGCGAAACCAAAATAATACAATTAAAAAAGGCCGCCTTAAAAAAGCGGCCTTCATATTATCTTTAGTCAGAAACTTTTACTTTCCACCATCTGGCAAAACTGTTCCTTTTATTTTTAAACTTTGTGGTACTTCTGACGCATTAGTATATACTGTGATAGTTTTTCTAATAGGCCCTTGACGTTTTGTGTCATACTTCACTTCAATCTCGCCTTTTTCACCAGGCTGTATTGGGTTTTCTGGTTTTTTAGGGATTGTACAACCACAAGTAGAATATACACGAGCCACAATAAGGACATCGTCTCCTGTGTTTGTAAATGTAAATTTACGCACCCCATCAGACCCATATGGCACTTTACCATAATCAACCACGTCTGAGTCAAATGTAATTTCAGCTTTCTTTTCTTGAGCTTGCATGCTCACTGTTAGCAGTGTAGCTACAAATAAGATTACTAGTTTTTTCATAATTTCTAATATTTGAGGATAATCAAAAATAGGTAGAATAAGCCCAAGTGCCAAAAATTAAATCATCATTAAATTACAACGCCCTCCATTGAACGTTGTAAAATAAGCACTAGGGAATATTTAAATATCCTACTGTTATCCCTACTTTTGCCTTCTTTAAGACAACAATCAGACCAAACTATGAGTATTGCTTCAAATTATGATGCTTCTTCTGTAGAAGACAAATGGTACAGCTACTGGATGGAACACAATTATTTTCACTCCACACCAGACGACAGAGAACCATATACAATAGTGATCCCTCCTCCTAATGTTACAGGTGTATTACACATGGGACATATGCTTAACAACACAATTCAAGATGTGTTGATACGCCGTGCTCGCTTACTAGGCAAAAACGCTTGCTGGGTGCCTGGCACAGACCACGCCTCCATTGCTACAGAAGCTAAGGTAGTCGCACGACTCAAAGAACAGGGGATTAACAAGTCTGATCTTACACGTGAAGAATTTCTAGCTCACGCATGGAAATGGAAAGAAGAATACGGAGGTGTTATTTTAGATCAGCTTAAAAAACTAGGAGCTTCATGTGATTGGGAGCGCACAGCGTTTACTATGGATCCAGCAATGTCTGAGTCCGTGATAAAAACCTTTGTAGATTTACATAAAAAAGGTCTTATTTATAGGGGATACCGAATGGTAAATTGGGACCCTGAAGCAAAAACAACACTTTCTGATGAAGAGGTTATACATGAAGAGCGTCAAGGGCTTCTTTATTATTTAAATTATAAAATAGAAGGATCTAAGGATACGTTGACTATCGCGACAACACGTCCGGAAACAATTTTTGGAGATACTGCTATTTGTATAAATCCTAATGACGAAAGATTTACACATCTTAAAGGAAAAAAAGCGATTGTCCCAATCTGCGGTCGTATCATACCTATTATTGAAGATGAGTATGTTGATTTAGAGTTTGGAACAGGATGTCTTAAAGTTACGCCTGCTCACGACGAAAATGATAAAATGCTTGGTGACAAACATAACCTTGAAGTAATTGACATCTTTAACGATGACGCCTCTCTTAATAGCTTTGGGCTGCATTATGAAGGTCAAGATCGTTTTGAGTGCCGTAAAAATATAAAGAAAGAACTCGAAGCATTAGAAGCTCTTGTAAAAACAGAAAATCATATAAATAAAGTAGGAACTTCTGAGCGTACAAAAGCAGTTATTGAGCCAAAGCTCTCTGACCAATGGTTCTTAAAAATGAGTGAACTGGTAAAGCCTGCTATAAAAGCTGTATTAGAAACAGGTGATGTAAAGCTCTTTCCTAAAAAGTTTGAAAATACCTACCGTCACTGGATGGAAAACTGTCGTGACTGGAATATATCACGTCAATTGTGGTGGGGTCAGCAAATTCCAGCCTACTTTTACGGGGATGGGAAAGAAGATTTTGTTGTTGCAGAAAATATAGAAGATGCTGTTACGCTTTCGCGAAAGCGTACAGGAGATCAAAGTCTTACTGCAGGCCACCTAAAACAGGATGAAGATAGCTTAGATACTTGGTTTAGTTCATGGTTATGGCCTATGAGCGTTTTTGACGGGATACGTAATCCCAAAAATGAAGAATTTAATTATTACTACCCTACAAATGATCTTGTTACAGGTCCAGATATTTTATTTTTCTGGGTAGCGCGCATGATCGTCGCGGGGTACGAATACACTGGAAAACGACCTTTTGAAAACGTATATCTTACTGGATTAGTACGTGACAAACAACGTCGTAAAATGTCTAAATCTTTAGGAAACTCTCCTGATGCTCTTGAGCTTATAAAAGAATACGGAGCAGATGGCGTACGTGTAGGTCTATTACTCAGTAGTGCTGCAGGAAATGACCTTATGTTTGACGAAGATTTACTTAAACAAGGAAAAGGATTTATAAAGAAAAATCTAAGTGCTTTTAGCTTAATACAAGGCTGGGAAATTGACGAAAATATTGCACAACCAAATCATAGTGAACAAGGATTAGAATGGTATACAAATCGCTTTAATGAGACACTCATTGAAATAGAAGACCATTACTCTAAGTATCGTATCTCAGATGCACTTATGGCAAGCTACAAACTTGTTTGGAATGACTTCTGTGGATGGCTTCTAGAAATTATCAAGCCTGCTTACAAGCAACCTATTGACCGTAAGACGTATGATGGAATAATTGCAGCGTTTGAAAACAACTTACGCATATTACATCCATTTATTCCATTTGCTTCTGAAGAGATCTGGCAGACTATTGCAAATCGCACACCAGAAGATGCTTTAATCATTAACAAATGGCCTATCTCTGGAGCAATAAATAAAGAAATTATTTCTGATTTTGACTATGCGACACAGGTAATATCAGGAATACGCACCATCCGGAAAAGTAAAAATATTGCATTTAAGGATGAGATTGAATTACATATCCTCAAAAACGAAAACACATCCTCTGCGTACGACACCATTATCTCAAAATTAGGTAATGTAAGCAAAATTGCCTTTACGAATGATGTTTTAGAAAACGCATTATCGTTCAGAGTAAAGTCAAATGAATATTTTATTCCACTCGCTGGAGCTATTGATGTGGAAGCTGAAATCTCTAAAATTGAAGAGGAATTGAAATACACAAAAGGATTCTTAAAATCTGTACGTGGAAAACTGTCTAATGAACGATTTGTAAATAATGCACCAGAAAAAGTAGTTGCCATCGAAAAGCAAAAAATGACAGATGCAGAAGCAAAAATAGAAGCTTTAGAAAAAAGGCTAGCTAGTTTAGCTTAATTAAAAAAGGCAGTGATTTAAAAATCACTGCCTTTTTTAATTAATGAGATATTTTTCTGCAATTTCAATATAAGTCTTCTTTGCCTCCTGTATAGATAGGTGCTTTACTTGCAATAATGCATTAAGCTTAAAAGCACTTACTAATTCGTGTTCACCTTCACTATTACTAAAGCTATTTTCTTGTGTAGCCTGTTTATAAAGCGCATAAAACTGTAAAAGCACATCTGGAGGGAAATCTTGTGTTGCCTCGCTCACCCTCTTAAAGGCCTCCTCAAACTTTGTATGGAGCACCTTTTTTTTCATTTACACGGAAGCTATTATAGATTGCGCACCCACTACCTTATCTTCTAATTTAACATCAAGATTTGTGCCTATGGGTAAATATAAATCTACACGGGAACCAAAACGGATAAAACCACTATCGTCTCCCTGAGAAACCATTTGCCCTTCCTCAGCATAATTAATAATACGTTTTGCTAAAGCGCCAGCTATTTGCCGGTATAATATATCACCAAATTTTTGAGTATTTACAACAACAGTAGTTCTCTCGTTTTCAGTACTAGATTTAGGGTGCCATGCTACTAAATATTTACCTGGATGGTATTTACTAAAAACAACTTTACCTGCAATAGGGTACCTAGTAACATGTACATTTATAGGAGACATGAATATTGAAACCTGAAGACGTTTATCTTTAAAATATTCCTGTTCATACACCTCCTCAATTACCACCACTTTACCATCAACAGGTGATGTCACTACATTGGGATTAGCCAAACCAGTTCTTTCAGGGTTTCTAAAAAATTGTAAAACCATAATGAGCAAGAAGCCTAAAATAGCAGCAATTAAATAGAACAACCAATTTTTTTCAAGAAAATGATTAGCTACTAGTAACGAACCAGTTATTAATATTAATGTTATTACAATTATCTTATATCCTTCTTTATGGAACATAGTCGAGTACGATTAAAAATAAATACAAAAAAGGTGCTGCAAAAATTATACTGTCAAGTCTGTCAAACAATCCTCCGTGTCCAGGCATAATTCTACCACTATCTTTTACTCCAGCCTGTCGCTTAAGTTGTGATTGAATAAGGTCGCCTAAAGTCCCAAAAACTGACGTAACAACAGCTACGGTAAGCCAAAGCTGAATGCTTAACAAATCTGTAAATGCACTAAATATGATACTTGCTATGCAGCAAAAAACAAGTCCTCCAACAAATCCTTCAATAGTTTTCTTTGGAGATATACGCTCTAATAGTTTTCGCTTACCTATACTCTTACCAACAATAAAGGCAAACGTGTCATTTATCCAGATTAAAGCAAAGACACTTGCCACCAATAACGATGTATATTCACCTTTATAAGATGGCAGAAGAATTGTAAA
Source organism: Dokdonia sp. Hel_I_53 (assembly GCF_007827465.1). Taxonomy (NCBI): domain Bacteria; kingdom Pseudomonadati; phylum Bacteroidota; class Flavobacteriia; order Flavobacteriales; family Flavobacteriaceae; genus Dokdonia; species Dokdonia sp. Hel_I_53. Next base: position 1,359,740 of record NZ_VISL01000001.1, read on the forward strand.
CACAACACCTCCAATGATGTAAAAAATAGTATATGCGTATTTCTGTGAAACTGTTATATAGCGTTCAGAGGGTCTGATTAAATTTTTAATTAAATATAAATTAACTGTTATTGTCAATGCTAGAAATACAATAGTCACCATTCGCTCAAATTTGAAATAGCATAGCCCTGCTATACAAACTAGCAGTAACAAATATGGCAATATAGATTTAATACCTATAAGTTTCAAAAACTCGTAGAGAACAGCAATACCGAGTACTGAAAATACAACTAAATACGTTGTTTCTAAAGAAAATATAGCAAGCAACAATAATGTTACGTACAATAATCCAGAAAGGGCTCTTATGACGACTTCGCGCATATTATAGGTCTTCTAAAAGCAGTAAATAAAGGTTTTTTGTACTGCTTCCATAGGTCATAAAATCTTTCTCATCTTCCTTAGACTCAAAATTCTTTATGGTTGTGATATTGGTAGGGATACTCCCTGCATTATGGTTTTTTATAATACGGAGGCCTTCACCTATTGTATTAACAATTTGACTTGTCTTACCAAAAACAATAACATCTTTAGGCAGATCATGTAATTTTAGCTCTTTAAGCTGTTTAGAACATACTAAAAGTGATCCGTCACTTGCCACTAGACTTTCACAAGTAGTGAGAAAAAACTCAGATTCTACATTGTGACCATAATTTAAATTATAGCCATCAAACATAGTCTTTAAATGATCATCTATACAAAAGGCTTCTTTTTCATACCAATCATTTTCAAGAAGTATGTTATCAAAGTTCTCTTGCACTTCATCCATATTAAGGGCATAAAGAAATCGACCGCCATTTATTATAAAGTTCTTTGTGAAACGCTCGTCTGCCGGAGTATCTACTTCTGGCATATATTTACTACGTATTTCTTTTCCTCTATATTCTTGGGGGTCGTCTAATTTAGATGATGATTTAAATAATTTACTAAATAGACTCATTTATACACTTTACTCAATGTAATTTATAATGTATTCCAAATATAAAAAAACTTGATCGAACACTACATCCAATCAAGTTTTTTTAAACCATTATATCACAATTAAGTGAAAAATTACGCTATATCTTCGATAGCTTCTTTTTTTCCAAAGGGTCTTTCTCCAAAAATTTCTTCTAGATTATCCTTAAAAATAACTTCTTTTTCTAGCAACAACTCTGCTAATTGAGTTAGCTTATCTTTTTCCTTTGTTAAAAGATCAATTGCACGTTGATATTGTTCCTCAATTATAATTGAGATTTCCTTATCAATTAGCTCTGCAGTGCGTTCACTGTATGGCTTTGTAAAACTACTTTCAGATTGTCCTGTACTATCATAATAAGTAAGATTCCCCACCTTATCATTAAGACCGTATACAGTCACCATCATTCGAGCTTGTTTTGTAACCTTTTCAAGATCACTTAAAGCTCCAGTAGAAATCTGATTAAACATTACTTTCTCTGCGGCTCTTCCTCCCAATGCAGCACACATCTCATCTAACATTTGCTCAGGTCTAACAATCAACCGCTCTTCTGGGAGATACCATGCCGCACCTAAAGACTGTCCTCTCGGAACAATTGTTACTTTAACTAGTGGGGCAGCGTGCTCAAGCATCCAACTCACAGTCGCATGACCCGCCTCATGAAAAGCGATTGCTTTTTTCTCTTCTGGAGTAATAATCTTATTTTTCTTTTCTAGTCCTCCTACGATACGATCAACAGCATCAAGAAAATCCTGCTTTCCTACTGCTTTGTTACCTTTACGAGCAGCTATAAGCGCAGCCTCGTTACACATATTAGCAATATCTGCTCCAGAAAAACCAGGTGTCTGTTTTGCTAAAAACTCAATATCAAGTTCATCATCTACTTTTTTTAGAGGCCTCAAATGTACTTCGAATATTTCCTTACGTTCTCTAACGTCAGGCAAATCAACATATATCTGTCTATCAAAACGACCGGCGCGCATCAACGCTTTATCCAACACATCTGCTCGGTTTGTTGCTGCAAGCACAATAACGTTTGTGTTTGTACCAAAACCATCCATTTCTGTGAGTAATTGATTGAGTGTATTCTCTCTTTCATCATTCCCGCCAGAAAAATTACTTTTACCTCTAGCCCTACCTATTGCATCAATCTCATCGATAAATATAATTGCAGGTGATTTTTCTTTGGCTTGTTTAAATAAATCACGGACACGAGATGCACCCACCCCCACAAACATCTCCACAAAATCAGACCCTGATAGTGAGAAAAATGGAACTTTAGCTTCTCCAGCCACTGCCTTTGCCAGCAATGTCTTACCAGTTCCTGGCTGCCCAACTAACAAAGCGCCTTTTGGAATTTTTCCTCCAAGACTTGTATACTTCTCAGGATTTTTTAAGAAATCCACAATCTCTTGTATCTCTTCTTTTGCCCCTTCAAGACCAGCCACATCCTTAAATGTTGTTTTTACGTCTGTTTTCTCATCAAAAAGCTTTGCCTTAGATTTACCTATATTAAATATTTGACCTCCTGGACCACCACCACCACCAGCAGACATACGTCTCATGATAAATATCCAAAGACCAATAATTAGTATAAATGGAAGAAAACTAGCAACTAGACCCCACATATCACCCTCTGTTTCGTAGGTGAGTCGAGTATCCAAGTTATTTTCATCTATGATTTGATTTACATCATTTTCAAAATTTTGCAAATCTCCAATTTCAAAACGATAATCTGGCGCTGCTGCAGATGGGGCTAAAAAACCCGTCCCTCTATTTTTATTATGAATCTCTTTAGACTCTGCCTCTTTTGTAAGATATACTTTTACAGCATTTTTATTAATGATCTCTACCCGATCTACATCACCATTCTTTAGATATTCTTCAAATTGGTAAATAGATGTTTTTTTAGGCTCTCCTATACCACTACTGCCTGTAAGCATACTAATAGCAATAAAGATGATAATAATAAGTCCGTAAATCCAGTAAGAGCTAAATTTAGGTTTATTTGGAGGTGTTGTAGATGTATTCTTTTTCTTTTCTGTAGACATTCAATTTCTTTTTAATAATTTGTGGGAATAGAAGTGATTTTTGCATCTCCCCATAGGCTCTCAATATCATAAAATTCTCTAATATGTTTTTGAAAAACATGTACAACCACATTTACATAATCCATAAGAATCCATTCTGAATTTTCTAAACCTTCTACATGCCAAGGTTTTTCTTGAAGAGCTTTACTAGCGGTTTTTTGGATAGAATTTACTATAGCACCCACTTGTGTGTTTGAAGTTCCATCACAAATGATAAAATAATCACAAACCGTATTTTCTATCTCCCTAAGGTCCAATATATCAATATTCTGACCTTTCACATCTTCAATTCCTTCAACAATTTTAGCTATTAATTGATCTGTGTTCTTTTCCTTTTTTGCCATTAAATTCTTTTATTTACACAAAGTTATTACAAATTTACATTACTCTGCGGTCTTTACATAAGTTTAGAGTCCCTAGTTTTACATATGCGCATAGACAAACTTCATACCATTGATTCTACAAACGATTACCTCAAACGTATTTCAAAAAAAGAAAATACCCAAGAAGATATGGTGGTATGGGCAAAAAACCAAACTGCAGGTCGCGGACAAATGGGTACCAAATGGATGACCCAGACTGATAAAAACCTGACATTCAGTGTTTACAGAAAAATACAACGTATCACTATAGACGAGCAATTCTTTGCACTAATGGCCGCTTCCCTTGCCATAAAAGATGTACTCACTAAACTCTTAATTAAAAACGTACGTGTTAAATGGCCTAACGACATATTGACAGATAACGACAAGATATGCGGAATTCTTATAGAAAGTGTCATTAAAAAGGGTAGGCTTGATGCAATGATTATAGGCGTGGGTCTAAACGTTAATCAAACAGAATGGAGCCACCTTCCTAGAGCCACCTCCATAAAAAAGCAAACTGGAATTCATTTCAAACTAGAGGAAATTCTTCAAATGCTGTTAGAGCAGTTTCGACATTATGTACAGCTACTTATTGATGGCAAGTTTGAAAAAATCAAAAAAGATTATGAAAATTGCCTTTTTAAAAGAAATAAGCCCGCTACATTTTTGAAGCCAAATGGAGAAAAATTTGTTGGAATCATCAAAGGGACCACTAATAGTGGCAAATTAATTTTACTCCAAGAAAATGATGTTCTTAAAGAGTATGATTTGAAAGAATTACAACTACTCTATTAATTTCTATAGTTCGAACACCTATTGACATAATGTTAGAATTCGTCAAGGTGTCATATAAATAAGCTAGATTACTGTGTAAAAGCATTATCGCTTTCGCGAAAGCGTGTTCGCTACAACTCTTAGAATTTGTATCTTTGTAGCGCTTGAAAAAATGCTATGCAAGAAGAACTTACAATTACTAAACCAGAGAGAGTACCTAAGCCTAAATGGCTTCGAGTAAAACTCCCCACTGGAAAAAAATATACAGATTTACGTACACTTGTAGACAAGTACAACTTAAATACGATCTGCACATCGGGAAGTTGCCCTAATATGGGAGAGTGTTGGAGTGAAGGAACTGCCACCTTTATGATATTAGGAAATGTCTGTACGAGATCGTGTGGTTTTTGCGGTGTAAAAACTGGAAGGCCAGAGCAAGTAGATTGGGAAGAACCTGAAAAAGTAGCTCGATCCATAAAATTGATGGATATTAAGCATGCAGTGATTACCTCTGTAGATCGTGACGATCTTAAAGACATGGGAACCATTATTTGGGCAGAAACTGTTCAAGCCATACGACGTATGAACCCAAAAACCACCCTTGAAACCCTCATTCCAGATTTTCAAGGTAGAGAAGATTTGCTAGACAGAATTGTTGCGGTACACCCAGAGGTGGTATCACATAATATGGAAACTGTAAAAAGGCTAACGAGAGAAGTGCGTATTCAAGCAAAATATGAACGCAGTTTAGGAGTTTTAAAATATCTAAAAGAAGCGGGGATTACAAGAACTAAATCTGGAATAATGCTAGGCTTAGGGGAAACAGAAAGGGAAGTTATAAAAACTCTAGAAGACCTTCGCGAGGTAAACCTTGATATTGTTACTATAGGGCAATACTTACAGCCTTCAAAAAAACATTTACCTGTAAAACAATTTATCACTCCAGATCAATTTCAAAAATACGAAAAAATTGGGCTAGAGATGGGATTTCGCCATGTGGAAAGTGGGGCTTTAGTTAGGTCGTCTTACAAAGCTCAAAAGCATCTTACTTAAAAATTAATGAGCAAGATTAAAATTGCAATTAACGGTTTTGGCCGCATAGGACGCACTGTCTTTAGACTCATTGAAAATCATCCTCAACTTGAGGTGGTAGCCATTAATGATCTGGCAGACGCAAAAACTTTATCACATCTTCTTAAATACGATAGTATTCACGGAGTAAGCGCTAAGGAAATTAGCTTTCGCGAAAGCGTACTCATCGTCAACAAAAAAGAAATACCATTGTACAACTTTGAGGATATTGAGCTTATTCCATGGAAGAACTCGCAACCAGATATCGTTATTGAGAGCACTGGAAAGTTCAAAACAAAGAAAGAACTTGAAAAGCATATTGTAAGCGGGGCAAAAAAAGTGATTTTGAGCGTACCACCAGCAGACGAAGATATTCCTATGGTTGTTCTTGGAGTTAATAATGGCGATCTAGATGGTACAGAAACCATCATCTCAAACGCCTCTTGCACCACAAACAATGCAGCCCCTATGGTTCAAATCATAGACAAATTGTGTGGTATTGATCAAGCATATATTACCACAATACACTCCTACACCACAGACCAGACTCTTCACGATCAACCTCATCGTGATTTACGTAGATCACGTGCAGCAAGCCAAAGCATTATTCCTACTACGACTGGAGCCGCAAAAGCACTTACTAAAATTTTTCCACACCTTGCTAGCGTTATTGGAGGCTGTGGCATTAGAGTCCCTGTACCCAATGGATCCCTTACAGACATAACTTTTAATGTAAAAAAAGATACCACCATAGAAGAGGTGAATATGGCAATGAAGAAAGCTTCTCTAGGTAGGTATAAAGACATACTTGCTTTTACAGAAGATCCTATTGTATCTATTGATATTATAGGGAACCCTCACTCCTGTGTTTTTGATGCACAAATGACATCTGTAATAGGGAAAATGGTAAAAATCATAGGCTGGTATGATAATGAGATGGGATATTCTAGTAGAATAGTAGACTTAATTTTACAGATCTCTACAAAATAATCTATATTAGCTATTAGATACTGACACGTATGAACGCAATATTAGTACGTTTTCTATTTGCGCTCCTCCTTGCTTATCCACTAGTAAGTACCGCCCAAAAGAGAGAGAGCCCAGAAGAAACACTTACAAATGATAAAATTGACTCTCTACTTCAGAGAGCTCTTATTGCTGTTTCAGATCTTAATTATGAAAAAGCAATAGATTTACTTACATATTCTCGTGATTTATCTTTAAGAATTAATCACACAAAACGTGTTGGTCTTGCCTCAGGGACTCTTGCAAAGCTTTATTTCCAACTTCATAACTATGAAAAAGCAGAAATAGAGAATAAAAGAGCTATCGAGGCTCAGTTAGAGGTGAATAGCATTGATTTATTAGGACAATCCTATCTTACAGCAGCGCAAATTGCTAATATCCGAAGTCAAGAAAAACAATTCCAAGAATATATTGCTCGAGGCTTATCCATTCTTGAAGATAGTGAAAGGCTTGATCTAAAGTCACAGCTTCTCATTCTCAAAGCCGATATTTTAAGAAAAGAGAATGATCATACGGAAGCTATACGAATTTACAATAAGGCTATCAATCTTGTTCAATTAGAAAACTACGCGTATTTAAGAGCAGAAGCAAAAGCTAAAAAATCCCTTAGCTTAAGTGCTGCTGGTAGACTAGAAGAAGCCGATGAAGAATTACTTGAAGTTGAAAGTTTTCTAGAAGGGGAAAATTATCCGAATCTAAAAAGATCGCTGTACTTAGCAAAAAATCTCATCGCCCAAGGAAGAGGAAATTATAGAGAAGCGTATGACAATTTAAAAAAATACTATTCTTTTTTACAAAACTACACAAGCGAAGATATCACCAGTACATCTTTACCCACTAAAAATAACAAACAGTTAGAGGAAATGGTCGCCTCTTTAGATAAAGATATAGTAAGAGAAGAAGATCGATCCTCAAAGGCAATGCGTCTCACATTGGTGCTTTCTATAGCACTTTGCTCAATACTCGCATTACTCACGCTTTCACTTTACAAGAACAATAATCTAAGAGCAAAGGCAAATGAACTTTTACAAGCCAAAAATGTTGAACTTATAATTGCTCGTGATAATGCAGAAAAGGCTTCTATGGTAAAGGCTCAATTCTTATCGACCATTACGCATGAATTGAGAACGCCTATGTATGCTGTTACTGGTCTTACGCATTTGTTACTTAGTGAGAACCCTACTCCAGAACAAAAAAAACATCTAGATTCATTAAAATTTTCTGGAGAATATCTTTTATCTCTTATTAACAATATACTTGACCTAAATAAGCTTGAGGCAAATAAAGTAGAGGTAGAAGAGACTCCCTTCAACATCAGAAAGCGTATTGAAGACGTACTCTTTGCGTTGGGTAAGTCTGCTAGAGATAAAGGAAATAAATTAAATCTAGAATTTGATCCAGATATCCCTGAGGAATTGTTAGGTGACCCTTTAATGATTTCTCAAATTCTTATTAACCTTGTTGGAAATGCAATAAAATTTACTAAAGATGGCGAGGTAACTATTCGAGTTCAAAAAGTAGCGCAAACTGAAGCGGACATACGACTACATTTTGAAATCCAAGATAATGGAGAAGGAATATCTAAGAAAAAACAAAAAACAATTTTTCAAAATTTCACTCAGGGGTCTGTAGCCATTAATAGAAAGTTTGGAGGTACTGGATTAGGGCTTTCCATTGTCAAAAATTTACTAGACCTACTCAACAGTAAAATATCATTACAAAGTACTTTAGGTAAAGGCACAACTTTTAAGTTTGACTTAAAGTATAATCTAATACAAAGCGGCCAGAATGAAAATACTCCTACTACCCTTTCATACGATATAGATTACAACTCCTTAGAGAATAGGCATATTCTTGTTGTAGAGGATAATAAAATTAATCAAATGATTACACGTAAGATTTTAGAGAAAAATAAGATGACGTGTGAGACAGCAGATAATGGGGAGATAGCAATTGAAAAGACAAAATCTTCTGATTTTGACTTAATTCTAATGGATATTCATATGCCTGGTATTGGTGGTATTGAAGCAACTAAACAAATTCGAGAGTTTAATCCAAAAATTCCAATTCTAGCTTTAACAGCAGTCACTATTGATGAAAATATTGATGAATTTCATAAAGTAGGCTTTAATGATATTATTCCTAAGCCTTATAAAGTAGAAGAGTTTTTTCAAAAGATTCAAAACTCACTTAGAAATAGCAAGGTACTTTCTTAATCCACTTACCTTGAATTTTCACATATTTAAAGTATAATGGTTAATTACTTCAATCCTTACCTAATAAGTCTATAGATTTAAAAAGTGCTACCTTTTTTCCTCCCGTACACAGTTATAAATCATGGCATCAAATAAGGCAGCATCCTTAATCAATTCTATTTTTATTGGTAAATAAAAAAGCTTTACTTTTTTCAGCATTGGGCGTAACCTCACATAATCCTTTTCGGTGGTTAAGATACACTCTAACTCCTCTAGCTCTTCTAGTTCATTTTTAGAAAAATTATGATGATCTTTATATTGTTTATGTGTAAAAGAAACGCCTTGCAGAGCTATGTGCTGCACAAATAGGGAAGGATTTGCAATACCAGTTACAAGAGTCACTTTTTTTGTCTTTAAACTATTTAATTGCACCCCGCCTTTAGTAGAGAATACCTGAGCATCATATGTGATTTTTGAAAAAAATAATTTTTGACTTACACTTAAATCAAGTTTATTTTTAATTTCTCTCTCCTCATCAATAGTTAATGTATCTGGGCATTTTGTAACTACTATGACCTGAGCCCTTTTAGCACCACTTTTAGGTTCTCTTAAATTTCCAGCAGGTAGGAGATAATCATCACAGTACAAATCACCATAAGCTGTAAGTAATACGTTAAATCCAGCTTCTACTTTACGATGCTGAAAAGCATCATCCAGAAGTATTATATCTGGTTTATTTTCTTTTGTCAATAAAGTCTCAATCCCTAACTGCCGGTCTTCACATACTGCTACACTCAACTCCTTAAATTTTTGAGCAAATTGTAGAGGCTCATCTCCTACTTTTCTTACAGGATCGGATGGAGAGACATCCCTATATCCTTTAGTATGCCTTCCATATCCACGACTTAATGTAGCTACATTACTATCATTTACAAGTAGTCTTATAATATACTCTGTCATTGGAGATTTACCAGTACCCCCAACGCTTAGATTTCCTACGCAAATTATAGGTAAATCATATTTTTTTGAGGATAAAATATCGCTATTATATAGTCTATTTCGCAACAGCGTAACCACATAATAGATAATCGAAAATGGAAAAAGCAAAAGACGTAGTTTCCTCATCAAACGAAGGTATTAAAATAAAAAATTAATTCTCAAAAAAGACATACTATTAGCTTAGACAACAACTACTAGTAAAGGTGAGTGTCAAAATAAAGATCCACAATACAATTTGATTACCTTTACTTCATGAAAGTACATCAAGTTTCAGTTTTATTAAACGATTGGGCACCACTTGCCTATGCAGAAGACTTTGACAATGTGGGATTGCTCGTGGGGAATACTCATCAAAAGGTCAGTAATATATTAGTATCACATGATGCCTTAGAAAATGTAGTGGACGAGGCTATACGTAAGGATTGTAATCTTATAGTATGTTTTCACCCTATCATATTTTCTGGACTAAAAAGATTAGTGGGGCAAAATTACGTGCAGCGATCGGTGCAAAAAGCAATAAAAAATGATATCGCGATCTATGCAGTACACACCGGGTTAGATAATATGAGTAAAGGGGTAAATTTTGCAATGTGCAACGCACTAGATATTGATTTTCCAAAAATTTTAATCCCTAAGAAAAACCACATTCTAAAATTAACTACCTATATACCTCATACCCATACGGAACAACTTCTTTCAGCTCTTTTTGACGCTGGAGCAGGAAGTATAGGTAATTACGATGAATGTAGTTTTACTACAAAAGGTAATGGAACATACCGTGGAAACGAGCTTTCCAATCCTGTCTTAGGCGAAAAAGGGAAACGCCACACAGAACCCGAAACCCAAATAAGCATCAGTTTTGAAAAGCATTTACAATCTAAAATTTTAAACACACTCATCGCGACACATCCTTACGAAGAGGTTGCATATGAAGTTACGACGCTTCAAAATGCCTTGCAGACAGTTGGCATGGGGATGATAGGAGATTTAAAAGATAAAATGTCTGAAAAAGCTTTTCTCGCTTTCGCGAAAGCTAAATTTAAAACAGGCAACATCCGTCACTCACAATTAACAGGTAACTCCATACAAAAAGTTGCCGTTTTAGGAGGTAGTGGTGCTTTTGCTATTGAAGCTGCTATCTCACAGGGCGCTGACGCTCTTATTACAGCAGATTTGAAATATCACGATTTCTATAAAGCAGAAAATAAGATCATTTTGCTAGATGTAGGTCATTATGAAAGTGAACGTTTTACTAAAAACTTAATAGCCGGTTATCTTACAGAAAAAATTAGTACTTTTGCAATCATTTTATCAGAGGAAAATACCAATCCTATCAACTATTTTTAACGTATGGCAAAGAAGAAAGAAGCAACAGTAGAAGAAAAACTACGCGCGCTTTACGATTTACAACTTATAGATTCACGTGTAGATGAAATACGCAATGTACGTGGAGAATTACCTCTTGAGGTAGAAGACCTTGAAGATGAAGTAGCAGGCCTTAATAAACGCATAGAAAAACTAGAGAATGATCTTACCTTGGTAGAAGACTCTATTAAGGCTAAGAAAATTCAGATAGATGATTCTAAAGCTGCCATTAAAAAATATTCTGCTCAGCAAGAAAACGTACGTAACAACCGTGAGTTTAATGCCTTAAGCAAGGAGGTTGAGTTTCAAGAATTAGAAATCCAACTTGCAGAGAAAAACATCCGTGAGTTTAAAGCACAAATTGAGCAAAAGGGAGAGGTTATCACACAGACTAAAGAACGTCTAGCTGAGCGCGAAACTCACCTTAAGCATAAAAAAGGTGAATTAGATGCCATTCTCGCAGAAACAGAAAAAGAAGAAAAAGCATTACTTAAGAAAAGTGCTGACTACGAGAAAGAAATTGAAGATCGTCTTGTAAAAGCATATAAGCGCATTCGTGCAAGTGTGCGCAATGGCCTTGCTGTTGTACCTATTGAGCGTGGAGCATCTGGAGGCTCATACTTTACTATCCCACCACAAGTTCAGGTAGAGATAGCTGGTCGCAAAAAAATTATTACAGATGAGCATTCTGGTCGTATTCTAATTGATGGGGATCTCGCTGCAGAACAACAAGAAAAAATGGATCGTTTATTTAAAAAATTATAAGTAATCCTTCTCATATTAAAAAGCCTCTCATGCCTGAGAGGCTTTTTTTTGCTTAAAACTTATCCGTATTATTTTGAAAACCCCTTATTTAGTAATTACACGATTAACACAACCTTAGCATCCTTGACGTAAGTATCTCCGTACATTTAACGACATAAGAAAAAAATACGCTATGAAATTTGCAACCATAATTGCAGCCTTAACGATTCTTACAAGCTGCAATAACTTTACAACTACAATGACAGAACCTACAGCCTCTTTAGAGCCTGTAGAGGTAACTTCTCAAAACGGTATGAAAAAAGCATATTTTGCAAGTGGATGCTTTTGGTGCGTAGAATCCATTTTTGAAAGTGTAAAAGGGGTTGAAGAAGCGGTAAGCGGTTATAGTGGAGGAAAAGAAGATAACCCAACCTATAAGCAAGTAAGCTATGGTAGGACTACGCATGCAGAAGCAGTAGAAGTGCTCTATGATCCAGAGATCATATCATTTCAACAACTCGTAGATGTCTTCTTTGGTTCCCAAGATCCCACTACTGCAAATAGACAAGGTCCTGATGCTGGCATACAATATAGGTCAATAGCATTTTACCAAAATGACAGTGAAAAAAATATTATCGAGCAAACGATTGATCGCCTTAATAAGTCTACTTACAATGGAGCGATTGTAACTCAAGTACTTCCATTTCGAAAATTTTGGATCGCAGAAGATTATCATCAAGATTATGAAAAAAACAACCCTAATAATCCTTACATACAATCAGTTTCAATTCCTAGATACAAACGCTTTGCTAAGAAATTTCCAGAACTTCTAAAAGAAGGTGCTCATTAAGGTTTTGTAACTTTCAATTCAAAAATTAAAGGGAATAAGCGGTCTTCTGTTGTATAGAGGCCGTTTTTCTGTTTTATGAGACCTGGAAAAATATTATAAGGACTTGCATCGTGCTCTTTGAGATACTTTAAGTGCAAGCCTGCATCTGTAAGCGCTGTGGCTATTTCTCCTAATCCATGATTCCAACCGTATTCTTTACTTATAATCTTTGACGATTCATCAGCATATGTCCCTTCATATTCATCATAAATAGCCTCCTTTTGATTGTACCCGTATTTCATTTTTTTATTACCATTGGAATAATCAAACATCCAAGCGATAGGGTGGAAATCAACTATATAAAACACACCCCCAGACTTGAGACGTTCAAATATTACTTTTGCCCAAGGATTTAAATCAGGCAACCAGCCTATCGTTCCATAACTTGTAAAAACAATATCATATTGTTCATCTATAAATTGTGAAGTATCTAAAACATTACAACAAATGAAGCGCGCATTAAGGTTCAAATCCTCGTTAAGCTTTTGTCCAAGCAGCACTGCATTCTCACTTATATCTACTCCTGTACACTTAGCGCCTAGGCGTGACCAACTGAGTGTATCTTGACCAAAATGACATTGAAGGTGCAATAGCGTCTTCCCTTGAACATTTTTTAGCGCATCTAACTCATATACATTTAGTGAACTATTTCCTGCGACAAATGATTTTATATCATAGAAATTACTTTTTGCGTGCACCGCTACTTTTGTGTTCCAAGTGTGTTTATTGGTTTCAAAATAGTGATTATTGTCTTCTGCCATAATTTGTATTTTTGAAAAGATGGAAAAGATACTACATATTGACAAAAATAAAATAAGCGCTATGGATAAGCGCTATAGAGCAAATTTTATTAATAGTGTAACTGGTTTCAAAAGCGCAAATTTACTAGGCTCTATTTCGACAGATAATATAGAAAACCTCGCTATTTTCAGTTCAATCACACACTTAGGCAGCGACCCTTCATTATTAGGGTTTATCACAAGACCCAACTCTGCGCCACGACACACGTATAAAAATATACGCGACACAGGTATATTTACTGTTAATCACGTTAATGAAAATATTATAAAGGAAGCACACCAAACAGCTGCAAGATATGATGAGAGTATTTCAGAATTTAAAGCCGCCGGGCTTCATACCGAATATTTACATAACTGGAAAGCCCCATTCTTAAAAGAGGCACAGATAAAAATAGCCTGTGAATACGTATCAGAATATCAAATTAAAGAAAACGACACTGTCTTAATAGTTGCTGCTATAAAAGGTGTTTATTTACCTGAGAAAGCTCTTAATGATGATGGATGGATTAATCTTGAAATTACAAGTGGAGTTTCTATTAATGGATTAGATAGTTACTCAAAGCCTAAACTTATTGACAGGTTCTCTTATGCAAAACCAAACATGACACCATCATCTATACTTAAGAAGGATTAAAAAATCTTAGTTAAAATGTATCTTTGTGGCTTATTCCGCTTTCGCGAAAGCGGAATATTAAAATTTCCCTTATGAGCTTAAATAACATCCCAAAAATCAAACATACAACATCAAATAATTTTTTCTTGCTTTGTGGTCCTTGTGCTATTGAAGGTGAAGATATGGCTATGCGCATTGCAGAAAATGTGCTATCAATTACTGATAAGCTAAAAATTCCATACATATTTAAAGGTAGTTTTAGAAAAGCTAACCGTAGTCGCGTTGATAGTTTTACAGGCATAGGTGACGAAAAAGCACTTGAAATACTCGCAAAAGTTTCAGAAAATTTTGATATTCCTACAGTTACAGATATCCATGAATCTTCTGACGCCTCACTGGCTGCACAGTATGTTGATGTATTACAAATACCAGCCTTTCTCGTTAGACAAACGTCACTAGTAGTGGCTGCTGCAAAAACAGGTAAAATTGTTAATCTTAAAAAAGGACAATTTATGTCTCCAGAATCAATGCAACACGCTGTAAAAAAGGTTCACGACTCTGGAAATCAAAATGCTTGGATTACAGATCGAGGAACTATGTTTGGATACCAAGATATGATTGTTGATTATAGAGGTATTCCTACCATGAGGAAGTTTGCACCTACAGTATTAGACGTGACGCACTCTCTACAGCAACCTAACCAATCTAGTGGTGTAACAGGAGGTAGGCCAGATATGATTGAGACAATTGCTCGCGCTGGAATTGTAAATAATGTGGACGGCCTATTTATAGAGACTCACTTTGATCCAGCAAATGCAAAGAGTGATGGCGCAAATATGCTAGACTTAGCTCATCTTGAAAGACTCTTGTCTAACCTCGTTTCGATTAGAGAAACTGTTAATAAGCTTTCATAAAAGTCATTAGGTTTTTATTTTTTTTTCTGCCCTCAGTATATTGAATCAATATAATTCGATTTTTGGCACCATACTTCCTCAATAATATAATTTACCTAAGCCTGAGCTACATCAGGCTTTTCTCTTGATAAAGTTATATATCTGCTTAACAAAAATTAAGTATTTCATCTGTTGCTTTTTTGTAACTTCGTTTACTATGTTAAAACAACAACTTAATTTTAAACTTTCACAGAAGCTTTCGCCACAGCAAATCCAGCTGATGAAGCTTATACAATTGCCTACACAGGCCTTTGAACAAAAGGTCAAACAGGAGCTTGAAGAAAACCCAGCTTTAGACAGCGGCAAAGATGAAGTAAAGGATGAGTTTGATGAATTTAATAATACAGATGACTACGATGAGGCACCTGAGTCTGAAATTAATGTAGATGAGTACTTAAGTGACGATGAAGTGCCTGACTATAGATTAAGTGCAAACAATTACAGTGCAGATGACGAGGACAAACAAGTTCCCTATGCATCTGGAACCTCTTTTAATCAATATCTAAAAACACAGCTCAACACAGTTCGCATACCTGAAGAACACCGACAGATTGCAGAATTCATCATAGGCTCCCTTGACGAGGCAGGATACCTTCGTAGAACCCTGATAGACCTTATGGACGACCTAGCTTTTACTCAAAATATCTATACTTCAGAGGAAGTTATAGAGGGAATGCTTTTTAAGGTGCAAGATCTAGATCCCGCAGGCGTTGGAGCACGTAACTTACAAGAATGCCTGATCTTACAATTAGATAGAAAGACTAGCACAAAGTCTGTTTCCTTAGCAATGGATATTCTAGAAAATTCATTTGACCATTTTTCTAAAAAACATTATAAAAAATTAATGGCAAAGTTTCACATCACTGAAACTGAATTAAAAGAGGCTATAAATGAAATAGAACACCTCAATCCAAGACCAGGCGGGTCATACTCAAGCAATACAAAAATAGTGGAACACGTGGTGCCCGACTTCACCATAAGAATTGTTGATGGAGAATTAGAGTTGAGCCTAAATGGCCGTAATGCTCCTGAGCTCAAAATATCTCGCGATTACAGCAATATGCTTAAGGGGTATAAGGAATCTAAAGAACGTACAAAAGCGCAGAAAGATGCAGTTATGTTTATAAAGCAAAAACTAGATGCTGCAAAATGGTTTATAGAAGCTATTATACAAAGACAGCAAACTCTATTCGTGACAATGAGTTCTATAATGAACTATCAAAAAGAATATTTTCTAACGGGTGATGAGCGCAATTTACGACCTATGATTCTAAAAGATATTGCAAGTGAGATAGGGATGGATGTATCTACCGTGTCAAGGGTCGCAAATAGCAAATATGTAGATACCCCTTATGGCACTAAGCTGATCAAAGTATTTTTCTCTGAGAGCATGACAAATGATCAGGGAGAAGAGGTTTCTACTAGAGAAATAAAAAAAATACTGGAGACAGTAATTAAAGAGGAAAATAAAAGAAAACCACTTACAGACGATAAATTAGCAAAAATTCTAAAAGAAAAAGGCTATCCTATTGCACGTAGAACAGTAGCTAAATATAGGGAGCAACTTGATTTACCGGTTGCTAGATTACGTAAAGAGATCTAATGAAAATTCTTATACGAAGTTTTTCCTATATATTCCATCCACTCTTTATGCCACTAGCTGGCGTACTTATTTATTTTTATATATCACCTAGGTTTTTTAATGCGGAATTTGTGTATTCAAAACTTTTTGCAACTATTATCATGACCGTGATAATTCCCATTTTAAGCTTCTATATGCTAAAAAATTTGCGTTTAGTTCAATCAATACACTTAAAAGAAGTTCGTGAACGTAAATGGCCATTATTATTGTCCTCAATGTTTACATTGCTCCTAATTAAAATGATTTTTGATGGATACGATGTACTTGAGATTTATTATTTTTTTGTGGGTATATTAGGAGCGACCGTTGCGGCACTACTGTTAGTATTCTTTAAATTTAAAGCCAGCCTGCATATGATGGGTTTATCTGGCATTACTGTTTTCATAATTGGTCTAAGCCTTCATTTCGGAGTAAATCTATTGCTTTGGATAGCTTTTTTCATCTTTGCTTGTGGAGCAACAGCTACCTCAAGATTAGTTGCAAAAGCACATACCCCTATAGAATTAATCTTTGGCTTCTTTCTAGGAGCTACATCACAGTTTCTTGTCTTTACCTATTGGATTTGAAACACACACGCTTTCGCGAAAGCTTAAAAACAAATTATAAGAAATAGAAAATTAGTCCAAGCTTAATAGCTTGTAAATTGACGTCCTCATTATTAATACTAGTACCAGAAGCAAAAAGTGAATTTAATCCGTAATACCCCTGAAAATTAAAAGCCCCGTACCCAAATGCAAACGTAGGTCCGTATTGAAGTTTATTGATATCTGAACGTGTACTAACTTTAATTCTACCGTTAGCATCTTTGTAAGAAGATTGAAAATTAAATACATATCCTATTTTAAAGCCAGTATGAATTCGCCAAAATGAATAGGTCGTAGCAGTAGAAGTTCTCCATCTATATTCAATAGGAACCTCTAGCGTATACATGGAAAATCTATTAAAGTCTTCCCCTGCATTATCATCAACAATGCTATACGTAATTCCAGTCCCTTCAACTCTATCAATAAGCAAATTTTGATTATAAGTATCTAAAGCAAAGCCCAGTCCTATTCCTATAGATTTATTACGACGCTTATTAAAAGGGAAGTCTCTTACAAAGCCGGCTTGCAAACCAGCACTAAGACCATTTTGTGTAAATCCAGACGGCTTACTTGTTAAAAGATTAAATGTGACTCCCACATACACTTGATCTTCCCTATACAGTGAGTCAACCAAAACTACATTATCATCAAAATCGGTTTCTTGAGAGAAAACCGAAAAAAGAGGCAACAAAATTAGTAAAGTAGATATCCTTTTCAACTAAAATATTTTAAACAAATATACAGTTTAAGCTTTTGACTAATTGACAAAAAAAAGCCTTGAAATAATTTTCAAGGCTTTTTTTATTAATATATAGAAGTTGTTATTGTACCGCATCTTCTGTTTGGGTAGTGATGTATATAACCTTAAGAAGATTTGCTTGACGCAATTCTTGTTTAACATCATATACGAGACCAGAATTAGTTTCCTTATCAACTTTAAAGGCAACCATTACATAGTCTTTAAGCTCATCTCTAAGCTTTTCACGCTCTTCTAGAATTGCAGGCTGTACTTCATTTACATCCACAAATTTATCTCCTATTTGAATTTTACCTTCTGTACCAAGGTTTTTATACCCCTCTCCAGGTTTTCCTGCAAAGATATAAACACTTCGATCCTTTTTAAGCTTTTCAGTTTGATCTGCCGAAGGTAGAATTTGTGCTACTTTCACATCATTTTTACGCAAAACAGTAGCAACCATAAAGAAGAATAATAGCATAAATACAATATCCGGTAAGGATGCCGTACTGATGGCTGGTAATTCTTTCCCTCCACCTTTTCTAAATTTTGACATATTCTTTTAATTTAATTCTAATTACTGTTTTGGGTCTATTTCAGAGAGCTTTTGTGGATACATATTTTTAATTATATCCAATTTCTCTTTAGTAGCCTCTTCGTTTCCTTTATACACCCCTTCGTCAATCTGAGCACTAACATCGGTATATTTCCAGCCGTATAAGCGTTCTGATTCTCTATCACGCAAGAAATTATAAGCACCTACGAGCTCATTTTGCACTGTTATAAAAGATTCGTAAGATGACTCACGTAAACTTTTTACAGTAATAATAGCTTTATCAGGGTAATCTGAAGAACTAAGGCTTCTTTTACCTTGACAGTAGTCGCAATATCCTTCTTGCCCTCTAGGAGTACCTCCGTTATCTAGAAACTCAATAGCCGCTTCTTGAAGATCTTTCATCTCCATAGGCTCGTTTTCTACTAAAAGTTCTCCATCGTTATTTACAATAACAACAAAAAGATTTTTTTCTTTAATGATAGGAGGTGTCAATTCCGTAGGTGTATCTGGTGGAAGTGCGCGCACTAGACCTCGATCTTTCTCAATAGTAGTTGTTACCAAAAAGAAAATCAAAAGTAAGAACGCGATATCTGCCATAGAACCTGCGTTAATTTCTGGTGCTGTTCTCCTAGCCATAATTTAACTTTTTACTAGTTTCTTAACACCAGAAACAACCATTAAAAGGACTGCTATTGATGCTAATATAAAAAATGCATTAATACCTGCACTCACCCATTGTGATCCACTTGCAGAAAGCATTTCACCATCTTTTAATGGCATAGGATCAGCCGATCCACTAGCTGCAAAGTAAGATATTGCAATGATGAGTAAAAATGCCCCTAAAGCGATAAGAGTATTTTTTGCATTACCAGTAAATAAACCTCGTAGTACAAAAATTATTACCAGAACTAGTGCGATTGCTACAACGATCCACGTGAGTAGCATCATAGTATCTACCAGTCCCTGGGAATCTCCTGCTTTAATGGCTTCGTCGTTTGCCCATACCATACCTGCTATTACCAGTGCGGCAATACCTATGATAGCGACAATTATTTTTAAAATTTTATGTAAGGCCATATTAATTTTGTGTCTTAGTTAATAACTACTCTTATCTCTTGTAACGTACAATTAAGTCCATCAAAGTGATAGACGCATCTTCCATATCGTTTACGATGCTGTCAATTTTTGAGATAATGTAGTTATAAAAAATCTGTAGTATAATAGCTACTATAAGTCCAAATACCGTTGTAAGAAGTGCTACTTTAATACCTCCTGCAACAAGTGCTGGGTTCATATCTCCTGCAGCCTCAATTCTATCGAAAGCTTGAATCATACCTATTACAGTACCCATAAATCCAAGCATAGGCGCTAGTGCAATAAATAATGATAACCAAGATACATTCTTTTCAAGTTGTCCCATTTGAACACCACCGTAAGCCACAACAGCTTTCTCTGCAGCATCTACACCTTCATCCACACGGTCAAGACCTTGATAGTATATTGAAGCTACTGGACCTTTTGTATTTCTGCATACTTCCTTTGCTGCTTCTACACCTCCACTATTAAGTGCGTCTTCAACGTTTTGAGCAAGCTTTTTAGTATTTGTTGTTGCTAAATTTAAGTAGATGATACGTTCTATAGCAATTGCAAGACCTAAGATCAAACACAAAAGAACGATCCCCATGAATCCAGGACCTCCTTCAATAAATCGTTTTTTCAAATCTTGTGTAAATGAAAGCTCTTCTTCTTCCATATCATCTTGGAAAGATGTGCCTGCATCTACATTTGCAACTATTTGTTGTATCTGTACTGGAGGAGTTGTTTGTGCGTTAGTGGCGTTAGCTGTAAACGTGCTTAGCACTACAACAGCGGCAATTGCCATAATAGAGAATAATTTTTTCATTGCTCTTGGTCTTAAAAGTTTAAATTAGTAAAGGGTTAAATATAGTAATTAATTAGATTAACTGTAACAAATATAGGCATCAACCGTCCTATATTAATTGTTTTTATTTTAGTATGTAGAGCACAAAAAAAGTAAAATTTATGCACATTGCCTACAAAAAGCGCAAAGATTTAATGATAAATTAATTTTGGACGCTATAAAAACGACCTGTTTCTCACTTTATTTTTAAGGTTTTAAAAAAAATATTAATAGCATAAACACTGCCACTAAGCACAAAGCATTCATTATGTTCTGTTGATTTTTAGCTTTCGCGAAAGCGGAATTAATTTTTAGATTGCATCCTCATATTTTGAAAAATTAAAAACATTTAAATCTAAAATTATAAATCTGTTGACACTATATTAACGCTCTATTGTGATCCCTGCTAGTAATATGTCCATAATTTTATTAAAAATTAATAGTGTTATGAGTAGAAAAGACTTACAAAAAGAAGAAGCAATTGCAAAGCTTCAAGAACTAGCAGAAAAAATAGATTTTACAATGATGGCTACAGATCTTAGTAGACCCCCATTTCACGTAATTCCAATGAGTACAAAAAAAGTGGATGATGAGGGAAGCATTTGGTTTTTGAGTGATGCAACCAGCGACCATAATAAATATATTAGAGAAGAAGAGCGTGCGCTACTCACCTATAGTAATCCTGGAGATTTTGAATTTTTAAGTGTCTATGGTCAAGCTATTATCCATAGCGACAGATCTATAACTGATGAGCTCTACAGTAGTTCTGATGATATGTGGTTTGAAGGAAAGGAAGATCCTAATCTAACAGCCATCCAAGTGAAACCAAGTGAAGTGCGTTATTGGGATAGCAAAGACAACAAAATTGTATCTGCCATAAAATTTGGTCTCGGAACCATCACTGGAAATCAACCCAACTTATCAGAAAGCGGTGAGCTAAACATTAACTAACAGCTTAATGCACTAAGGCCTTTGTTAGTTAAGGGTCATTGATATGGTGTTTTACTCTTAAGGTTTTCAACACAATAAAAAAAATGACTCATATAGGAAGTCATTTTTTTTTGATTTCGATTTCATTTTGTATCATTGTCCTCCTCAAATCTATACTTATGAAAATCTTTACACTACAAAGAAAAGCTCTTAGTTTTTCTAAAATTTCGCTACTAATTCTCTCTATGTTCTTGTTACAGGGCTGCCCTTATGAATCTACATTCCCACTTACAGGAAAAGACATTGTATTTCCATCAGAGTACTTAGGTACTTGGTATGAAAAAGATGGCAATGAAGGTGTATTGGATTATAAAAAATATATATTCAGAGAACTTGACGATATGAGTATTTACTTAGATGAGATGGAACTCAATGATAATGATGAATGGGAAACCACTACCTATGAATGTCATATTTCTTATGTAGGTGAAAGTCGTTTTGTAAACGTTAAAACAACAGACAAAACAAGTGATGGTGTTTATTATCTTTATAATGTAGAGATGGAAGACGATCAAATGAATGTCCGTGGGATTACAACGAACATTACAAAAGAATTTGAAAATGCAGATTCTTTATATCAATATGTTGAAAAATACAAACATCTTGATTTCTTTTACAGTGCAGAAGATGCTAAAATATTAACACAGTGGGGAGATCATTAGATAGCCTCTAAAGTAGAATGATTCAATTATGTATTTGAGCTAAAGTCTCTGTGCAGATCAAATTCATTCAAACTTTAAAAAATCCCTTTGTATAGCATATACAAAGGGATTTTTAATATAAGCAGAGAGGAAGGGATTCGAACCCTCGAAACGTTGCCGTTTACACACTTTCCAGGCGTGCGCCATCGACCACTCGGCCACCTCTCTAAAAAGAATTCATCAAAATTAAGCCCATTGTAAAATTTCGCGAAAGCGATTTCTTCGACTATTTATTTGAAAGGAGTGCGAAATAACAAAAAAAACCCTTCTTATAAAAGATATTTTATCTTTAAGTGAGCTCTCCTCTCAAAGAGGTTTCAAAAGCTGTTTTAAATACTTTTGAACTCACCTCTTGACCTAACACATACATCATTTTTGTAATAGCTGCCTCTGTAGTCATATCACCACCATTTATCACACCCATTTTTTTGAGCGCGATGCTTGTTTCATAATTACCCATATGCACGCTTCCAGAGGTGCATTGAGTAACGTTTACAATTGGAATTCCACGCTTAATGGTCTCTTTTAAAATCTCTACAAACCAGCCTTGAGTAGTTGTGTTTCCAGCACCAAATGTTTCTAAAACTACACCCTTTACGCAATTAGAACGTAACATAGATTCTACTAAACACTGTGAGATACCTGGATATAATTTCAATAATAGAATGTCTGTGACTAATTGCTTATGTACTTTTAGAGATTTTCTATTAGGTTTCCAAAGATCTTCTTCATTGATAGTAAGATGTACACCAGAGATTAGTAATTCTGGGTAATTAGGAGAAGCAAAAGCCCTGAAATTTTCTGCACTGATTTTTGTTGTTCTATTTGCTCTATACAGTTTATATTCAAAATATAGGCATACCTCTGTTATGAGTGCCTTATTACGTTTTTGGAGTGCTGCAACCTGAACTGCGGTAATTAAATTTTCTTTAGCATCTGTCCGTAAATCACCTATAGGTAATTGACTGCCAGTAAAAATTACAGGTTTAGATAGATTCTCAAGCATAAAACTTAAAGCACTAGCACTGTAACTCATGGTATCACTCCCGTGTAATACTACAAACCCATCATATTGATCATACCCCTCTTCTATAATGCCACACAACTCTCCCCAATATGTAGGATTCATATTAGATGAATCGATAGGTATAGTAAATGAAGTCGTCTCTATATCACAATCTAGTAGTTTTAATTCTGGTATTTTATCTAAAAGCTCATCAAAATCGAAAGCTACCAGAGCTCCTGTATCATAGTCTTTTATCATTCCTATAGTACCGCCAGTATATATCAATAAAATACGTGCCTTTTTCATATATTCTCTGCTTGAATTACAGGATTTGCATACATTAATAAGAAACTCTCTACTTCATTTTTATTTTCAATATTAACACGCACTTCAAGTCTACGCTCAAAATGACGTAGTTCTTTCTCATCGTACTCATTTCTGTATTTATCACTTTTATGATAGATGTCATAGGCAATGTAATTAGTAGGCCATAACTTGTAATTTTCCCAAATCACTTTATCTAGTGCAGTCGCAAATGCCTGTAATTGATCATTATCACTTGCCCGGCTATTTTCAATATCTTCATAGACTCTATCTGGAATTGATGTAGCTGCAATGTGAATATTACGTTTATTCCCCAAAGCTCCTTTTAGGATACTATTAAAATCCTCATTTTCAGTCTTTATATAGGGATGATTTTCTTGTTTTGCGATTAATTCAGGTACTTTTAAGATGTCTGTAGGGTCATACTCATAGGAAATAGCGACTGGAATAATATTCAACTCTTTTAGGTATTGCATTAATGGCATTTTACCTCTAGCCATTGTTATCATCTTAAGAACGCCTTGCTGTGTTTTATCAAGGCCGTCCTTTGTTCTACCTTCGCGTTGTGCGACCCAAACAGATCTTTCTGAGACTAATAAATGTTTAATATATTGAGATAAAAGCCTAGAACTCATTAATAACTCCCTAGGTGATTGATCACGCAATACTAAAAAATTCCTATTAAGGCGGGACAACTCCATTAAGAAATCTCTTTGAACTAAATTATCGCCTATAGCAGACGCCGTTGTAATGAGATTATTATCTATAAGAGTCATATTGAGTAGTGAAGTATCCAACACTATGTCTCTGTGGTTTGAAAGGTAAAGGTAAGATCGCTCTTGCGAAAGCGTATCAAAACCACTACTGGTAAACTCCTCGGCACTTTTCTCTAACAGATTAGCAACTGATTTGTAAATCACCTTTTCTTGAAAATCTGCAATGGAGTGACACGTTTTGAGTATTTCTATAATTTCCTCAGCACTTTTATCTGGAAAAGTAAATTGCAATAACACCTTAAACATAGGGTGTCTTGCCGCTCGCAAGAGGGCTTCGTTAACTTCCGTATCATAATACGGTCTTATGTGGTCATATGTATCCAATGTGAATCTTCTTATATCTCACAAAAGAACAAAATTTTATGGTCTGTTTCAGCTTTATTTGCGAAGTTATTACGCAGGTCTTTTGAAAAAGACCTCATCTGCATTTTTAGAAGTAACTCTAGCGATAACATCTAATGGCTTTTGATAAATTGTTGCAAGTTTTTCTGCGACCAGAACTAGATAACTACTCTCATTTCGCTTTCCGCGAAAAGGGACAGGGCTTAAATAAGGAGAATCAGTCTCTAAGACTATATGGTTAAGATCTATCTCATTTAAAAACTGATCTATTTTTCCATTTTTAAACGTAGCAACACCTCCTATCCCGAGCTTCATATTATAACTTATAGCTTGCTGAGCTTGCTCTTTAGAACCTGTAAAACAATGAAAAATACCATATAGGTCTTCTCCTTTTTCACTTTCTAACACTTCAAAAACTTCATCAAATGCTTCTCGACAATGAATAACAATTGGCTTCTTGTATTCTTTTGCAAGTTTAATTTGCCTTTTAAATGCATCTTGCTGTATTGATAATGAACTTTTATCCCAGTACAAATCAATTCCTATCTCTCCCACCGCATAAAAATCTCGTGTTGCAAATTGTTGTGCTACATGGGAAAGTTCCTCTTCATAATTCTCCTTTACATGAGTGGGGTGCAACCCAGCCATTAAATATATTTTCTCTGGGTATGCTTTTTCTAGTGCGTACATACGCCCTGTATAAGTAGAGTCTATTGCAGGTATAAAGAAGCGATTAACTCCAGCATCTGTAGCGCGTTGAATCATTTCTGATTGATCTTCATCAAAAGATTCACTGTATAGATGAGTATGTGTGTCTGTAAATTTCATAGATCGCAAAAATACTTGCTTCTATAGAAAGGTATTCTTTTTTATGCACCTAATTTTTGAGATAGTTGTTGTGCCTTCTCATGCACTTCTGCCTCAAACGGGATTTTCTCAAGTAGCTTAATAGTTTCTACCGTATTCTCTTGCTTGAGAAAAATGAGCGCCTGATAAAACTGAGCTTTATACTTAAAGACTGAGGATCCATTAATTAGTTTTTGAAACTTATTTTAAAAGAATAAACACTTGTAAGTTATTTTGTTGGCAAAAATTTCAGCTATCAGTTTATTGTAAACAGAAAAGGTATTTCTTTTAATCGATTAACAAATAGTAGTATCGAGCAAACACATTACTGAAAATGTGCAAGGATTTTAATTCATACTTCAAGAATTCAAATCAAATTTTAAATAATCCAAAAGGGTACTCAAAAATAGCATCAAACCTATATCGTTTTTTAAAAGTTCCAAAAACCACAAAGCTTATTATAAGTCCAGAAAGTATTTTAAACTTTATTCCTTTTTCCGCACTCCTTACTTCTAATGATGAGTCTGTGCAGTTAAGAAAAAAACCTTACTTAATCAAAGAGTCTAAAGTCACTTATATACAATCTACCCATTTGTATCTAACGGAAGATAACCACCTAAAAAGAGATTTATCTGTATTAGGCATTTTCCCAGTATTTGAAAATACAGACAGAGCACTAACTCACTCTATAAAAGAAGCCAATAAAATTGATACGCACACAAACCTTACAACTCTCATGAATAGTCAGGCTACAAGAGCCGCATTTTTGCTGGAAGCTGAAAAATTTGATATCCTCCACTTATCTACGCATGCAAATTCAGGAAATTTTAGCATCCCAGCGTCACTTTCGTTTTATGATCAAGACATCACTGTCAGTCACATTTACGGAGAACAATGGTCACCAGACCTTGTGGTGCTTAGTGCATGTGAGACAGGTGTAGGAAAACTAATTTATGGAGAAGGCAGCCAGAGTTTAGCTCGAGCGTTTCACTATGCTGGAGCTAAGAATATTTTATTCTCGCAATGGAAAGTAAATGACCTTTCTACTTCAGTACTGATGGGAGATTATTACAAAAACCTAATTAAAACAAAATCACGAGATATAAGCTTACAAAAAGCACAACTATCATACCTCTCAAACACATCTATTAGTGACTCTCGTATGTCTCCATATTACTGGGCAAGTTTTGTGTATTATGGAACCACAGATACACCAAAACATTTAGAAAATAATTGGTGGCTATGGGGTGCTATTTTTATTATACTATTTTTACTTTTTATTATAATAAAAAAATATGCCTTCACTTCGCGAGTTTCTTCTATCTAAAGATTATTGCCGTATTAGACTTTTTCCTACAGTCACAAATCATTTAGAGATGAAGGCAAAAATAAATGGTGTTGAAGGTTCCTTTATTTTAGATACTGGTGCTTCTAGTTCTTGTATTGATTTTAGTTATGCAGAGAAATTTAATCTGCGTTCTGAAGATAGTGAAGTCCTTGCTGCTGGAGCTGGAGCTACAGATATGATCACTAAGCTTTCGCGAAAAAATAGTATCCAAATACAAAAATGGAAATATCATAGACTAGACATTGTCCTCTTTGATCTCACACATGTAAATACAGCCCTAGAAAATCATAATGTAGCACAGGTACATGGTATCTTAGGAGCAGACTTACTTAATCAAGGTAAAGGTATTATTGATTATCAATACAACTGCTTGTATCTTAAATAAGTTTTATTTTAACTGGTGACGCTAATCTCACAAGATTGTTATTTTTCATAAATACAGCTTAGACTACTGCAAAACAGCTATTTAAAAATTTAACACTTATAAAAAAGTCCAATATCAAGTTTCAAACGTTTAATTAATTAAGAATACATTAGTCAGTAAAAACTGACTTCTTATATTTTTTCAAAACAACATTTGCGGCCGCATTGGTTTTGAATTAGCCTTAATTTAATAAAAAATTAAACTTGATTATGAAATATTTTCAAATTCTAGCAACAACCCTACTCTCTACTGTCTTACTAACTTCTTGTTCTGACGATTTCACTGAAGTGACTACAGAACCTGTCGAAATCGAAGTATCAAATGATATAACAGGCGCCGAAGAAGCTTTCCCTGGACAAACCGGGCGTATAGAATCCATGTATGATGGACTTAACCAAATAAAACTAACAAGTATAAATGACACCTACGTTTTTGAAGGTGATATCTTATTTAAAAAAGACCAGCTTAAACACGATTTAGGTGACTCACAACAACGTAGTACAGGGCGCACAAGTGGCCGATGGGCAAATAATACAGTGTATTATGCTATTGACCCTGCATTACCTAATCAAACAAGAGTGTATGATGCTATAGCAAATTGGGAAGCAAATACGTCCGTACGATTTGTGCAACGTACATCAGAAAACGACTATGTATATTTTACTCCTGGAGGAGGTTGTTCCTCTTACGTAGGCCGCATAGGCGGACGTCAAGAAATATCTCTTGCTAGTGGTTGTACAACAGGAAGCACTATCCATGAGATAGGACATGCTGTAGGTTTGTGGCATGAGCAAAGTCGCGTTGATCGTGATGAGTATATCACAATAAATTTTGACAATATACAAGCTGGTGTTGAGTATAATTTCTTAACCTACGTAGCTCAAGGACAAGATGGTACAGAGTTTACAGACGCATTAGACTTTAACTCTGTAATGCTATATAGCTCGTATGCTTTTAGTGGAAATGGTCAGCCTACGATTACAAAACTTGACGGATCTACATATAGCACTAACCGTAGCGGACTTTCATCTGGAGATATTGCTGGTATTAATCAGATGTATCCTGGAGATGGAGGAAACGGTGGCGATGGTGGCAGCTCAGATGTGTGTGATGGAATCGCAGCATACAACGGCAGCATAAGTTATAACATTGGAGATCGCGTTACTTATCAAGGCGGAGCTTACGAAAGAGTCTCTGGAGGATGGAATTATCTAGGAGAATGTACCGTCACAGAACCTGCAGATATTTGTGAGGGAGTTGCTCCATATCAAGGTGGTGTCTCTTACAGCGTAGGTGATCTTGTTACTTACCAAGGCTACCTGTATGAACGTAGAACTTATAACTGGTCGCGTATAGGTCAGTGCGGATAAACTCAACCCCCTATACTTTTTAATTAGTAAGAAAGCCACTTTTCAAAAAAGTGGCTTTTTTTTCATTTGAATATGTGCTCTCATAAATCTTCCTTAATACTGGGTTAATTTTGCTATAAACCCACCGATTAATTAGAATGATTAGGACATATTTGTACATACCAATCTAAATAAATATTATGGCCATTCTAGGTACCCTTATAAAAAGCGCAATTGACTTAAAGGACTCACTCACAAGTGATGCAAATCCTATTGAAGAGCAACAAAATGTTCTAAAAAATCTTCTTGATACCGCAAAAGATACCGCATTCGGTAAGTATTACGGATTTACTCAACTACTAGAAGAAGAGGATTTGAATTCCGCTTTCGCGAAAGCGATTCCCTATCACGACTATACTCAAATGAATGAAAAATGGTGGGAACGTATTAAAGAGGGAGTAGAGGATATTACATGGCCAGGAAAACCAAATTACTTTGCGTTAAGCAGTGGTACAACTGGTAAGAAAAGTAAAAGAATACCAGTAACAGATGATATGGTTGCAGCTATTAGAAGTACGAGCCTTGCACAAGTATCTGCACTAGCTCATTATGACCTACCAGCAGACTTTTTTGACAAAGAGGTAATGGCGCTAGGAAGCTCTACAGATCTAAGTGAGCACGATGAGTTTCTAGAAGGTGAGATAAGTGGTATTACAGCAAGTAACATTCCCTTTTGGTTTAAGGGCTTTTACAAACCTGGAGAAGATATCGCAAAAATTGACAACTGGGATGAACGGGTAAAAACAATAGCAGAGCGTGCAAAAACTTGGGATATAGGAGCTTTAAGTGGCATTCCTTCATGGATGGAGCTTATGCTTAAGGAAGTAATAGCATACCACAAAGTTGATACTATACATGATATCTGGCCCAATCTTGAAGTATTTACAAGTGGAGGTGTAGCATTTCAACCTTATGAAAAGAGTTTTAGACAATTACTTAATCGTGACATCACGATTATAGATACTTACCTAGCTTCAGAAGGTTTCATGGCGTACCAAAGCAGACCAGAAACAACTGCAATGAAACTTTCTACAGATGCAGGTATTTATTTTGAGTTTGTACCTTTTAAGCCAGAATACATTAACGATGATGGGTCATTATCTCAAGATGCTCCTGCATTATCACTTAAGGATGTAAAAAAAGACGTTGATTATGTACTTATTATAAGTACAGTCTCTGGAACCTGGAGATATCTCATAGGTGATACGATTGCTTTTACTGATGTAGACCGCGCTGAAATTAAAATAACTGGACGTACAAAATTCTTTTTAAATGTTGTTGGGTCACAACTCTCTGTAAATAAAATGGAGGATGCCTTGAGAGATTTAGAAAAATCATTTGATATTGAGATTCCTGAATTCACACTAAGTGCAAAAAAGATTGATGGAGAATTTTATCACTGCTGGTATCTAGGAACGACTACTTCTGTAAGTGAAAATGAACTTGCAGAGGCTTTAGACAAGTCTTTGAAAGAAGCAAATAAAAATTATGGCGTGGCTAGAGGGAAATCTTTAAAAGGTGTCAAAGTAACAGTTATCAATCCTGAGGTATTTCACGAATGGAGCGGGGCCAATAAGAAAAAAGGAGGGCAAGTTAAAATGGAGAAAGTCATGGGAGAAGAAAAATTTGCCGAATTCGAAGATTTTGTAAAAAAGCAATTATAATACCTAAAAGAGGTACATAAGAAAAGCGTTATAGATTAATATCTATAACGCTTTTCTTTTACAAATTAATTTGAATCTTAATTATGTTCGTGTTCTAACATATGCATCACTTCCTCTGGAGACATGTAAAGACTACGTAGACGTTCTTTATAAAGTTCTGATATGTTAGCATGTTCTAAAATAAAGTTCTTTGTTTTTAAAATATAAGTACCCATACCGTGTGTGATAGCATAGACATCTGCCGTACGCTCTACTTCTCTTATATGAGCACCAGAATAAAGATATTTTATACCAAAGATTAACATCCCAAAACTAGAACGCTCTCTATAATCCATAACATGTCCTAGCTCGTGACCAAGCCACCCAGTCACAACATCATTAGGTACATCAGAAAATTTGAGCTCATCTTGATCAATTAAAATATTTCTTGATATTAATATTATGTAACTGCGCTTTTTTCTAGATTTGAAAAAACTAGCCCAAGTGGGTTGGGCTTGCATAGTTGACTTTTTTATATTTTCCTTAAATTGAAATGTAATTTCCGTGTCCCACAACTCAGGATAATGATTAAGCGCTAAGATGGCTTCATCATAAATTTCTTCTGGAATTGTTTTATTTTCCAAGTTAAGTGTACTGTCTTCTATCTCCACGATTTCTTTTTCATCCATAGATTCAAAATAGGGTTTATCAACATCTTGCGCTGTTAATGCGATACTAAAATTAGTTATTAAAATGAAAAATCTAGTGCGTATCTTCATAGTTAAAACATAGGTATGAAAAAAATGTTGATTTTGGAACTGATATGCTGTTTAGCTTTCGCGAAAGCGGTTACCGCTCAACAACCAAACTCTGTTTCTCAAATAACAGGCCAAGAGTTACTAAACAAAGTTATTGCTTTTCATGACCCAGCAAATAAATGGCCTTCCTTTAAAGGAACTTTTACAATTCTCTTAGAAAGCCCAAAGATGCAACCACGAAAAAGCACCGTAACTCTTAATTTACCAGAGGAGTATTTTAAGCTTGTTGAAAATAGAAATGGTAAGATTTCTACAAAAGAAGTTTCTGAAGAATGTTGTATTCTCTCTGATAAAGATATGCCTCCCACTAAAACAGCTCTAGATGATGATGTTTGTAAGCGAGCGCTTATGCTCAAAAATTATTATACTTACCTCTATGGACTTCCTATGAAACTAAGAGATCCAGGCACCATAATAAATCCTATAGTGTTGATTAAAAATTTTAAAGGAAAAGAATACCTTACTCTCCGTGTAACTTATAACGAGGAAGTAGGCAGTGATAACTGGGAGTTTTATTTTAATCCAAAAACTTACGCTATGGAGGCTTATCGTTTTTTTAAAGGGGATGATAGATCTACTGGAGAATACATACTTTTGACAGGATTAAAGGTTATTAACGGAATTAAAATGCCAGAAAATCGAGCTTGGTATTACAATAAAGATAACGGCTACCTTGGAACAGATAAACTCATTCATTAAAATTATAACCCCTAGAACTAATAAACTTCTGTCAACTTACTTATTGGAAGCTTGTAAGATAGTTTGATTATAGTTAGAAGTGCGGTAATATTCATCTTTTAGACTCTCTGCAAATTCTTTTACTTCTTTATAATGGCTATAGCTTGGATTAAGTCCATCTTGAAAGTTTTCTGCCGTTATTAGTAATATCACATACCACCTATTCCACTCACTACTATAGATGTCTCTTAAAACAGCCTCATTCCCATTTGATTCTCGTTTTGCGTCAATAAGTATAGGGATAAGGTTAATGGTTTGTGTTTTTTTATCTGTCTCATAAAAAGATATATAAAACTGCTTTTCGTTAATAATTACAGGCACATTAGATTGCACATACTGATAATTTAGATTGTATTTTGTGTTGATATAGTGATAGAATTCGTCTGCTTTTTTTGAGTCTGTAAAAATATAAGCATATCTGTTAGGTAGTTTACGCTTAAACTTTTTTGCTCTAATTATTTTACCATTCTCTAAATCTGGAGCTATAGCTGTGGGAATACAAGATGTTACTATTAAAAAAAGTACTAAAAGTAACGTTGCTTTCATATGGTAAGTGATTTCTTTATGAGCAACAATAACAATGCCTAAAATAAACAGCTTACTCTCAAAAAATGATGGTATATGTTTAAGCATAAAAAGTCCTTGCTATTTACAGCAAGGACTTTTAAATGAGTAAGATATCATCTTAACTACTATGCCTCAAAAGGCACAATAGAAACATAAGATTTATTATCTTTTTTCTTCTGGAATTTTACCACACCATCCACTCTAGCGTGAAGTGTATGATCTTTTCCTCCGTACACATTTTCACCTGGGTGATGTGTATTACCTCTTTGACGTACGATGATGTTTCCTGCGATAGCAGCCTGTCCTCCAAAAATCTTTACACCTAAGCGTTTTGATTCTGATTCACGACCGTTCTTAGAACTACCAACTCCTTTTTTGTGAGCCATCTTTTTTCGGTTTTAGGATCCTGAGTTACTCAGGATGTATTATACTTTGGGGAAAGATTATTTTCTTCCTCCGTCTAAATTGTCTTGTAATTCTTTAAGCTCGTCCCACTTACCTTCTGCAGCTAATGCAGCTTGCTCTGGCCAAGTGTTTGCTACTAAAGACGCAAGTCTTGAGCTTGCTTCTGCTAAAGCAGCCTCAATCTCCTCTGGTTTTGCTTTTGCTACTTTTGCAAAAGTATCCATCCCTGCATTTACCATAGCTTCAGCAGCCTTTGGCCCTACACCTTCAATTTTTTTCAAATCGTCAGCTTTGCTAGCTTTTTTAGAAGCAGCAGCCTTCTTAGGAGCGGCAGCTTTTTCGTCAGCTTTTTTAGTTTCTTTCTTAGGAGCAGCTTTTTTCTTTCCAGAAGTAGCAATACTCTCAATTACGATTTCAGTAAGAGACTGACGGTGACCATTTTTAACACGGTATCCTTTACGTCTTTTCTTTTTGAAAACGATTACTTTGTCACCTTTAAGGTGTCTTAAGACTTTAGCTCCTACTAGAGCTCCGTCTATAGCTGGGGCGCCTAAAGTGATGCTATCTCCATCACCTACTAAAAGAACTTTGTCGAAATCGACTTTTTTTCCTTCTTCAGTTGATAGGCGATTAACAAAGACTTTTTGGTCTTTTGCAACTTTAAATTGCTGCCCTGCTATCTCTACAATTGCGTACATAGCGATTAATTAAATATGTTGTTACACTAATAATAACTCAAATCATATGATTTAAGCGGGTGCAAATATACTTCTAATCTTTTAATTTACAATACTTGTATGGTAATTTTTAAAGACAATTATAATAAAACCATCATTTACATTAAAGCATAATTGATATTTAAATTTTGGTTTTTCTTAACAATTAGCTTGCGGTTTATCGTATTTAACAATAGTTTTGACGAATAAACACAAAATTTAAATAATGAAAACTATTAAATTGAGCATCTCTTTGTTTCTAGCGGCAATTACTTTTGCATCTTGTTCATCTGATGATGATAATTCTTTTAACATTGATGAGAGTCTTATTGTAGGAGAATGGACAATTACTGATTTTGATTATGATGTTGACACTACAACAAGCTTTGAAGGTCAATCTATAACTGCATCTGCAACTGCCGTAGGATCAAATTTTGATTATAATATAATTTTCAATAAAGACAATACATTGGTTGCAGATGGATCTTACGATGTAACGCTTGAAACAACAGTCGCTGGACAATCAGTAGGTACAGAAACAACAACCGTAAGTAATATTGAAACTTCAGGTGAGTGGAGTATAGATGGAGACCAATTAACTTTTTCTGGGTTTACAACAGGAGATATGAATAACAATGGTTTTGGAGATGATGTAAGTAAATCTACGTCCACTATTACTATCTTAAACGAAAACACGCTTCAAATTGTTAGTGACTTTGAAGATTTAGAGGGCTCAGGTTCAGATTTACCTGATGGAGCTGAACTTTCTGTTACAGGATCAGCTGTTATGACTTTGAGTAGAGTTAATTAATCATAACAATTATTTAAAACAGTCTACTTTTTATCCTAAAAGCCACACATATATAATGAGTGGCTTTTTTTTGATACACCGTAGTAATTATCCGCGTATGGAATCACCCCTGTCCTTTAGTATTTTATTTGTCCCCTGTGTGTTCCAACTGGGTTTGAATAATTGCATAAAACATAGAGCTAAGCATATTGCAGATGCAAAACCACAAATGGCTACTGTAAAGATTACCGCACCTATGCTCGTGTTATAGGTTTTTTGCCAAGGACCTATCATTCCGTCTAAAAA
The DNA here is from genome assembly GCF_007827465.1 of Dokdonia sp. Hel_I_53. Classification (NCBI taxonomy): domain Bacteria; kingdom Pseudomonadati; phylum Bacteroidota; class Flavobacteriia; order Flavobacteriales; family Flavobacteriaceae; genus Dokdonia; species Dokdonia sp. Hel_I_53. The sequence continues at coordinate 1,394,206 of NZ_VISL01000001.1, forward strand.
TTCTGGATTAATATTCCCTGCGTAAAGAGCAAAAAATCCTGTAAATAATAGTGTCGCTATAAACCCAGAGACAACCCCATTAACTAGCCCGTCTGAATATGAAAAAGACGCACCTTTACGGATCTTGGTGTATTTAATCACTTCAAAAATTCCAAAGCCTACAATAACCCCATTAAACAAGGAAAAGAGTACTTGGGTATGTAAGTCAAAAAGAGATAGTATTAAAAAGTATGCTATAAGTCCCGCAGCCATTGCTATGGCAAATCTAATAGGCATTGTAAATCTTGACATAATGTTTATTTTTATTTACATAAAGATAAACAAAATCAAAATTCAATTATGCCAAGTAGCTGTTAAATAGTAGGGTATAAAAAATCAAACTTAAAGTAATTTACTATATAGATCCCAAACCACCACACCACAGGAAACAGAAATATTAAGTGAATGCTTGGTCCCAACTTGTGGGATTTCTATCACTGCATTTGACAAAGACACGATCTCTTGTTGAACTCCTTTCACTTCATTCCCAAACACTACTGCATATTTTTTATGTGAAGATGGCTCAAACTCGTTAAGCATGATTGCATCCTCTGCTTGCTCCACAGCACAGATTTGAACCCCTTCATTTTGTAACTTTCGCGTAAGCGTAACCACATCTTCTACATACTCCCAAGAAACGGAATCTGTAGCTCCTAAGGCGGTTTTTTGAATATCCCGATGCGGTGGAGAGGCTGTAATACCACAGAGATAGATTTTTTCAATAAGAAAAGCATCTGCTGTACGAAAAACAGAGCCCACATTATTGAGACTTCTTATATTATCTAAAATAATGATAATAGGAGTTTTTACAGCTTCCTTAAAATCTGTAATAGATTTACGAGTGAGCTCGCTATTTTTCAGCTTTCGGTTATTCATAATTACAGCAGGAACATCCTTTTAATTTTATTTCTGATTGTAACCAAAACGTTTGAGCTGGCGTTCACTGCTTCTCCAGTTTTTATTCACTTTTACATATAATTCAAGATGAACTTGTTTTCCAAAAAACTTTTCGAGATCTTTTCTTGCCTCTACTCCCACTCTTTTGAGAGCACTTCCTTTATGACCAATAATAATCCCTTTTTGACTCTCGCGCTCTACCATGATAACGGCGCGCATACGGATAATTTCTTCCTCTTCAAAAAATTCTTCGGTATCAATCTCTACAGCATAAGGTATTTCCTTCTTATAGTGAAGTAAGATTTTTTCTCTTATAATCTCATTTACAAAAAAGCGCTCAGGCTTATCAGTAAGCTGATCTTTAGGATAAAAAGCTGGTGACTCTGGTAATAGTTCAATAATTCTATTGAAAACTTGTGGAACCCCAAAGTTTTCTAATGCAGAAATTGCAAATACCTCAGCATTAGGCACTTTTTCTGTCCATAATGTAAGCGCTTCATTAAGTAACGTTTCATCACCTTTATCAATCTTGTTTATGAGTAATAACACAGGGATTTTTGCGGAGCGTATCTTATTAAAAAAAGCCTCGTCCTTAAGCTCCTTTTCTCCTAGTTCTACGATATACAATAGCACATCTGCATCTTCAAAGGCACTTTTTACAAAATCCATCATAGAGGCTTGCAACTCATATGCTGGTTTTATAATACCAGGCGTATCACTTAATATCATTTGGAAATCCTCACCATTTACAATCCCTAAGATACGGTGACGTGTCGTTTGAGCTTTAGAAGTAATAATACTCAAACGCTCCCCTACAAAAGCATTCATAAGTGTACTTTTCCCAACATTTGGGTTTCCTATAATATTTACAAATCCTGCTTTATGAGCCATAACTAACATCTTTTACGCAAAGATACTTTAATGAAAGCATTTTGAGGCAGCCATGAGGTCAAGAAACTGACTCAAAGCAGTAGATCTCAGGTAATATTACAGTACGCTTTCGCGAAAGCGTAAAATCAAGATCTTGATTTCTGGCGCGTTCTGTCATACATAACAATACTGCCCGCTACAGCAACATTAAGACTAAATGTTGAAGAAAATTGAACTAAAAAATGAGACTCTTTGATAGCATCCTTAGAGAGTCCGTGGTCTTCAGCACCTAGTAGGTAAACACATCTTCTGGGATGCTCAAATGTTTCTAAGGAAGCAGCGTTTTCATCCAGCTCGACACCTACAATACGCACGCCTTTAGGTAAATGGGTTTTAAAATCTTGAAAATTATCGTAGTGATAATAAGGCATTGAATGCACTGCGTTGTGAGTATCACTAGCTTGCTTTGCATACCGTTTACCTATTGTAAAAATAAAGCTTGCCCCTAAGTTTTGTGCAGACCTCCATAAAACCCCTAAGTTTTCTGGGGTTTTTCCATTTTGAATCCCTATCCCAAAGAATTCATTTTTAAAATTATCTGGCTGCATCGTAGTATATATAATAGTAAAGAAAATAAAGATCATAAAAAAGAGACCGTCTTGTGGAGGTCTCTTTTTTATTACATACTATCAGGTCTTCCCTTTAAGCGTTTTTCAATTTTCTTTTTCTTTTCAGTGAGACGTTTCATAGCATCCATAATCTCTGGATCTTTGGTCTCTTTAAAAATCTCATTCAGTGCAAGAATGAGACGCTTTGCTTCTCTTGAAGCTGCAACGCGATCACTGGTGGACATATTGCTCATAGAAGCATTTTCAAACTCCACCGCTTCTTCCATTAATTTCATACAGTATTTCAAATTTTGGCGAATGTAAGACAACGCACTCTAATTTCCAAAGATTGATCAAAAAATATGCCCTAAATGCTACTCAAAAAATTGAAAATCAGCGATTAAGAACCGTTTTGACGCTGTACTATCATCAGTTATTAGAAACTACCCAGCCACCTTCATCCTATCACTAACACGCTTCCAAAGAATATCTGCAGCAACAGAAGTATTTTTTAAGCTATCTAACATTTCATTTACATTAATGTGCTCAAATAATTGAGGATCATCTTGTGACCTCAAATCTCCACCTCCTGATACGGTAGCGAGATGCCAACCTTCAAATGTGCGTCCTACAGTAAAACCTTTCCATATAATTTCGACATTTGTATGACGATCATCAGATTTTATGCTATTGTACAACTCCAATACGTCTTTTTTAGAGCCTTCTATCATTTGAAAAAAAGTAGCTTCATGATGTACTAAACACCCAGAAATATTATGTCGCATATTATTACTTCTAGAATTAGACACCATTTTATCAATATCGCTTTGTGTTAAAGATTTTTTTGCCTTTGACCTGTAACTGAGTTCAAATATTACTTCTTTATCACATACCTTTTTTCTAAAATCACTAGGCAGTAAGCCGTAAACCTCCTTATATTTTTTTGAAAAATAACTTCTGCTTGACAATCCTATTGAGTACACAATCTCAGAGATTGTATTATTTGTATTGAGTAAAAGTTCCCGAGCTCGCTCCATTTTTAAGCGAATAATTAGACTGTTTACTGTTTCTCCAAAAATATGTTGCACCCCACTCTGAAGTTTTGCTGGTCCCATAGCTGCAGTACGAGAGAGTTCTTTTACAGACAGTTTGCTCCCTATATTTGATTTAATATAATCTCCTAAATCAATTATTTTACGTAACTCATCATCGCGTAAACCATGTGTTGTATTAGTATTAGCATCAGACTTTTGGTAAGAATCTATCTGTTCTGAGATAGTTTTAAGCACTGCACTTTCTGCCAATAGCCTACCTATAACATCTGTTCTGGTGTTTTTTACTAACAATGTTGTGTGCTCTGCAATCCTAGGAGAGATTTCTCCAAAATACTGAAAAGCGGTATCCTGCCCATCTACTTCAAAAAGTTCAAATACATCTTTCCATAATCCTTCTCTACTATGATACACGTCCTCAGTCATATTTTCTTTCATCGCTAGGATGGCAGTCATAGATATTTGAACATTTGCAGGTAGAATAATTGTGTTTTGCTCATCTGTAGCACTTGACAGAATTACATTCTGTAAATGACCAATTTTATTTACCTTATCTGTATTTTCAAATTTGTGATAGAAATAACCTTCTATACAATAAAGAAAATATAAAGGATTCATTTGGCTTTCATCCTTTGTAAAAATAAATTCCTCTGATAACTTGATGTTATAGGTCCTTACCACAAGACCTGAGAAGATGACATGGTTTGTAATCACGCCCTTACCGTTATCATTATCCAGCACAAGCTTAGATGCCCCAAGACTCTCACTGAAATCTGCCTCTAGAAATACAGCGAGCTTGCGAAGTTGGTCTGCAGGGGTTAACTCACTAATGTTTAACATTTTTGATAAAACTTAAAACACAAAACTAAGTACTCTAATACTCTCTCATTGACGCAATTGAAAAAAATATGAATGCTGTTTGCTGGATTTGGTGCTATAAAATTAATAAAAAACCTACAATTAAAAGACCTCTAGGGTACTTTTGGTCTATTTCTTAATAAACAGATAATACCCATTTACTAATAATATGGCAACATTTGTAATAATAATAGGGATGCTGCCTAGCAGTACTCCATAAGCTACAAAGAGGGCGCATCCTACAGAGTTCACAATACGCAGCTTACGTAGATCTTTATTAAAAAATGACAGTAACACAAATAGACTTGCTAGATACCCAATGATTTCTGTTGGATTTATTTCCATAAATTTCTAATTAAGATATAAAAAAAGTCCCAACCTTTACGGTTGGGACTTTTACTTAGTAGCGGGAACTGGACTCGAACCAGTGACCTTCGGGTTATGAGCCCGACGAGCTGCCTACTGCTCTATCCCGCGCTATTGGATGGCAAATATACAACCATTTTAAGGCTAAAACCTAATATGAAAGCTTAAAATATTTGTAAAAATTTTTATTTCTATTTATTTCACTGGAAATAAACTAATTGTGAGTAGAGAAATATTATGTCTTTTTTGAAACCCTCAAGTTTGATGACTGGATTATCCATGAAAGTGCATCAACACGCTCCCCTAAAGTGAACGTTTTAAGTTCTGAATCCATTAATACACCTTTAAATGTCGACAAGTTTCGTATCCAGTCTCTGTCTGTTACAACTGCAACTCTTTCAAATCTGTTACTATGGTTGATGTTAAAAAGCATTTCTTCCATCAATGCCTTAAGATTTACATCTTCAGTATCATCTTCTTCCAAATATAGATTTATAGATTCGTACTTCTCCAGCTTTTCAAGAATAGATTCCTTGATCTCATCCACACCTTCTTGGTCAAGTTTTTTTTCAAATACAAACCCTATAACTCTCTCAGAAATATTTAGTGTAACTACCATAGCTTGCTTATTACACAAAAGGTACGGCTTTTAAAGATTCACTGTTCAATATTTGATGCCGTAAATTCTGACAATTCACCTTCTTGAAATACTGTTCGGATTTCTATAGGGTTACAACATACTTCACAATCCTCCACATATATAGAATTTGCAGAAGGATCTAGAAGCATAGATATTGTTTCCCAACAGTATGGACATTGAAAAAAATGCTCGTACATAATGTAGGTTTTGTGTCAAGTTTGCTTTCGCGAAAGCGTAAAACTAAAAATCGACGTTAAGTAACTGTCCCGTCAACTGCAACAGTGTAAGTTCAGCTAGCTTAGCTGTGTATTTTGCAGCGTTCTTACTCGTTTGAGTATTGAGCAAATTAAGCTGCGCCTGCCGAAATTCTATACTTGTGATCTGTCCAAGTTTTAATCTTTCCTGTGAACGTTCAAAATTTGCAATACTAGTTGCTACGTTATCTTCTTGAAGATGGTAGATCGCTAGTGCATTAATATAATTTCCGCGAGCATTTGCAATATCTCTTTTTACAGATTGTTCTAGCTGCGCCTTTAAAATTTCTTGACTATCTAGAGCTATTTTTGCATTTTTTAGTCCTACAATAGAGCGCCCTCCGTCAAAAAGATTCCACCGTAAACTAGCTCCTGCCACTAATGAAGTAGATGTTCTTGTTGTGCTAGGAAAAAATGCAGAGGCAGGATTATTTGCTAGATTCCATCCATAGCTTCCAGTAAGACCTATGGTAGGTAAAAACAGACCTTTTGCTTTTTTTATCTCATAATCATTAATGAGTATGTCTTGTTCAATTTGCAACAAACTCACGTTGTTTAAAGTGGCATTTTCAAGATAGCTATCCATAAGAAGAGGGCTTACAAATGTAACAGTAGTATCTGCCGTTTTTAAATCTTGTATATCACTGGCCAAGACGACATTTAAATCTCGTTGTGCGTTACGCAGTTGTTGAGATGCATTTAATAAATTAATACTATCCGTTACAATATCCACCTGAGCATTGAGTATTTGAAGTCTATTTACCTGTCCATAGTCAAATTGATACTGAGCACGAGTTTCTCGCTGTTTTGAGATTTCTAAAGCCGACTCTAGTACTGATATATTTTCTTCAATTCTAGCAACTTCATAGTATACAGAAAAAAGTTGAAGCATTACATTTTCTATAGTTTCTCTCGCTTCTAACTGAGATAAATTATATCGTTCTTTGAGTTGCTTGTAATTGTAAAATCTTCCCAAGCCGTCAAATAATGTATAACTGGCATTTATGGATGCATCATAACGAGTTGTCTCTGCATCGTCAATGATTATATCAGGACGGGGATTGCCCTGTTGATCTAATGCACCTCCAAAATCATTAGTACTACTTGTTCTATCAAAGTTTGCGCCTGCAAGTCCAAAAACTGTAGGCAAATAATTTGAATTGAGAATACTCGTATTATTTTCAGCAATGGCGACTTGGTTTGTCGCTAGTAGAACCCCAAAGTTGTTCTCTAGCATTTGTTGTACAGCATCCTCTTTGGATAATAATTGTGCCGTTTGCTGTGGGTACGCTTTCGCGAAAGCAAAAAAACAAATAATACATCCAATATGTTTAACTAATCTTGATGGAATCATCCTATATTTTTAATTTTACGTACCAGCTCCTCAAGTGTCATTTTTTGTTTCAAATTATAAGCACTTGCATATATTATTTCATTATCTCCAAGTTTAAAAATGAGCTCCTCATCTTGAGTCTCTAGAGACGCATCCTGCGGCACATATTTTAAATCATCTCCTCCTTTGTGTACTTCTAAAGAATCTCGCTTTTGCTCTAAGCTAAAAGATCTATAATCTAAAAATCGATGCACACCTTTAAGCATTTTAAAACCTACACCTCCAGCAAGTATCATCAGTGCATACGTAATTAATTTTGTAAGTGTGAATTCATTATCACCAAAGAACATCGCTATAAGAAGCCAGAAGTGTATTAATCCTATCAATGCTAACATAAAACCTATTACGATAGCTACGATATCCATTAACTGCGCACTGCTATCTCTTTTTACAATAAGGCTATCATCATCAAACTGAGCCTTGAAACCCAAGTCTTTTAGTACATCGAGGTTTCTTATTGCAGTTTCTGTCTCTGAAATTAGTAATTGAAGTGTTGAAGTATCTTGTGTGATTTTTCTTTTATTAAACTCCCTTAATAAATTAAGTTGCGCCTCGTAAGTGAGTTTATTCACGTTATCAAGTACAGTTATCAATTCTCTATCGGTATGATTTTTATACAAATTCATGAGGCAATCTCCGTGTTTGAATTATACGCTACTTGTTGACCTTCTTCATTTGCTGCTTCTTCTTCCATTTCTTTTACCGCACGCTCTGAACTTTCTCTAGGTACTTTTCTACCCACTATTAATTTTTCTGTAGTTGTTTTCATCCAATTACTAAAAGACAAGAAAATAGGTAACATCACTAGGGTAAGAATTGTAGCAAAACCAATCCCATAAGCTATACTTATTGCCATAGGAATTAAAAATTGAGCCTGTCTACTCTCTTCAAAAATAAGTGGAGCAAGTCCAGCAATTGTAGTTATAGAGGTTAAGAAAATAGCTCTAAATCGAGAACGACCAGCATCAAAAATGGCTTCATCAAAGGTCATTCCTTCCCTGAGATTACTATTAAATTTACCTATAAGAACAAGCCCATCATTTACCATTATCCCAATAAGCGCAATAATACCTAACATTGACAAAATATTTACTGGAAAATCGTGTATCCAATGCCCCCAAGCTACCGCGGGCAAGCTCAATGGAATTAATAACAGCAACATTAATGGCTGACTATAGCTACGGAATGTAAAAGCTATCACAATATAAATAAGTAGAAGTACCGTCAAGCCTACTGGCTTTAGAGATCCAGTAAGTTTACCTGCCTCTCTATTTTGACCTTCATACGATGGTGTCACCGTTGGGTACTTTGATAAGATCTCTGGCATCACATTATTTTGCAGTTCTGCCATCACATCTGTTGCACTTACTTCCTTTGGATTTTCAAGATCTGCAGATATTTGAATTTCACGTCTACCTTCTAGATGATTTATAGCTACATCTCCACGATCAATAGTGTACGTTGCTATTTCATTAAGTGGCACTTTTGCTCCGCTAGGTGTTGCGATGCGCATCTCATCAAGATCTGTTATTGATGTTCTATTTTCTTTGTCGTAACGTACCCAGACGCGTATCTCATCTTGGCCTCTTTGAAAACGCTGTGCCTGAGTTCCAAAAAATCCAGATCTGACTTGAGCCATCACACTTTGGAGATTGAGCCCTAATGCGTAAGCACTTTCATTTAGCTCAAGCCGTATTTCTTTTATTCCTGCGGGGTCATTGTCAGTAACGTCTTTAATCTCTGGATTGGACTCTAGATATTCCTTGAGCTCCTCTTTAACCGCTTTTAATTCTGCAATGTTATTTCCCAATAAGGATACAGAAACTGGGCTACCACCAAAGTTTCCTCCACTTCCATATACTAAGCTCTCTACACCTACAACCTGCCCTACCTTTTTGCGTAAACGATTTGTGACCAATGCGCTTGTAATCTCATTAGGTCGCTCCTCTCCCGGCAATAAATTTAAAGATAGTGAGGCTTGAGAACCTCCAGGACCCACAGTTTTAATTAGATTTTCAAAAAGCTCAGTATTCGTTCCATTTAGATATTCTGAAGTAAGTTCTTGATTAACTTCGTTTGCCTTGTCTTCAATAAAGGATATAATACTATCAGTAACTTTTTCATTTGTTCCGTTAGGCATATTGAGTGTTACACGTACGTTATCACTTGCTATTTGTGGAAAGAACGCTCCTCTTATAATCCCTGCTTGAAAACTTCCTAGCGTTAATATTACAAACACAATAAAAAAGGAAAACATGAGAAACTTGTAATCTAGCGCAAATCTCAAGACAGGACTATATACGTTATCTCGTAACCACTGCATAATACGATCACCAAACTCGTTAATGTACCTCAATTTTGAGAATATTTTTGCTATTCCTTTTTTTGGTGCATTACTCTCTGTTCTCAATGCTTTTGAATGAGCAAGGTGGGCTGGAAGAATAATTAAGGCTTCTACCAAAGAAACTAATAATGTTAGCATCACAATTACAGATACTTCTCCGAAAAATTCACCTATACGACCATCTAAAAACAGAAAAATCCCAAAGGCTAGTATGGTTGTTGTAATGGCACTTAAAATTGGAGGCAATACCTCCATGGTTCCATCTACGGCTGCTTGTATTGGAGTTTTACCTCGCTCATAATGCTGATAAATATTTTCTGCAATTACAATTCCATCATCTACGAGAATACCAATAACAATGATCATCCCAAACAGAGATAAAACATTGATCGTGACATTGAAGTATCCAGCTAGCATAAACATCCCTAAAAAAGCAACTGGTAATCCAAACGCTACCCAAAAGGCTAACCTTGTATTAAGGAACACAGACAGAAAAATTAAAACTAACAGCATCCCTACAATAGCATTTTCAGTAAGTAATTTTGTACGCTGTACTAAGGTTATTGACAAGTCATTTACAACAGCAAGTTGTACGTTATTATATTTTTGATTAAAATTTTCAATGTACTCCTTAGTAGCCTCTGCCGCTCCTATCAGGTCTTCTGTATTAGTAGAAGTGATCGTTACATTTACTGCTAGATTACCGTTGTAATAATTTGCATTAGGTGTTTCCGAAAAACGGTCTCTAACTTGTGCAACGTCTTTAAGTCTAATCGTGCGACCATTTGCGTCAGATCTTACGACCACATTTGACAGCTCATCCCCGTAATAAGATCTATTATTTGCCCTTATTAGATACTCCTCTGCATCTGTTTTTATTGTACCTCCTGTGGTGAGTATATTAGATCTGCTCACTGCTTGAGAAACCTCCGCAAATGTTAGATTATACGCGAGTAAGCTGTTTTCATTTACCGCAATCTCAATCTCTTCTGCAGGATATCCAGATACATTTATTTGAGAAATACCATCAATACCACGCAGGTCGTTTTCTACCTGACGGCCTATTTGCTTAAGTGTTGCTAATTCTACATTGTCACCACTTATAGCAAAAGATATAGTCTGTCGAATGGCTTCTTGTTTGGCAACCACAAGTGGCTCCATACCTGATGGAAAAGACGGAACACGGTCTACCGCATTCTTTATCTCCAAAAGCATAAAATCTATATCCTTTCCCTTCTCGATTTCTACATTAATGTTTCCACTATTCTCACGAGAAGTAGATACGACACGTTCTACACCATCTAATCCTTTTAAATTATCCTCAATTTTAAGTACGATCCCTTCTTCTATCTCTTGAGGAGATGCTCCAGGGTAAACGACACTTATATTAATATTTTTTGAATCTACTAGCGGAAAAAAAGAAGATTTAAGTGATAAAGCTCCTACAATACCAAAAACAAAAAACATCAATACGATCACATTTACTGCGACGTGATATTTTATAAAATACTCTATAATTTTGCGCATACTACTCTGCTTGTGTTTGGGTATCCTTTCCTTCTTGATACATCTTAACTAGCATACCAGCATAAGCGCCAGGAACTGGTTTACTAACAATACGCGTTCCATCAGGAACTCCTTTTACAACTACTTCTTTTTCGGAAAAATATACAGGTTGCACATTTATCATTTCTAGTATAGAATCCCGCACGGTAAAAAGTTGATTTTCTGGCTGTAGTAAGCCTCTAGGTATTGATATAGCGTCTGCCTCTTCTTTTGCCTCTAATACAGCTTCGAGATATACTCCCTCTTTTAAATCTGACCCCTTCACCTCTATGTATGCATTTATAGTTTGCGAAGCTTGATCTATATTTCCATTGACACGACTTACTTTACCTATGTATTCTCGCTCCCCATTAATAGTTGTAAGCATCACTTGGCTCCCAATTTTCAATAAATCTGCGTAAGATTTGCTAATGGCCACCTCAAGTTCATACACACTTGTATCGATAAACTCTCCTAATTTTTGTCCTGGACGAACAAGGGTTCCTTCTGTAACTAGTGTTTCTGTCAATATTCCAGAAAATGGAGCAGCAATTCTATACTTGCTTAATCGTTGTTCGAGGTTTTTTACATTGTAATAGGATGTAAGTATATTACGGCCTGAGATAAAATACTTTTCCTTTTCTGATGTCATTTCTGGAAGCTCAGGTGTGTTCTTATTTACATCAAATGTATTGAGGTAGGCATTCCACTTTTGAAAAGAATCTGGGTAATCTAAACGCAGGTCTGGCATAATCGCTGTAATCTGATCATATAGTGCACTTTTCTGAGCTTTAACTTGGGCGTAATATTCTGCGCTATTTAGGCTTAATAACGTTTCTCCTTTACGATAGGTTTGTCCTGGTTTAAACAATTTACTACCTCGTTGTAAAACACCTTGAACTTCTGAGAAAAGCTCTAGTCTACGTTGAGAAACAAGATTTCCATTAGCAGAAATATTAATAGGAACAATTCCATTGTTTACGGTATCTACGAAAACAGTTTTAATAACTTTCTTAGGCTTAGGACGTTCTTTTTGATTGCTGGCAATTATGGCCTGTGATGCAAAATAGGCTCCTATAATTAATATGAGTCCTACAACTGAAAGTATAACTTTACGCATTTAGAGTAGTTTAAATATATATCCTTAGAGACAAGCAGTCAAAGGATTGGAATTTACAAAGCTACCTATGTAAAACAGTCGCAGTTGTTAAGAAGTTCTTAAATAAAATGTTATAAAAGTTATTATTACAAGGTATTAAGTTATAAGCATGAGAGGGTAATAACTAAGTTACCTTTCCATGTATACCCTAGTACTTCTATATTAAAAAAAACTGATCGATATACCGAGGAGCACTCTTTATGTAGAACCTCTTTGAGTTAGGGAATTTGCAGAAATACGCTTTCGCGAAAGCGTGAAAATTCAACTCAACGCGTCTAGCTCTTCAGTGATAGCCTCCCATTCTTCCATTAGGATGTCTAACTTTTTTTTCTTTTTATTGTAGATGTCAAAAAAATCTGCCTTTGCGATGGTTTCCTCATAATTTACAGCCAGCTCTACATCTAAAGCTTTAACTTCTCGCTCTAGCTTATTAATATTTGCTTCGGCCTTGCTTAATCTATTGTTTAAAGATTTGAGTTTCTTCTGATCTTCAAACGATTTTTTACTTTCCTTAGGTTTTTCATCTGTTTTTTTAACAACATCTCGTTTCTCTATATCCCTTAGATTAGATACATCACGCTGTTCTAGATAATAATCTATATCACCTAGATATTCTTTTATACGCTTATCCTTAAATTCATACACGCGATCTGTAAGGCCTTGTAAAAAATCTCTATCGTGAGAAACTACAATAAGTGTACCCTCAAATTGATTAAGACTATCTTTCAAGACGTTTTTAGACTTTATATCTAAATGGTTTGTAGGCTCATCCATTACAAGCACGTTAAATGGTTGTAACATCAATTTTGCTAAGGCTAACCTATTACGTTCCCCTCCAGAAAGCACCCTTACATATTTATCTACCTCCTCACCTCGAAAGAGAAAAGAACCTAAAATATTACGCACATTGGGCCGCGTTTTTTCATCTGCTGCATCAATCATTGTTTCTTCAACAGTTTTTGATCCATCTAGATATTCAGCTTGATTTTGAGCAAAGTATCCTATCTGGACATTGTGTCCTAGCTTTACATTTCCTTTATGAGATAACTCTCCCACAATGATTTTTGCAAGCGTAGATTTTCCTTGACCATTTTGTCCTACAAAGGCCGTTTTTGTATCACGTTCTATGAGTAAGTCTATGTTTTGAAGTACATTTTTATCTTCGTAGCTTTTTTCAACTCCTTCTGCTTCTACAACGACTTTTCCAGGGGTTACAGATACGGGAAATTTCAGAGTCATCACACTATTATCATCCTCATCTACTTCAATACGATCTATTTTATCTAACTTTTTTATGAGAGATTGTGCCATTGTAGCTTTAGAAGCTTTGGCGCGGAATTTTTCAATAAGCTTTTCTGTTTGTTCAATTTGCTTCTGTTGGTTCTTTTGAGATGCAAGCTGCTGCTCTCTTAGCTCTTTACGCAACACAAGATATTCTGAGTATGGCTTTGGGTAATCATAAATACGACCTAGCGATATTTCAATGGTTCTATTAGTAACGTTATCTAAAAACATCTTATCGTGAGAAACAATAACTACTGCTCCTGTGTATCCCTTTAAAAATGTTTCTAACCATATTATAGACTCAATATCTAAGTGATTAGTAGGTTCATCAAGCAATAAGATATCATGATTTTGCAATAGTAATTTTGCCAGTTCAATACGCATGCGCCACCCTCCAGAAAATGTGTCAGTAAGCTTGTCAAAATCATCACGTTTAAAACCTAAACCTTGCAATATACGTTCTGTTTCACCTTTGTAATTATAACCTCCATGCACTTCATATTGCTCTTGAACTTCATTTACATCAATCATTAATTGATGATAGCCCTCACTTTCGTAATCTGTACGAGTTGCTAGCTGATTGTTTATATCATCTAACTGAGCTTCTAGTTTTTTTATTTTGGCGAAAGCCTCATAAGATTCTTCAAGAACTGTGCGCCCTTCTACAAAATCTATATCCTGCTTTAAGAATCCAATACTTACCTCTTTCTCTATAGCAATAGAACCTGTATCGTATTGCTGCTCACCAGAAATAATTCGTAGCATTGTAGATTTACCTGCTCCATTTTTACCTACAAGCCCTACCCGATCTCCGTCCCCTAGACGAAATGTTATTTCTTCAAATAAGTATTCGCCTTGAAAAGACACTGAAAGATTATGAATATTAAGCATATCTGGATAAGTAAAAATTATAAACCCTTTGTTTTAAGGAGTGCAAAAATGCTTAAATTTGTACTCTAAACCAATGAGATTATGGGATTTCTAAAAGGATCAAAACTATACAGCATCTTCACAGGCACTTGCCCTGTATGTCAAAATGAATCCATGTATAGAACTCAAAACCCCTATAAGCTTTCTCAAACCCTCAAAATGCATGAACGCTGCTCTCATTGCGACACAAAATATAAAATAGAACCTTCTTTTTTTTATGGAGCAATGTATGTAAGCTACCCAGTAGGGATCGCATTTGCAACCGCAGCTTTTGTAATTACTTATTTGTTATTTGAAGCTACACTCACTAATACTTTTATTGCGATAATAGGCACAATGATCGTTTTTATGCCAGTGATAATGAGGATTTCGCGTAATATATGGATTAATTTTTTTATGAAATATGACCCTTCAAAAAGCAAAATTACTTAAATACCAACTTTAACTGCAGCTTTAAATAAAGAGCATATTGATCTATTATTTGTTTGTAAATCTCACACAGTTGAGTTCTTCAGGTATAGACATCCCGTTTTCAATTGCATCATATAAATATTGAGCTAGCATAGGTCCTGCCATTACCCCCCTTGTCCCTAACCCGTTTATGATTGCAAGTTGTTTGTGCTTAGGATGGACCCCAAGAATAGGTCTTCTATCTCCAGTTGTGGGTCTTACTCCCGCTTCTTGATCTATAACTTCATAAGATACATTGATAACTAACTCTAACTTTGCGATTAATTCTTCCCTTGCCGAAAGTGTAGGCTTCCAGTCTTTATCAATCCAATTGTAAGTAGCACCAACTTTGTAAACGTCATTTCCTATAGGAATAATAAAGATAGATGATTTTATGGCTTCAGAAATTTTTAAACCTGGCGCTTTTATAAGTAAATACTCACCTTTATTTCCAACAATAGGTAATGAATTAAAATACGGATTATTTTTTACCCCAAAACCTTCGGCAAAAACTATATACTTCGCCCTATAATTTCCATAAATAGCGTAATCATCTTTAAAGACTATAGTATTATGGGAAAATAACGCTTTCGAGAAACTGCTATTCTTCTCCAGATAATTGATATAGCTTTTTTGTAAATCTCTAATAGCTAATCTTCCTGTTTCTTGCACCTTCCCGTAATCAAATGGTACATTAACTGCTTTGTTTGAGTTTCTAATCACAGAAGGGCTCAAGAATCTTTTTAACCCATCTTTATCGCTAGCGGCAAACCAATTGTTTTGATCCTCTATAGAATGAAATACTTTACGCACGGACAGATCATTCATGAAAGAAACACCGAGCTTGTTTTCTAAACTTTTAAAAAATAATAATGCATTATCAAACTGTTCTACTGCTTTGTAAGGTAATGTATAGCGCTTTAATATGACTGGATTATATAGTCCCGCTGCGACCTTGCTAGCACTCTCAATACCTTGATCTATCACTAAAAAAGACTTCCCTTCACGCTCACAAATATCTGCTAAGCAAATACCCGCAAGACCAAAGCCCACTATAATATAATCTAGATCCTTCATCCCACAAAAGTACCTTTTTAGATTAAGTATCTAAACAAACAAAATAAACGCTATAAAAAAACCACCTAAACAAATAATGCTTAGGTGGTTTTGAATCCATGAATATAGTTTCTAATAATTCCAGAGATCTTGTTCAATATCCCTGATAGTCTCTTTGATACGTTGAGATTCTAATAACTGCATCATTGCATTATCACTAATATAATCTTTAACTCTTCGATCACCTTGTACATTGTCCTCTCTGTAAATTGTAGCGTCAAAACGGCGACTATTTAACAAATGATCAAATGAAATAGGCATAGAAGTGTTCTTTCTATTAAATGCTTTTGCCTTGTGAAGTACATCTCTTGCTCCAGGGAACCAAACCCAAAATAATTCAATATCTGCTGCAGAGGCATCATCTAAAAAGTTTACATCTCCAGAAACCGGAGCAAGCCCTAGTAAACGATACTTTAACTCACCTTGACGCTTATCAATATACCAATATCCACGAATGTGATATGCGTTAATATTGTAAGCTGTAATTTCTGTACGCTCAATATTATAGTCTGAGATAGGCTCACCAGCATTTAACTGATCATACCCTGCGTCTGAGGTATCAACTTTTACCATTGCCGCACCAAGATCTTCTAATAATATTTTTTCAGTAAAATACGAGTCTCTGTAAATCGCATCAATCTTCCCATTTTTAATATTCTTAATAAGAACATCAAAAAGTGAGCGACGGTCAGATCCCATGTTTACCGTATCAATAGGATAATACAATGGAAAATTCACACGTTCATCGAGATCAATAACCTCCCACGTATTTTTTGACCATAGTACGTCTCGTTTCTCTACATAACCATATGGTAATGGCTCGTCATTGTCTTGTGCTTTTTGATCTTCAGTTATCTCAAACATCTCATCTGGCGTTTTTGCATTAAGGATGTTACCTTGTGCAAAAACAGAAGGGACTGTTACTAATAAACCGAGTACGACAAAAAATGATTTCTTAAGACTCATAATTAATTTTATTTTAGTTTGCTAACTCGATAAGTATTGGAGAAACTGTCTTCAATCTGTATCCTGAGTTACCTTTTATACTTGCTTTGATATCAAAAATCTGTACTGTAGATCCTCTCTTAGCTCTTTTTAAAGCAGATTTAGCTTGAGCATTAAGTCTATCACCTCTTACAGATACCGTCGCTGCTTCACCAGCACGAAATTTAAAACTATTTACTTTTAGATTTAAATTAAAATCAAAATCTGGAAGGACAGCACCAATAGGAGCTTTTTCAATAGTTCCTCTAGGTTTTTTTAACGAACCACTGTCGTCTCCACCAAGAGCTCCCACAGGACGTGGTATATCTTTAATACGGAAAACAGCTTTATCCGAAACAGTACCTCCACCGTCTGGTAGTTTTGCATTAACATTTATAGTTACTTCACGACCCTTTCCAGGTTTCATAATATAACTACTTCCTGATCTTTTACTTAAACCAGTACCAGATGCAGTGACTGCATTGTCAGATACACCAGCAAAAGATATCGTCATTGGATTTGCAACTCCACGATATACAACGTTCATTTTGTCTGCAGCTATTGTTGCAGAATTAGGTTTATTAATAGTTGTAAATGCCTGTGTAACTGCCACTTCAATTTCCTTACCATCTTGTGGGTAAAACAAAGATCCTGTTATTTCATGTGTTCCAACTCCTCCAGTGTTTACGCCAAGAACCAGCTTACCACCATCATAAGAAATTTTATCCTCTGGTATTGCTCTACCATCTAATTTTAACTCAACTCTTGAAGGCTTTGTAGACTCATCTACACGACCTAAAGAAAGTACACCATCAAATTTGGATCCTGTATAATAAGCTCCTTTAGAGGTAGTCATTACTGTCTCATAGTTATCTAAAGAGGCCAACTCTTTTAAATTTCCTGAGAGTAATTTAGTCAATAGCTCATTCTCTACAACCTTAATGTCATTTTGTAATTGAGATAATTTTGTTAGAGATGAAACTGACGGAAACCCTACATAATTATAAGAAATATAGTCCTTTTCTACACCTTCACTATCAACAATATCTGCTGTACTAAAATCTGCATTGATTTGAGAAGATAAAGCTTCATTATCACCGGCTAATTCTAACATCCCTTCTCTATACGTAGTCATTTGGTTTAAAAACTCTTGACCTTTAGGTGATATTTTTCCTCCAGCATAATAACGCTCATCTATAAAGTTAGACTTATCCATAGACTCGTAATCTTTAGGATCTTCTACCTCTGCTAAAAGTGCATCTTTCTCTGCTGCTAGATATGCAAAATATGCATCACCAAGATCCTTGGCTGATTTTGCCGTTGCAGCAGCAGCCTTAAACTCCTCGTTCTCATTAGCTTTCTTTGAAAGATCTGCAAGTGCAAGTTCATTTTTAGCTTCAAAAGTTGTGTTTGATCTATCAAACTTTTCATTAATTGATCCAAAGGCTGATAGTACTTCCTTAGACATATTAAGTGCTAGCATCGCTATAAACACTAGATACATCAAGTTAATCATTTTCTGCCTTGGGCTTTGTTTTCCTCCTGCCATTATCTTAAACTTTTAGTTGTTAATTAATTAATTGCGTTAACAACTAAGATTAGTTCTTAGACATTGCAGAAAGCATTCCACCATACACACCATTCAATGAAGATAGATTTGTTGCTAGGCTTTCCATTTGTTCTTTGAGCTTACCAGCATTTGTAGCTACTTGCTCATTGATTTCAGCTTGACGACTTGAAGACTCAACTTGTACTTTGTAAAGACTATTTAAAGATTCCATTTGAGCAGCAGCAAGTGCCATTTCTTCAGAATACTTTTTAGTAGAAGCCATGGCATCAGTAGTAGGAGCAATCCCTTTTGCAGCACCTTCAAAATTACGGATACTGTCTCCTAAGCTACTCATTAACTCTCCATCAATTTTTGCTTCTTTCAACATTACGTCTAATTTCTTAGAAAGTTGTGCTTCTGCATCTACAGGTGCTACCTTATTCTTACCATTAGTGTTTGATCCTGCTAATTCTGGATAAACCAATGACCAATCAAGTTCATCATCAACTGGCTCAAATGCAGAAATTGCAAAAACAACAGCCTCCGTAATAAGACCGATTATAAGCATTAAGTTTCCAAAAGGCCAGTGCATAATTTTAAATAATGCTCCGATAATTACAACTGCAGCTCCAAGTCCGTAGACCATGTTCATAAGCTTCTTTCCTGTGTTAGATTTTGCCATAATAGTTTTTTTTAGTTAAGTAAGTTAATTTAGTTAAGTAATTGAAAAAGTATAATTTGGGATAATTAAAAGGTATTATCTTGATTTTCTTAGGTTAATTTTATCATCAACACCCATAAAATCTTGTACGGTTCTGAAACCAATATAACTACGAGCACTATCTTGATACTCATAATCTCTAGAACTTACCTGTAGGAAGTAAGCAACGTCTTTCCAGGAACCTCCACGAATCACTTTACGGCGATTGTCCATATCGTTCACATTAGGGTTAATCGTAGACATATACTCATATGAGTTAGGATCGTAAGAAGAAGAAACCCATTCTGAGACATTACCAGCCATATTATAAAGATTATAATCATTAGGCTCATAGGCATCTGCCTCAACAGTATACAAAGCTTGATCTGCTCCGTAATCACCACGTAATGGCTTAAAGTTTGCTAGAAAACAACCGCGGTCATTCTTTGCATATGGACCTCCCCAAGGATAATCTCCACTTTCTAATCCGCCACGAGCAGCATACTCCCACTCTGCTTCACCTGGAAGTCTAAAACGATTAACAAACTGTCTATTTCTAGACTTCTGATAAGAGTTTTTATACATTGTTCGCCACTCACAAAATGCTTTTGCTTGCATCCAAGTAACACCTACTACTGGATATTCTCCATAAGCATCATGCCAGAAATAGTCATTGTGCATAGGTTCGTTGTAAGAATATGCAAAATCCTTAATCCAAACTGTAGTATCTGGATAAATTTTAATGGTTTCGGTTTTGATATGATCTTTTCTACTACCCTTACCTTTCTTTGCTGCTTCTTGAATATCTAAGTAAGTATAGCGAAATTCAAGCTTATCGACATCAATTGTACGCTGACCGTTGTACGCTTCATCCAAAGGAATGTACATAGTATCCATTACTTCAACATAGTATTCATCTGGATACTCTGCAGTATCCCAGATAAGATCAACATCCTTATTTAACTTTCGACCTTCAAATTCGTTATCACTTAAACCATAATAGTTATCTGCCATATATTGATCATATGGAGTCATATTTTCAGGATCTGCATCGCTAAATGCAAATTCACCTATACCACCAGTTCCTGGGGTTTCTCCAAGCTCGTCTGCTAAAATTGCAAGTTTAGTACGAATGGTTGAATCTTTTACCCACTCTACAAACTGACGATATTCTTCATTTGTGATTTCAGTTTCGTCCATGTAAAATGAACGCACTGTAACGGTTTTAGTTGGAGCATCATTAACCGCAGCAAAATCGTCATCACTCTTACCCATTATGAATGCACCACCAGAAATTAGGGTCATTCCATATGGTTTCTCGGGATTCCATCTTTTGCCTTTGGCTCCTACGAGCTCGCCCCGATCGCCTTTGCTACAACTAGCCAGCAAAGTCACTACCGCAATAAATGCAATGTACTTTTTCATAATTCTTAGGTTAAGATTCTAAAGTTAAGGTCGCAAACCTATTTATTTTATCTGATATAAACAATTTATTCGTCGAAAATATTGATTTCATCGTTAAAATGCATGATCATACTTCGTTTTTCTTTCTTGCTTTAAACCACCTTTCTGGTATATTTTGATCACAAGCATCTAAATAATCTTGGTATGTGCTAGGTAATAACGTATGCCTTTTTAATTTATTATTCAATCCAACAATAAATGGTATTTCAATCCACCATCTATCTGTTTTCTCACTTTTATAAAACGTAAGCACCTCATCTTCAATAGGTACTTTGTAAGTTGTGAAGCTCCCTTTTTCAACATCAAGGTTTTCGCTTGCGCGAAAATTTACACCCTCAATAAAATACCATACCATCTGAGCTAC
The DNA here is from genome assembly GCF_007827465.1 of Dokdonia sp. Hel_I_53. NCBI lineage: Bacteria > Pseudomonadati > Bacteroidota > Flavobacteriia > Flavobacteriales > Flavobacteriaceae > Dokdonia > Dokdonia sp. Hel_I_53. The sequence goes on from NZ_VISL01000001.1 coordinate 1,415,072, forward strand.
TAACATAGCTGCCTTTTCTTCTTGAGGATCATTTTTGTACTCAAAAATCCCAAATGAACTTACTTTATCGCTTATTCCAGCGTATCGAGCAATCGAGCAAATCTCTTTCCCGTCAAACCCGTTAGGCATTTTATTATGCCGTACACTTAACTCACTACTTCTAATAGAATTTAAGTCAACCCCCACCACGTCTGCATCTCTCATCACAGGTTCTACACTACTTAAATCTGAAGATACATTACCTAAACGATACGAATCAAAATACAACTTATCCATTAAGTCAATCTCTTCTTGAGGATTGAAATATGTTTGATAGCCAATATTAGAATAATTAAATAAGTTATATGGCTTTTCGACAATTATTTTTCCTACAAAAGAAGTGTTAAGTATTTTTTGACTAGCATCCCCTAAATCAAAGCGGCTATCTACATTTACAAGATTAACCATTTGATCTAATTTATCATATGATCTATAAATTGGATATAAAAGATCTTGACTACCTCCTATAAAAACTGGAATTACACCTTTTTTAATAAGAACTTCATTCAATTCTTGTATTGCAAAATATGTATCGTCAACAGAAGCACCAGCAGCTATATCTCCTAAGTCTGCAATGGAAGTATGCCAGTTTCCTGGAAAAAGTTCATAAAAAGCCCTACGTACTTCTGTAAAAGAAAGAGACTCTCCTAAGTGATTTGGATCTCTCCTATTTTCGCGTAAGCAAATTATTACCAACTCCACTTCTCCAAGGTCCGGAAAACCATCTTGAAGCGTATGTAGTTTAATATTATTTCCTATAGACTGGTGATGTTGCAACTGTATATGAGCTACTGCAATATCGGGAATAGGCAAAAGCACCTCAAATGCCATAATTTATTTCTTTTTTGCGCTGGGTTTCTTTTTTGCTGTGGTCTTTTTCTTAGCCGTAGCTTTTTTCTTTGCTGGGGCTTTCTTCTTAGGAGCTTTCTTCTCAATATAACTCTTAATCTCTTCTAGACTAAGTTTTGCTGCATCAATATCTTTACTTAGTTCTATTTTAAGCTTTCCTTTGATAATATTTGAGCGACCCCATCTTGCTTTCTCTACACGAATCCCTTCTTCAGGAAAATCCTGTAATACTTTATCTATTTCTTTCTGTTTTTTAATCTCAATAAGCTCTACAATATCCTCATCTGTGAGATTGTCAAAATCATACTTTTTATTTACATTAATAAAAAGTCCATTCCACTTAATGTATGGTCCAAAACGCCCCGTACCTTTTTGCACTGGTAAGTCATCATAATGATATATTGGTGCATCTGCAGCTTGCTTCTCCTTAATGTATTCTATTGCTTCTTCAAGATCTACATCCATAGGGTCTCGTCCTTTTGGCAAGGACACAAAAGTTTTTCCAAACTTCACGTAAGGCCCGAAACGACCATTATTCACAGAGACTTCTTGCTCTTCGTAAACTCCTAAATCTTTTGGTAATTTAAAAAGATCCATTGCCTGCTCATACGTAAGGTTTCCTAAAGTTTGATCTGGACCTAAACTAGCAAAGCGTGGTTTCTCATCGTCTTCTACAGATCCTATTTGAACCATAGGCCCAAATTTTCCTAGACGAACGCTCACTGGTTTACCAGACGCTGGATCTGTACCTAAAATGCGTTCTCCTACTTCTCGATCTGCATTTTTCTCTACGTCTTTTACATGGGGATGAAAGTCTTTGTAAAAATCCTTCATCATCTTCGTCCACTCCTGCTTTCCCTCAGCTATATCATCAAAGTCTGCTTCAACTTTTGCGGTAAAATTATAATCAAGAATATTTTCGAAATGCTGTACTAAGAAGTCATTAACCACCATTCCCACATCTGTAGGGACTAACTTCCCTTTATCAGACCCAACTGTTTCGGTAAGTTTTCTATCCTTAATTTCTCCTTTTTCGAGAGTTAAGACATCATATTCACGCTCCTTGCCCTCTACAGAACCTTTTTCAACATACTTTCGGTTTTGGATAGTAGTAATTGTAGGTGCATATGTAGACGGCCTACCTATACCTAGTTCTTCTAGTTTCTTCACAAGAGAAGCTTCAGTATACCTATAGGGCGGCCTTGTAAAGCGTTCTGTTGCGGTAATGTAATTATTAATAAGGGACTCTCCTTTTTTCAAATCTGGCAGTAAACCCGTCTCTTCAGTATCTTCATCATCATTACCTTCTAGATACACTTTTAAGAAACCTTCAAATTTTAAAATTTCTCCATTTGCTGTCATATTAGCGGTACCAGCACTAGAGGCAATTTGCACATTTGTCCGTTCAAGTTGAGCATCACTCATTTGAGATGCAATGGCACGTTTCCAAATTAATTCATACAATCGCATTTGGTCGCGGTCCATATTTACAGAGTGCTTAGAAAAATCAGTCGGGCGTATGGCTTCATGAGCTTCTTGAGCCCCCTTAGATTTACCTTTAAAGCTACGTTCTTTATGAAATTTCTCTCCGTAGGCTGCTAGAATTTCTGACTGCGCACCAGCCTTTGCATCTTTTGATAGATTTACACTATCCGTTCTCATATATGTGATATGCCCTGCTTCGTATAGACGCTGAGCCATCGTCATGGTTTTACTTACTGAGAAATACAACTTCCTACTTGCCTCTTGCTGGAGTGTTGAAGTCGTAAATGGAGGTGCAGGAGATTTTTTAGCGGGTTTTTTAGTAAGATTCTCTACGCTAAAATTTGCACTAAGATTTTTCTTTAAAAAGTCCTGAGCTTTTTCCTTTGTCGTTATATTTTTAGGCAGCTTTGCTTTAAAAGATTTCCCATCCTCTGTAGTAAACTCTGCATCTACTCTGTAAGAAGCTTCGGCTTCAAAGTTAAGGACCTCTCGCTCACGCTCTACTATAAGACGTACAGAAACTGATTGTACACGTCCTGCAGAGAGACCACCTTTCACTTTTCTCCACAATACTGGAGAAAGCTCGTACCCTACTAACCTATCAAGCACGCGACGTGCTTGTTGTGCATTTACAAGATCATAATCAATCTTACGAGGGTTATCTATGGCCCGCAAAATAGCGGTCTTTGTAATCTCATGAAAAACGATACGCTTAGTACGATCTGCTGTAAGACCCAGCTCTTGTTCCAAGTGCCAAGCAATAGCTTCTCCCTCACGATCTTCATCACTTGCCAGCCAGACCATGTCTGCCTTATCTGCCTGCGCTTTAAGATTACGCACTACTTTTTTCTTATCGTCTGAGACTTTATACTTTGGTGTAAAATCGCCTTCTACATCGACCCCTAATTCCTTTGAGGGAAGGTCTGCTATGTGACCAAAGCTACTTTCTACTTTATAATCTTTTCCTAGAAATTTCTCAATGGTTTTAGCCTTTGCTGGGGACTCCACAATGACGAGATTCTTTGCCATACACTTTTATTTTTTCAGAGTACAAAAGTAGACGTTTTATTTAAATACGGCTTGTGAAGACGCTTTTTTGTAGAAAACACATGAGGTTTAAGACTTAATTTAATCTGTATCACAATGCTAACCACGCTTTCGCGAAAGCGAATTAATACTCAAATAAAATTATAAACTATATAAAGCTATCGCTCCCCTATCTGTGCAATCGCATCTTCTACTTCTGTAAAACCAATTACCTCCTTATAAATGATATAGCCAGGAAGCATCACAAATGACATTGTTGCGTATATACCTATTAAACATGCCAGGAACCCAACAATATAAGCCACCAATCCACTTACTAGAACAAGCGCAAAGCTTACGCCCCATTTCTTATTCCCTAACTTAAATCCAGCAGTGTATATATCATTAATAGACCATTCTGGATGAAAAGCAAAAATTATGAGCGCATACTGCAAAGGTACTATTGCGTATAATATAGGTAGAAAACATAAAATATATGACAAAATCATAATACCAAGATAAGCAAGTGAAAACACAGCTAACTTTTTTAAATAGTCTTTTTTAAAAAACATTCCAAAATTAACGCCTTGCTCTTGATTATCATTACGATCTTTCACCCGTACTAGTCTGTAAAAAGCAGCTTGAAGACCTAAGTTTGCGATCGTGGCTCCTGCGATAATAAGAATATAAACTAAAAACAAGATCACCATAAGGAATATTGACCCTCCAACCTCATCATTAGTGATTTGACCATCAACAATAAAATTAGATGCCATCATTGGAACAACAAGAATCATGTATATCCCCATAAAACTAAGAGAAGAAAGTATAATCATAAGCAACCCTTGTAACCATACTTTTTGGTATAATGCAAGTGCATTTCTAAAAACCTCTCCAAAATCGATGTGGGGAGCTTGGTTAATTTTGGTAGTCACTTCTTTTAATGTCATCTTTTCTAATAAATATGTGTTAAAAATACTATAATCCCAATAGACCCTAAATGATTTTTTTAAAACAATCTACCAAATGAAAAAGCGATAAATTGACTCCTACCCTCACGTGCCGTCTCTTTTGTTCTAAAGTTATAAATAAGCTCATACAAATTATGCACACCTCTATATACCGCTCCTAATTTAAAAGACAAAACTCTAGACTCAACAGGCAATGTAAACGGAGAAGAATCATTAAACGGGTGTCCCTCAATCAATGCATTAAGTGCTACGTATTCTATACCCACGCCTCCAAAGCCATAAAACTCTCTATTAGACCCCAACCTATTAAAGGCACTGGTACAACCTATTCTTTCTCTATTACCAATAAACACCAACGCTTCTTGTCTCACAAAAATTCTCCTTGTACCTAGAGCTAATGTGGATGCTAGTGAGAAATTTTTAAGGAGATTTGAGTTAGGTACTGTTAAGTCTTTGACATAGAAGCCATATGTATTTAAATGACTACTATTTGCTATCTGACCAGACCAAACAGGTATAAATTCACCAATAAGTTTATGATAAGAAATTTGAAATACTCTAGCTTTCGATTGCTCTCCCGCTAAACCTAATTCTAAGGCCAAAGAAAACAGCTCGCTTTTGCTTGCTCTTGAAATAGCTGATTTTAAAAATAAATACCCAGCATAAGGACGTTCTAATCTATCAAAGTTTGTATCAAAGAGTTCTCTCGGAGTATAAGTTTCTTGACCTATAGTCAAATCGAATTGCACAGGGTACAGTTCACTACCTTTAAATATAAAATCTCCATCAAGCTGCTTTCTATAACCTATAAAACTGCCAGCCGTATAATAACGATCTATAGCAAAGAGAAAATCATTATCGTGCTGGAAATAATACCCCTGCAACGCTTCTGAGTTTGTAAGCTTATTTTTTTGCGCTTTCGCGAAAGCAAATAAGAACATCATGACAATAAAAAGATACTTTTTCACTAGATATCAAAAATTTAACAGCAAATAACGTGTTTTCGTCAAATATGAGTAGCTGACACTTTGTCACAACATCTCAATAGCTGTATCTTTGCAAATTCAGTAACAGATAGTGATTGAATATTAGGAGATGGAAAAGATAATAGATGAAGGTAAACAAGGTGAAGCCTTAACACTTGAGCGTAAAGCTCAAAATACTAAAAAGCTTTTTATTGAAAGTTATGGTTGCCAGATGAACTTTGCTGATAGTGAAGTAGTGGCCTCCATACTTAACAATGAAGGATATAATACTACTCAAGATCTTGAGGAAGCAGACCTCGTACTTGTGAATACTTGTTCTATACGAGATAAAGCAGAAGTTACCGTACGTAAACGTCTTGAAAAATACCAAGCTGTAAAGCGCAAGAAAAACCCAACAATGAAAGTGGGAGTGCTAGGCTGTATGGCAGAGCGGCTTAAAAGTAAATTCTTAGAAGAAGAAAAAATAGTGGATCTTGTTGTTGGTCCAGATGCCTATAAAGATATTCCTAATCTTCTTAGTGAAGTAGAAGAAGGACGCAATGCAGTAAATGTAATTTTATCAAAAGAAGAGACGTATGGTGATATCTCACCTGTAAGGTTACAGACTAACGGTGTGACCGCTTTTGTGTCTATCACTAGAGGATGTGATAATATGTGTACCTTTTGCGTGGTTCCTTTTACTAGAGGTAGGGAGCGCAGCCGTGATCCGCAGTCTATTTTAGAAGAAGTAAATGATCTTGCTAGTAAAGGTTTTAAAGAAATCACTTTATTGGGTCAAAATGTTGACTCCTACCTATGGTACGGTGGCGGACTCAAAAAAGACTTTGCAGCAGCAAGTGACATGGCAAAAGCTACAGCAGTAAATTTTGCCCAACTCATGGATATGGTAGCTCGTGCGCAACCTAAAATGCGTATTAGATTTTCTACTTCTAACCCTCAGGATATGACACTCGATGTAATTGAGGTCATGGCAAATCACAAAAATGTATGTAATTACATTCACTTACCAGTGCAATCTGGAAGTGACCGTATTCTAAAGTTAATGAATCGCCAGCATACAGCTGCAGAATACAAAAAACTCATCGACGATATTAAGCGCATTATTCCCGACATAGGAATAAGCCAAGATATGATTACAGGGTTCCCTACTGAGACAGAAGAAGATCAACAAATGACCCTAGACCTAATCAACTATGTAAAATATGATTATGGATTTATGTTTTACTATTCTGAACGTCCAGGAACGCTCGCCGAAAGGAAAATGGAAGACGACGTACCCCTAGAGGTTAAAAAACGTCGCTTACAAGAAGTTATAGATTTGCAACGAGAAATCTCTCGCACAAACCTACTACGCTATAAAGATCAAGTAGTTGAAATTCTTATTGAAAAAGAATCAAAAAAGAATAAAAACGAGTGGAGTGGTCGCAACGATCAAAATGTAGTTGCTGTATTCCCTAAAGGAGATTATAAGGTAGGCGATTTTGTAAATGTAAAAGTGACAGAATGTACGACAGGTACACTTATAGGTAAAGCAACTGGATACGCCAATTATTGGCAGGAGTAAATTACGCTTTCGCGAAAGCGTAAAAAGATTTATTAAAAGATTACCTAAATATTGAAAAGCATCGCTTATCAATATTTAGTGCTTACTTTCATTTTCTGAGAAGGAATTGAAGAATTGAATATTCATTAGTATGGAAGGAATACAAACTACAAAACAACGATTCGGGATTATAGGGGATAATCCAGGCCTAAATAGAGCAGTAGAAAAATCTATACAAGTAGCTCCTACAGATATTTCTGTGCTCGTTACAGGAGAGTCTGGAGTAGGTAAAGAATCTATACCGCGCATTATACACTCGCTTTCTCATAGAAAACACAATAAATACATTGCTGTAAACTGTGGAGCCATACCAGAAGGAACGATAGACAGTGAGTTATTTGGGCATGAAAAAGGTGCCTTTACTGGGGCAACCACAACTCGAAGTGGTTATTTTGAAGAGGCAGATGGAGGAACTATTTTTCTTGATGAAGTAGGAGAGCTCCCACTACCTACACAAGTGAGATTACTTCGGGTATTAGAAAATGGAGAGTTTTTAAAAGTAGGATCTTCAAAAACTCAAAAAACAGACGTTCGTATTGTTGCAGCTACAAACGTGCAAATGTTTGAAGCTATAAAAGAAGGTAAATTTCGTGAAGACTTATATTACAGATTAAGTACCATTGAAATAGGCTTGCCGCCACTAAGAGATCGTAAAGGAGATATTCATTTGCTTTTTAGAAAATTTGCTTCAGACTTCGCCATGAAGTACAAAATGCCTACGATTAGACTTTCTGAAGAGGCCATAAAACTTCTAATCGCTTATCGATGGAGTGGCAATATACGTCAGTTACGTAATGTTGCAGAGCAAATATCTGTATTAGAAACAAATCGTGAAGTGAGTGCAGAAACAATGCACAATTACTTGCCAGATACCGGCTCTAGATTACCCGCTGTCATTAAAAACAAAGAACAATCAGATTTTTCTAACGAGAGAGAGATATTGTACAAAGTACTGTTTGATATGAAAGCTGATCTCAATGACCTAAAGAAGCTCACATTAGAGCTCATGAAAAATGGAAATACTAAAGATGTAAGAGAAGAGAACGAGTCGCTTATTAAAAAAATATATGATGATGATGATGATTCTTATGAAACGGTAGAAGAGGTAATGGATGTATTACAAATTCCTCAAAAAGAGGAAATTCAACCCGTTAAAACTCCAGAACCTGCTGCAGATCCATATCACTTTGCTGAAGAAATTGAAGAAGAGGAAACGTTATCCTTACATGATAAAGAGCTAGAACTCATCACAAAATCATTAGAAAGGCACAAGGGAAAAAGAAAAGCAGCCGCACAAGAACTAGGAATTAGTGAGCGTACACTCTATCGAAAAATCAAACAATTTGACTTATAAATTTTCCTCAAGTTGTCATTCCAATTTTTAATATGCATCTTCGTTTTAGATTTATGAAAACAATTAGAAATATTGCTTTATTAGTTTGTTTTGTACTGAGTTTACAAAGCTGTGGGGTTTATTCACTAAGTGGGGTTTCTATAACAACCGAAGAAACTTTTGAAGTGCGTTTTTTTCAAAACGAAGCAGCTATTGTTGAGCCTGGTATAGATCTTAGACTTACAAATGAGTTACGTGACCTTATCGCAAACCAGTCTCCACTATCGATTACAAATACAAACGCAGATGTTATTTATGAAGGTGAGATTGTAGAGTACTATATCGCACCTCAGGCATCAACTTCAGAAAATACTGCTGCTCAAAACCGATTGACAGTCACAGTAAATTGTCGCTTTTATAATAATACTCGCAAAGATGGAACGTATGACTTTGAACGTCGTTTTTCTTTCTTTTCTGATGTCCCTGGCTCTAATCTTTTAACCGGAAGCCAACTGGACACCGCTTTAGATGAAATTTTTGAACGTATTACTCAAGATATTTTTAATGCATCCCTTGCGCGCTGGTAAATGAATATAGAGCAATACACATATCTACTGGAAAATCCTCAGCATATTGAGAATTCTCACACATCACAAATTAAGGAGGTGATAGAAGCTTTTCCATTTTTCCAAAGTGCACACGCATTGCACTTAAAATGCCTTAAAAATGAAGGTAGCTTTTCTTATAATAACGCACTTAAAAAAACCGCTGCTCATACAGTAGATAGAGCTGTATTATTTGATTTTATAACCTCAAATGAGTTTTTGCAAAATGATATTAGTTCATCAATCAAAGAGCAAGATCAAAGATTAAGAGCTATTTCAATCGTAGAAGAGGAAGACTTATCTACAGAAGTTGAGCAACAAGAACAAAATAAAGCGTCTCAAATATTAGATCCTGGTCTATTTGTAGTTAAAGAAGACTCTATGATGACTCGACCTGTTGTTGAAGAGTCGTTACAGTTAGGAACTCCACTACCGTTTACAAAATCTGAATCTCACTCCTTCGGAGAATGGCTTAAACTAGCAAGTTTTCAACCCATTGACAGAAGTAGTGATCCAGAAAAAGCAGTAGATAATGACAGTACTACATCACCAGAAATTTCTGATACCATTATAACTAAAACCATTGTAGAGGCAGATGAAAATCTAAAGGGGTCAACTTTAAAAAAAGATCTAGAAACTACTAAGCTCTCTAAAAAGCGTAAGCAGAAAATTGTCGATTCCTTTATAGAGAACAATCCTAAGATATCTAGAGCAACCTCTAATAAAACAAAAAAAACCTCTCCCTCAAGCGCAGCTCAATTTTCACCTGATGCCTTAATGACAGAGACTTTGGCTCGTGTTTATGTGGAGCAAAAAAATTACAAAAAGGCAAAACAAGCCTTTAGAATTTTAAGTTTGAAATATCCAGAAAAAAGTGGTTTCTTTGCAGACCAAATTCGGGCAGTAGAACAACTTGAAGAACAATAAAGAATAAAGAATTATGAGTACTACGTTTTATATATTTTTAGGACTGATCATTATCGTGGCTTTCCTTCTTGTAGTCGTTATTATGGTACAAAACCCTAAAGGTGGAGGATTGTCCTCTTCTTTTGGTGGTGGTGGCACGCAGCAAATGGGTGGTGTGCAAAAAACTACAGACTTTTTAGATAAAGCAACATGGGCACTTGCAACATTGCTTTTAATTCTTATTCTAGCAAGTAACTTGTCTATTTTTGACGGAAGTGTAGTTGCAGAATCTCAAGTATTTGACGAGGATTCTATAGAAAATACTACACCTGCTCCAGCCCCAGTATCATTACCTGATGATACTACAAATGACACAGACGGAAACTAGTATATTATACTTATAAAATCACAAAAAGCCATCCTAAGGATGGCTTTTTTCTTTTCAAATTTATAGCTCTCAAGTACCTGAGATAGTAATTGTACGATATAATTAGGATTAGTAAAGTACCGCCTAGCATATGTTGTATCACTATCTGACGTTACTAATTACAATGCAAATTTGTCAGTTTCTACCTGCTGGCATAATTTCTGTCTTTTACGCTCGCGTAACCTCAGCCGGAGGTCTTAAAATTCAACTTAATAACTTAAAATAAATCAACAATGGCAATTAACATCAAACCATTAGCAGATCGAGTAATTATCGAGCCTGTAGCAGCAGAGACACAAACAGCATCTGGTTTATACATCCCAGATAGTGCACAAGAAAAACAACAAAAAGGTAAAATCGTAGCGGTAGGTTCTGGTAAGAAAGATTACGAAATGACTGTAAAAGTAGGAGATACTGTAATCTATGGAAAATATGCTGGAAGCGAATTAAAATTTGACGGTGTAGATTATATGATTATGAAAGAAGAAGACATCTTAGCGATCGTTTAATTCTTTTACGCTTTCGCGAAAGCGCACTAAATCGCATTATAAAATTTATTAACCAAGAAATTTTCGCTGAACGAAAATTTTAATTTTAAATAAAATGGCAAAAGATATTCAATTTAATATAGAAGCACGCGACGGATTAAAGCGTGGAGTAGACAAACTAGCAAATGCAGTAAAAGTTACTTTAGGGCCTAAAGGTCGTAACGTAATTATTTCAAAATCATTTGGCGCACCACAAGTAACTAAAGATGGTGTTACTGTTGCAAAAGAAATAGAATTAGAAGATGCTCTTGAAAATATGGGAGCACAAATGGTAAAAGAAGTTGCTTCTAAAACCAATGATCTAGCTGGTGATGGTACCACTACAGCTACTGTTCTTGCACAAGCTATAGTAACTGAGGGACTTAAAAATGTTGCAGCTGGGGCAAACCCAATGGATCTTAAACGTGGAATCGATAAAGCTGTAGAAGCTATCGTTGCAGACCTTGAGAAACAAACAACTAAGGTGGGTAACTCCTCAGATAAAATTAAGCAAGTAGCATCTATCTCTGCAAATAATGATGATGTAATAGGAGAATTGATCTCTGAAGCATTTGAAAAAGTAGGTAAAGAAGGTGTTATCACTGTTGAAGAGGCAAAAGGAACAGAAACGTATGTGGATGTTGTAGAAGGAATGCAGTTTGACCGCGGTTACCTTTCTCCATATTTTGTGACTAACAGTGAGAAAATGAATGCGGAGTTAGAGCAGCCTTATATCTTACTCTTTGACAAGAAAATTTCTAATATGAAGGATTTACTTCCTGTACTTGAGCCAGTGGCACAAACAGGAAAGCCACTTCTTATCATTGCAGAAGATGTAGATGGAGAAGCACTAGCAACACTTGTAGTTAATAAATTACGTGGAGCGCTTAAAATTGCTGCAGTAAAAGCTCCAGGATTTGGAGATCGTCGTAAGGCAATGCTTGAAGATATTGCAATTCTTACTGGAGGCACGGTAATCTCTGAAGAAAGAGGATTCACTCTTGAGAATACAACTATTGATATGCTAGGTACTGCAGAAACTGTAACCATAGATAAGGACAACACAACTGTTGTTAATGGAGCTGGTGACACAACTACTATAAAAGCAAGAGTTGGACAAATCAAATCTCAAATTGAGACTACAACATCTGATTATGACCGTGAGAAGTTACAAGAACGTCTTGCAAAACTTGCTGGAGGTGTAGCTGTACTTTATGTAGGAGCTGCTTCTGAAGTTGAGATGAAGGAGAAAAAAGATCGTGTAGACGACGCTTTACATGCAACTCGTGCTGCTGTAGAAGAAGGTATCGTAGCTGGTGGCGGTGTAGCACTTGTACGTGCTAAGAAAGTTCTTGAAAAGATTACTACAGAGAATGCAGATGAACTTACTGGTGTTCATATTGTAAATAGAGCCATTGAAGCGCCAATTAGAACCATTGTTTCTAATGCGGGTGGTGAAGGTGCTGTTGTTATTTCAAAAGTAATGGAAGGCAAAAAAGACTTTGGTTACAACGCCAAAAATGGTGAGTACACAGACATGATTAAGGCGGGTATTATTGACCCTAAGAAAGTGACTCGTGTAGCATTAGAAAATGCAGCTTCTGTATCAGGAATGATTCTTACTACAGAATGTTCACTTACTGATATAAAAGAAGATACTCCAGCTATGCCTCCTATGGGTGGTGGCGGAGGTATGCCAGGAATGATGTAGTGGAGAGTCGTCACCGACTTTTATGAACTACCTTCTGGCAGTTCTAAACAAAAAAAAACCTCTGCAATTGCAGAGGTTTTTTCTTTTAAGAAACTCCCTAAAGACTTTTAGAAAGTTTATAATTATTTCACTTAGACGTAACTAAATAACATCGCTATTGCCATTAAAATCATAATGGCATTTTCGATAAAAGTTGCCTCAGTCATTGGTAATTTAAGTGCTGTGCCTAAACAAGCGCATTGGATTGATTTTTTATCAAGCAATGTTTTAGTTACACCAATGGTCGTAATTCCTAACACGATGATTGTTGCTACTAAGGCAAATTCCACATAGAAGCGCATTAAAAATAGTAACCCCAAAATGGTTTCAATAAAAGGGTAAACTTTTGCATAAAAAGGAACTTTTTTTGCGAGAGGATCATACATCTGAAAGCTCTGAGCAAAACCTTTTAAATCTAGCATTTTAAAAAAGCTAAACACTATATAAAATAACCCCATAAAGTCTAACATTCCAGCTTTCCAATTCCACTCTTTATAATGAAGTAAAATTGAAGCTACTGTAATATAGAGTAGGATTAAAAATAAAGGTTTGAGCTGACTAAGTTTTGAAGATGTTTCCGCTTCCGCGAAAGCGTGGTCAGAATTTTTAAAAACTCCACTACTACCTTGATTCGTTTCTAGATCTTGCTCCGAAGGTTTATTCTCTATAACTGTATACTTCACAGGCAAAACTTCTTGTAATGTGCTTGCCGTTATATGAGTGGTGGCTTCAATAACAGCTTGTTCTTTTTCAAGATTCACAGCTGCGTGAGAAATACTAGAAATTTCATTGAGCATCTTTTCAACAGAAGACCTACATCCGTTGCAGGTCATTCCTTTAATGGTATATGTTTGCGTCATCTCATATCAAAATTTAAATACTGTTTACACTATCCGTTTTATAGTTAGTATTTGTGATTATCATGATCATGGACTTCACCACTGGTCTGTAGCGTAACCTCTTTCATGTTGAATACACTCAGCGACTTTCCTTTATAATTAGTGATATACAAGTTATCATCAGTCACTAGAATATCTGTAGGCTTTGAAACGTCGCGAGTAAGTGTTTGCTTGAGGTTTCCTTGCAAATCAAAAACAAGCACGCGATTATTCTCAAAGTCAGTAGAGATTACCTCATCACTCGTTACAAAAATACCTGTGGTGGCATTCATGCCTTGATCCTCACCTATGGTTTGGAGGTGGGCTCCCTTTTTATTAAACTTTTGAATTCTGTTATTATAGGCATCAGCTACCCATATAGCACTTTCTGTAATTTGAACATCAGTTGGATAATAAAAATCACCATCAGCTTTTCCTTCTTTTCCAAAAGACGACCATGTCTCAAAATCTGCAGTGTAAAGAATTCTATTGTTGTAAAAATCTGCTATCGCAAACTCATTACCATATAAAGATACACCTGCTGGAGCATCAAGACTATCAGTAATTGAGATAGAAACTCTGTTATCTCCTTTGACACTTAAAATCTCATCATTTCCATATTGGGGAATATAAACAACGTCTTCTTTAGAATCAATGTGCATAGGTCTATCTAAGGAATCGATGGTTTTTGTAATAATTCCCTCATCATTAACAAGAACAACCCGATGGTGATCTCCATCGCTGAGCCATAATCCATTTTTGCCCGAAGAGGAGATACCAATTGGATTTACTCCATCTAAATTAATGGTGCGAGCATGAACCCATTGCAACTTTTTAATAGATGTGTCTTCTTTACAGCTTATTGTTAATAATGCTGCAACTATTAATACATATATATATTTCATAAGATATTTTAAAAAAGGAGAGGTGAAGTGGTTTGGGGGAAACTAGTATCACCCCTCCAAGCCTTTCATTTAAAAGTGAAAGACATTATTTTATTAAGCGATTATATTTACAACAAGCTGGCAAATCATTGTAAGCTTTATCTGTGGCTTTATGTGCTTTTGTATCATGCCCAGCTTTTGCAATTTGTTTTTGGATTCTATTGAGTGAAGTTTGACTATTATCGAAGCTTACTTCTAGCAACTGTGAATCTTTGTTCCACGCTGCATCAATCACACCTTCTATCCCTGTGGTTGCTTTCAAAATTCTTGCTTCGCACATTCCGCATTTTCCAGCAACTATCATTTTCTGGTTCTTGACGTCGCTTTCCTCCGTGAGTTCAGTAGTATTAGAAACAGACTCCTCTACTTTTCCATTTGCTCTAACAATTTTTGAAGTTATAGGTGTATAGCCTGCTTTTTCAACTTGTTTTACAACAGCCTCCATAGTAAGCGCTTTTTCTGCGGGATATTTAAAACTAAAGTCCCCTGTCTCAATATCTATTGCAACATTTTTAATGCCTTTAAATTCTTTAAATTTTTTCTCCAGACCATATGCACAAAAAGGACAACCTAAACCATCTACTTGTACTTGAAATTGATCCATATTTTTTTGAGCTTGTAAGCCGACAGAGGTTACTAGCACAAGGATTAATGTTATTATCGTTGTTTTCATAATTTTAATTTTATTTTTTTAAAATGAATAGCGTGTTCCTAAAAACACACTGTAATTTAATTCTCTTGATGTTGGTAAATTTTGAATAAGTGGCATTTGTACTGCGAGATCTAAAGTGATATTCTTTCCTGCATATTGCACACCTTGTGCATAAAGCAACTGATACCAATCCCTCTCAGTAAGCAGTGTACTTGTATATTCAAAATATAAATTGAGTTGCTTATTTGGATATTGTGGTTTTAATAATGGTAAACCAAATCCGAGTTTTGTTCTAAACTCATCCAAGGTACCATCTGGCTGCCAGTTATAGCCTATCTCTGTACTAATACCGTATTTTAAAGTTTCATATCCAGATACTAAGCCATAATATCCAGCATATTTTCCAGTACTAAGCTCCATTAGATCTAATTCTTCACCTGTAGGCAATGTTTGTAAGGTTTTTGCTACCATACGGAATGTTTTACCTGTAGCATCTTTACGGTAGAATTGATATTTCCCTAGCAGCTTGATATCGGCTAGATCATTTCCAGATGCACCTCCCTCAATATCGTAAGATATATATGGTAGATGCAATGCAACTAATGAGTTAGACGTAGGAAGGTAGTGTAACATTACAGGTAGGTACACCGCATTAAGTCTTTCGGTGTTTCGAAATTCTGTTAGTGTTTTTATTGTAAAACTTCCTCCACCTAACATGATAGGCTTATCGGCGGTTATAGGTGGCCCTTGTGCGTACGCTTTCGCGAAAGCGAAAAACGCAATTATTATTAAAAGATAATTTTTCATTATAATCAATTTTTACACCAGCAAATATGCAGGTGATGTATTAATAGTATGTGTCTTCTTTAGAAAACACTGTATCCATTCAGACAACTAAAGGAATGGGAAGTAATCCTATAAAGTATAGGACGGGGTTTACTATTAAATAAGATATTGATCGTAAAGGACTTGGTAATCTATGGTTATCAAAGGTGGTGGATAACCATCGTTCGTAACAAAATCAGACTCAAATTCTTCAAATAAATCTACATAAGAAAATGTAAAGGTCTTAAAAAAGGTAATTGTTTTTGTGTCTAATTGATCAAGTTGTACTTTAAGTTCATCTTGACCTTCTATGACAATGTTTTCATTAGAACAACATTCGGATTTCTTTGAATGCTCTGAGCCGTACTTAGCTTCTAAGGCTACCTCCATTGCGCATGGCTGCGCATTACCGAATATCGAAACATCTACCAGGTGCTCACCACAAAAATGCTTATCTATACTAAACGACATGGTAGACACTAGCACTAGTAGTGTCAAAAAAAGAGACGTTATTTTAGATAAACTGTTGTTCACGATAGCAAAAATAAATAAAAGCCAATTAACTACAACGCTAATCGGCTTTTACATTACAATTTTCGTGCCTATCTATCTCATTTTTAGTGAATTTTCATAAGCACATAGCTTTGAAAGCTATATTAAATTTATCGTTGAACTTATAGTGGCTATTGAATTTCTATGTCTACCACACCACATTTTAGCATTTTATCTCCAAAATAAGGGTTACGTATTTCTTTAGAATTAGATAACCAGTAAGCGCCTTTACCATCAAAAGCCATAGGACAGTATTGTTTAATCACCTTACCAGAGGTCACCTTACCAGAAAGTAATTTTTCCACTTCATCTGTTACATTTTCAAACAACAATCTTTGTTTTTTCACCTCTGATGAAGCTGCCATTTTTTCTAGAAAAGAGGTTAGCTTTGAAAGTTGTTGATCAGTGCCATTCATTTCCTTAATCATTTCTTCAATATCGCTTGCTATCGAAGCAACATCTCCAGCATTAGTATTAACAAGAGCTGCTTTAAGGTCTAGATAAGATTCATAAATAGCATTTATGTATTCTAGCTCAAAAGTCACTGGTATAGTCCCTGAAGTCTCATTTAAATCGCCAGCAATCTCTTGGGTAACATCTTCCACTTGAGATGGAGCTATTATTACCTCTGCTTCTTTGGATTGTTTACAAGAAAAAATAATTAAAGTAAGTACTATGTAAAATGCTGTTTTCATAATCTAAAATTTAGAAAGCAAAAATACGAATGGTCTATTAATTTACCTTACGCGCATAAAAAAATGCAGGGATTAATAAAAATACAAGGAGTGGTTGTATTAAAAAACGTCTTACATAAAAAAGAGGTAGATAATTCTCCGGCTTATAGAATTGCAACATAACACACATAGCTACCATAAGTAAAACACCTACTACTACGTATAGTAACACGGCAAGTTTGAGTATTTCCTTCTTGTAAAACACCGCCCACAAAAGGCCCATTGATAAAGCCGTATTTAGAAAAAACCTCAATAAAAGATAAAGTAATAGCTTCCATTCAACTATTATTGGTAATGGATGGTTTTGATACGCTCCTTGAAAATAGTTGATAAGAGGATCATAAAATAGTTCGCTTTCGCGAAAGCGTATGCATAACAATCCAATTAAGCAGCCCGTTGTAATTAAAACTCGCACACTATTTTTCATTTTTTTCTGGCTTTCTATAAGACTGAATCCATCCTACCCAAAGAAAAAAGACAGTGCCGTATATGACCGCGGGGAAAATAGTACCGTGTAAAAGTTCTGTATATTCTGGGTATTTATAAAGTGCAATGGTAAGTAGTGCAATCCGTAAAATATTTATGGCATATATAAGTACAGCCCCACTAAAAATATATAGAAGCGTGCGCTTAGTTTCTCCAAAAAAGGCAAGCATAAAAGCTATAAATAGCAATAGTATACTTACAGAATTACAGCCTTCTACTACTCTAGCGAGGGTCGTATCATTATAGTTTAGATTCATAGCTGCCTCCCTCTTACTAGGGACAACCTCCATAGCATAACCCAATGCATTGATTACAGACTGGCTTTGATTTGCGACAGTATGTGTTATGATATCTGGATAATAAGTCTTACTACTGCCATATGTTAAGAATAGATTATAGAGCGTGACAAAAATCAAATAACTGCCAATAAATATGACAAGGAAACGAAGTACAGACTTATATTTGTAAATTAATTTAAGCAAGAGGTGTATTTAGACCTCTAAAATACGAGAATTATGACTTTTGATGATTTAAAAATTCAAGTAACTAATATATTAAATCAAAATGGGGTGACACCAGATAAGATGATGACTGAAATTTGCGAAGCCCTACGCACTAATGTTTCTTACTATGATTGGGTTGGCTTTTACATGGCAAATCACGATTCAAAAACCTTACATTTAGGCCCATTTGCTGGAACACCGACAGATCATACGGTGATTCCTTTCGGTAAAGGAATCTGTGGTCAAGTTGCAGAATCAAACTCAAACTTTGTGGTACCTGATGTCAAAGGACAAGATAACTACATTGCTTGTAGTATTGCGGTTAAGAGTGAGATTGTAATTCCAATTTTTAAAGACGGTAAGAATATAGGGCAGATTGACATTGATTCAAATAAAGTGGATCCCTTTACTAAGGAAGATGAGGACTTTTTAGAATGGGTCAATACACAAATCGCAGAATTACTATAAATACAAACAGCGCTTGTTCTTAAAATATCTCCAAAAATCTGTACAGATTTGTGGAGATATTTTTATGCTTTAAAGAAAAACTTTTACATACCAGTACGGATGGCTTCTACAGGGTCTAAACGTGAAGCCCCAATGGCTGGTATTATTCCTGCTACGATCCCAATCAAGAATGTAACAGACAACCCTAAGACAACGTTTTTAAGAGAGAGAACAAATTCGAAATCTCCTGCAATTCCTGATGCATCGAGACCTAGCACTATGAGCTGCACTAAAGTTAACCCAATTAATCCTCCGAAAATAGAAAGCAACACTGATTCAAAGAGAAATTGCAGTAATATGAATTTTCGCTTTGCACCAAGTGCTTTTTGAATTCCTATAAGATTTGTACGTTCTTTTACAGAAACAAACATAATATTTGCAATTCCAAAACCACCTACTAACAGAGAAAATCCACCTATCCCCCAGCCTACTAATGTGAGAATACTTATAATTCCTGCGATTGCGTCTGCAAAACCACTAAGTCTATTAATAAAAAAATTGTTGTCATCTCCAGACTTTATTGAACGACCACGGCGCATTGTTTGCTCTGCCATGGCATACAATTCATCTGGATCTTCACCATCTGAAGGAATAATAGTGATTGTGGGAAACGTAGATCTATTATTATCACCATAAATCCTACGCATTATATTAACTGGAACTACTAGTTTTTCATCTTTAGAGTCTCCAAAGGCATTGACACCTTCTTTTTTCAAGACCCCTATAATCGTAAATTTTCTACTTAGTGTTTTTACTTGCTTACCTACAGGATTAGTACCTTCTCCAAATAATTTATCCCTCAAGATAGACCCTATAACAGCTACAGGCATCCCGTTAATAGACTCCTGTTCATTAAAAAAGCGGCCGTCTTCAAACTCTAATCGCTCTATATCATAAAGACCCTCTGTAGCGTTATCTACTCGTATACTTTCCATTACTGTGCCCTGATAACTCACTTTTTGAGAACCAACAGACATCGAATAATTAATAGCACCTAACCCAGGTAGATTACGTTGCAAATATTGATAATCATCATAGGTTACTAGTGGAAAACGCTCTCGCTTCCATCTAGGCACCTCTGTGGGTCCAAATGACACATGACAGATTATCATAGAGTTGGAATCCAGAGAAGAAAGACTCCCCTTAATATCTCTTTCTAGGGAATCTACTGCTGCGAGAACTCCGATAATTGAAAAAATTCCTACAGTTACTCCCATTAACGAAAGAAACGTGCGTAATTTATTATTGCGCAGTGCATTAATAGCAAATCTAAAACTTTCTCCTAAAGTACGTAGGTAAATGAGCATAGGTTAATTTTATCAAAAGATATGAGTAAGACGTCACTATTGATAAAATGTTACAAACTCATACTATTTTGTTCATAGAATACTCATTTAAAAAGTCTTAAAATTCCTATTTTTGAGGCTTTAAATTCCTAACGATACGCATAACAGAAACCTTCAACCCTTCTACAATGACCCAAACAAAAAAAATAGGCGCAGCACTCATTTCTGTATTTCATAAAGATGGACTCGCTCCTATTGTACAAAAACTTCATGAGCAAGGAGTAACTCTCTATTCTACAGGAGGAACTGAAAAATTCATTAATGATCTGGGCATCCCGGTTGTAGCTGTAGAGGATGTAACTTCCTACCCCTCTATTCTAGGTGGACGTGTAAAAACTTTACACCCCAAAGTTTTTGGGGGTATCCTCAATCGTCAGGATCACGATGGTGATGTTAGTGAGATGAAAGAATATGATATCCCGCAACTAGACTTAGTTATCGTGGATTTATATCCTTTTGAAAAAACTGTGACTTCTGGTGCTTCAGAACAAGATATCATAGAAAAAATTGATATCGGCGGCATTTCGTTAATACGCGCTGCGGCAAAAAACTTTAAGGATACACTATGTGTTTCTTCAATGGAAGATTATTCTGAAGTTTTAAAGATCATTTCAGAAAATGACGGAAATGTTTCTATGGAAGATAGAAAACGTTTTGCCGCAAAGAGTTTTGCTATTTCATCTCATTATGACACAGCCATATTTAAATATTTTAATAAAGAACAACAAATACCAGCTCTTAAGTTAAGTGCAAATGACGGTAAAGAATTGCGTTATGGAGAAAACCCACACCAGCGCGGAACCTTCTTCGGAGAATTTTCTGAAGTATTTGATAAACTACACGGCAAGGATTTATCTTATAACAACTTACTCGACGTAGATGCTGCTGTAAATCTTATCTCAGAATTCCAAAATGAAAAACCTACGTTTGCGGTATTAAAACACAATAATGCCTGTGGTTTTTCACAACGCGACACAATGCTTGATGCATATGTAGATGCACTTGCTGGAGATCCTACTTCTGCCTTTGGAGGTGTTCTAATTGCAAATGGCCAGATAGACAAAAACACTGCAGTAGAAATACATAAACTCTTTTGTGAGGTAGTCATTGCCCCATCATTTACTGAGGAGGCGCTTGAGATATTAAAAGGGAAGAAAAATCGCATACTTCTTAAACTAAAAAAAATAGTTCTACAAGAGCAGCTTTTGCGCACCTGTTTAAATGGAACTCTTATCCAAGATAGAGATTACATAACAGATAGTAAGGAAGACCTTACAAATGCTACGAACAAAATACCTTCTGAGAACGAGGTAGAAGACTTATTATTTGCTTCAAAAATTTGTAAACACACCAAGTCTAACACCATTGTTCTTGTTAAAGGAAAGCAATTATGTGCGAGTGGAACTGGTCAAACTTCTAGAGTAGATGCTCTAAAACAAGCTATAGAAAAAGCAAAATCTTTTGGTTTTGACCTATCAGGTTCTGTAATGGCTAGTGATGCATTTTTTCCTTTTCCAGATTGTGTAGAGATTGCAGATAAGGCAGGAATTACATCTGTGATTCAACCAGGAGGATCAATTAAAGATCAATTAACGATTGATTATTGTAACGAAAATAATCTTTCAATGGTCATGACTGGAACAAGACATTTCAAACATTAATAAAAGTTTAAGGGACTACGCTTTCGCGAAAGCGTAATTTTAACCCGAATAGTTGTACTTTTAGCAATACACCTAAAACTAACGCATAACCCCGAAATACCTTATGGGCTTTTTTGATTTTTTAACTGAAGATATTGCAATTGACCTTGGCACTGCAAACACCTTGATAATTCATAACGATAAAGTAGTAGTAGACAGCCCGTCTATTGTTGCACGTGATAGAACTACAAAAAAAATTATTGCGGTAGGAAAAGAGGCAGCACAAATGCAAGGCAAAACTCACGAAAATATCAAAACAATTAGACCTCTAAAAGACGGTGTAATTGCAGATTTTGATGCCTCTGAGCAAATGATTGCTATGTTCATTAAGGAAATTCCAGCTCTAAAAAAGAAGTTTTTCCCTCCGGCCCTACGCATGGTCATTTGTATTCCATCTGGAATTACAGAAGTAGAGATGCGTGCCGTTAAGGAAAGTGCAGAGCGCGTGAATGGTAAAGAAGTTTATCTTATCCATGAGCCTATGGCAGCAGCTATAGGAATTGGCGTTGATATTATGCAACCCAAAGGGAATATGATTGTAGATATAGGTGGTGGTACTACAGAGATTGCTGTGATAGCTTTAGGAGGAATTGTGTGTGACAAGTCTGTAAAGATTGCGGGCGATGTATTTACAAACGACATCATATACTATATGCGTACACAACACAATTTATATGTAGGTGAACGTAGTGCAGAGAAAATAAAAATACAAATAGGTGCCGCAACCGAAGATCTTGAAGTTCCTCCAGAGGAAATGAGTGTCCAAGGGCGTGATCTACTTACTGGAAAACCAAAACAAGTACAAATAAGCTTTCGCGAAATTGCAAAGGCGCTAGACAAATCCATACTTCGAATAGAGGATGCTGTAATGGAAACCCTCTCACAAACTCCACCAGAACTCGCTGCAGATATTTATAATACTGGTATTTACCTTGCAGGAGGTGGGTCTATGCTACGAGGGCTAGATAAACGTTTGTCTCAAAAAACAGACCTTCCCGTATATATAGCAGAAGACCCTCTTAGAGCTGTAGTACGCGGAACAGGGATTTGTTTGAAAAATATCAATAAATATAAGAGTGTTCTTATAAAATAAGAGATTTCATAGATTATGCAGCAGATTATCAATTTCTTGATCAGGAACAAACACTTCCTGTTGTTTGCATTTTTAGTTCTCTTATCACTCACATTTACAGTACAGTCTCATTCCTACCATAGAAGTAAAGCTGTAAATTCTGCAAACTTTTTTACGGGTGGTATTTTTAAATCTGTAAGCAGTCTTCAAGATTACTTTAAGTTAAAAACATACAATAAACAGCTTCTCGAAGAAAATGCAAGATTACGTACATATCTTGAAAATTATGTGGATAGTGACATTGAAATTTCAAACTTAACTGAAACAACTTCACCAATACCAATAGACAGTTTACTTCAATATGAGTATATTCCTGCAGAGGTCCTAAATAATAATTATTCAAAAACAGATAATTTTATAACACTTGCGGGAGGTCTTAAAGATAGTATTCTTCCAGATTTAGGAGTTATAACCAGTAAAGGGATAGTAGGTGTTATAGACACATCTTCTGAAAACTACACTACAGTCTTATCAATTCTAAATTCTAATTTCATTACAAATGCTAAGCTACGTAGTTCTGAACATTTTGGAACCTTACAATGGGACGGTAGGGATCCTAATATGGTTCAGATTATAGATATGCAACAACAGGCTCCAGTTAAATTAGGAGACACAATAGAGACTAGCGGAAAGTCTGCAATATTTCCTAAAGGGATTCCTATAGGTACCATTGAAAATTTTGAGTTAGATCCGAGTAAAAATTTCTACACATTATCAGTAAGGCTTATTAATGACATGACTAATCTTGGTCATGTTTACGTTATAAAGAACCACAATAAAAAGGAGATTAAAGCTTTAGAAATCAAAGAAAATGAGCAGTAGCCTAGTTTTAAATATTGTCCGTTTTGTGCTTCTAATGGCTATTCAAGTATACATATTTAATAATGTAAATCTATTTGGGTATATTAATCCTTATCCATATGTTCTTTTTTTACTCATTTTTCCTTTTACAGCCAATAGATCTATCTACATACTCATTGCCTTCATTACTGGAATTACAATTGACATGTTTGGGAATAGTGGAGGAATACATGCAACTGCCTGTTTATTTCTCGCTTATTTAAGACCTTACGCTTTACGTTTTGCGTTTGGAGTGAGTTATGAATATAATACCATAAAGCTTTCTAAGGTTGGTTTTTACGAGCGTTTCGTCTTTATCGCTGTAATGGTTATTTTACACCATTTTATTTTATTTTCATTAGAAGTTTTTAACATAAGCAACATACTTTACACCTTGAATAAAACGTTGGTTACTAGTATATTTACCATTATACTATGCATCACATTTAATATCCTCTTCAGTGGGCGTCGAGAATGAGAAAATTACTACTACTTTTTATTGTACTTACAACGGGACTATTATTTATAGTTCGCCTCTTTTATTTGCAGGTGTATGACACTTCTGCCACTGTTTTATCAGAAAGTAATGCTATAAAACAACAGTTTGAAATACCACAACGGGGTCGTATTTATGATAGAAACGGAAAACTACTTGTTTCTAACCAGCCTTCTTATGATCTAATGGCTATTCCTCGAGAGATAAAACCATTTGACACCCTAAAACTCTGCACACTACTTAATATTGAAAAAGAGCAATTAGTCAAGCAACTCAATAAAGCTCGTGTATTTTCTCCAAGACACCCTTCTGTAATTGTACCGACTATGTCCCAAGAGGAGTTTGCTTTTCTCGGGGAACAGATGCGTAAATTTGAAGGTTTTTACATTCAGAAAAGATCACTAAGAGATTATCAGATTGACTTTGGCGCAAATTTTCTAGGTTTTATACAAGAGGTTCATCAAGGTATCATCAATAAGGATCCTTATTACAAGATGGGTGATTTAATAGGTCGTCAGGGGGTTGAGCAACAATATGAAGAATTATTAAGAGGTAAAAAAGGGATCCAATATTTACAAAAGGACCGTTTTAATAGAGTAATAGGTCCTTATAAGGAAGGACAACTAGATGTCAAACCAGAGGAAGGAAAAAATATATATCTTACTATAGATTCTGAATTACAAAAATACGGTGAGTTATTAATGCAAGGAAAACGTGGTGGGATTGTAGCAATTGAGCCAACCACGGGTGAAATTCTTGCTTTAGTAGCAGCTCCTAACTATGACCCTGCTCTTATGGTGGGAAGGGCCAGATCAGAAAATTACACCCGACTTTATAATGACTCTATTGCAAAACCTATGTTTGACAGAGCGTTATTGGGAGAATATGCTCCAGGATCTCCCTTTAAAGCACTTACAGGTTTAATAGCGCTACAAGAAGATGCAATGTCTTTACAAGATCGAGTTTATTGTAATGGAGGTTTACCTTACGGAAGAGGTCAGATATTTGGATGTCACCATCACAGATCACCTCTAGCTATGATTGACGGGATTGCACAGTCCTGTAACGCATATTTTGGAACAGCCTATCTTAAAACTCTTGCTAAATTTGACAATGTTCAAGAGGGAATGACTGCTTGGGAGAAACATCTTAAAAGTTTTGGCCTTGGGGATTTTATGGGGTATGATCTTCCTATTGGTCGTCCAGGCTTAATACCTACGGCTAAAATGTATAATAGAGTGTACGGGTATCCAGAAAGGAGATGGGGTGCTGCAGCTACGTTATCAAATTCAATTGGGCAAGGAGAAGTCGCGCTTACCCCTATGCAAATGGCTCATTTTACTGCCACAATTGCCAATAAAGGTTGGTTTTACAAACCCCATATACTCAAAAAAATTCAGGGTGTTGACACTTTACCAAAGCAGTTTGAAGAAAAGAATTTTACCACAATTGAACCTAAGCATTTTGAGCCTATCATAGAAGGGCTACACGGAGTGTATACTTCTGGTACAGCATATAACCTAAGAGTTCCTGATATCGAAATTTGTGGTAAAACAGGAACAGCAGAAAATTACACGAAAATTGATGGTGTTACCACACAGCTCACAGATCATTCTACATTTGTTGCTTTTGCTCCCAAAGACGACCCAAAGATTGCTATCGCCGTTTTTGTAGAAAATGGTTATTGGGGATCACGTTACGGTGGTCGTATAGCATCTGTTATGATAGAGAAATATATCAAAGGAGAGGTGACCAGAAAAGATCTAGAAGAATGGGTATTGACCCACACCTTAGAAGAAGAATATGCAAAGCCACTTAGTGGTAAACCTTTCAGAATAAATTATTAATGGCAAGAAATTCCCGTAGTATAGGTAGTTTTGATTGGGTTCTCATTGTTTTATACCTTGCACTTGTTACGATAGGCTGGGTTAACATCTACTCTGCATCATTCGATCCATCTGCAGAGTCTTTCTTTAGTATGAGTAATGAATATTTCAAACAGATTGTTTGGATTTTTCTTGGGTTTATCATCATTGCTTTTATTCTATTTTTAGATTCAAAATTCTTTGACCGTTTCTCAAGTGTCATATATATAATTTCTTTACTATCGCTGCTATTACTCTTCGTGTTTGGCAAAACAATCTCTGGAGCTACCAGCTGGTATAATCTAGGCTTTATGAGTTTGCAACCTAGTGAATTTGCTAAAGCTGCTACCGCTTTAGCCATAGCAAAATACTTAAGTGATTTACAGACAAACATTAGAACTATACGTGACCAAATAATAGCCTTGGTTATCATAGCGCTTCCTGCATTAATCATTATCCCGCAACCAGACCCAGGAAGTGCCCTTGTGTATGCAGCTTTCTTTTTTCCTTTATATAGAGAAGGACTTGCGGCTAGTTACCTTATTTTGGGAGCTACAGCAATCTCTTTATTTGTATTAACACTTCTGATTGGCCCCCTTTATGTTGCACTTATTGCAGTCCTTTTAGCAATCATATATTTTATAAAAAACAGGAAAAAACGTCCTTCAAAGCGACTAATTGTTGGTATTGTAACCGCTTCTTGTTTGTTTGCCTTTTCTGTTAATTATATTTTTGAAAATGTTTTTGAACAAAGGCACAGAGACCGATTTAACATTGTCCTAGGCAAAGAAGTAGATGCAAAAACTATAGGCTATAATACACAACAAAGTGAGATTGCTATAGGTAATGGAGGTTGGTTTGGTCGCGGGTTTTTAGAGGGAACACAGACAAAAGGTAAATTTGTGCCCGAACAACATACCGATTATATTTTTAGTACTGTAGGTGAAGAATGGGGTTTCTTAGGAAGTACTGTAGTTATTGTACTTTTTGTACTACTCATTTTACGCATCATTCAACTTTCTGAAAAACAAAAGAATGATTTTTCAAGAATCTATGGATATAGTGTTGCTGGTATTCTTTTCATACATTTTGTAGTTAATGTAGGGATGGTTATTGGCTTACTGCCTACGGTTGGTATTCCACTACCATTTTTCAGCTATGGGGGTTCTGGACTTTGGGGATTTACGGTATTACTTTTCATCTTTGTAAAGCTTGATGGAAATAGAATAAATGAGTGGTAAACCAATAACTATCTATTAAGGGATATAAAAAAAGCAAACATTTCTGCTTGCTTTTTGAACTCTTAATAAAGATGAAAACTACATATCGTCATTTTCATTCATGTCGTCAGTACCTTCTATCTCTTCTTCGATTTCGTTTCCTGCACTCTCTAATGCCTCACCAGTTTCTTCTGCAGCATTTTCTATTGCATCTCCAGCCTCTTCGAGTCCAGATTCAATAT